>JANLQP010000220.1:0-19121 GCA_031367895.1 Hyphomicrobiales bacterium
GGAAATGGTGATGCCGGGCGACAACGCCGAGTTCTCGGTGGAGCTGATCCAGCCGATCGCCATGGAAGAGAAGGTCCGCTTCGCCATCCGCGAGGGCGGCCGTACCGTCGGCGCCGGCGTCGTGACCAAGATCGTGGAGTAGGTCGAGATATCCGAGCGCGCGGCGCCGACAAAACTGAAGCAAGTCGGCGCCGGCGTCGTGACCAAGATCGTGGAATAGATAGGGAGTAGCGAGTGGGGAGTTGGCAGTAGGTAGGTGGCGGATTGCTACTCCCTATTCACTACTCCCTACTCCCTCATGCCATGCTCGTCGCAACCACCAACGACCTTGCCGGCTACCGCGTCGTGCGCCATCTCGGCGTCGCACGGGGGGTGACCGTTCGCTCGCGCAACATCGTGGCGGGGCTCGGCGCCTTTCTGCAGACGCTGAAGGGCGGCAACATCACAATCTACACGCGGCTGGCCGAGCAGGCGCGGCAGGAGGCCTATGAACTCCTGGTTGCACACGCCAAGACGATGGGTGCCAACGCCATTATCGCAATGCGCTATGATGCCAACGAGATCAACGCCGGCGTTACCGAGGTGCTTGCCTACGGGACTGCTGTCGTTGTCGAAGCCTTATGAAATCACCGTTCAGTCCACCACGTGTGCGGCATTCCCAGGCGTGTCAAGAAAATATGAGCGGTTGAGGCTTGTAACGTTTCATTGACACCGCTATAAGGGCCTCCAACAAGGTCGCAACAATCAGGTCGGCAGCGAGGCTGAAGGGAGATCCCGAAGCGCGCTTGGCCGACTATGACGTTTGAGGTTCCAGCATCGATGCCTGATGTCCAGCCCGTGTCAGGGCATCAGCCAAGACAACCACGAGATGACGGTGTCCACACTGACATAGAATGTGTCCGAGTGGGCAACGGTAACGAGTCGAGGGGTGTAGCTCAATTGGTAGAGCGTCGGTCTCCAAAACCGAAGGCTGGGGGTTCGAGACCCTCCGCCCCTGCCACTCCAACTGCGGTCATCTTGTCTAAGTCATTCTGGAAACTTGAGAAATTGCGATTTGAGATTGGATTGTGCCATGTCGGCTCCCCGTGCGGGCGGGCGCAGGCCGATATGAGGGACCGGTGCGGATGGCTTTGAACCCCTTTCAGTTTATTCAGGAAGTCCGACAGGAAGTCGCGAAGGTTACGTGGCCGACCTGGAAGGAAGTCTGGATCACCACAGTCATGGTCCTTTTCATGGTCACCCTGGCTGCAGCCTTCTTCACCACGGCTGATCTGACGCTCGGTTGGCTGGTGCAGTACGTCCTGGGAATAGTTCGCTGATCCCAAGGGGTCGGTGCAATGCGGCAAGCATGAACGAAGCGAGAGAGAAGCCAAGCATGGCGAAGCGCTGGTACATTGTGCACGCCTACTCGAACTTCGAGAAGAAGGTGGCCGAGTCGATCAAGGAGCGCGCCAAATCCGCGAACCTCGAGCACCTGTTCGACGACGTGCTGGTGCCGTCCGAGCAAGTCCGCGAGGTCGTGCGCAACAAGGCCCGCGACGTCGAACGCAAGCTGTTCCCGGGTTATGTGCTGGTCAAGATGGAAATGACCGACGCGGCCTTCGTGCTGATCAAGAACACGCCGAAGGTTACCGGCTTCCTCGGCGCCGAGAACAAGGCTATTCCGATTTCCGAGGCGGAAGCGTCGCGCATCCTGAACCAAGTACAGGAAGGCGTCGAGCGGCCGAAACCCTCGGTCACCTACGAGATCGGCGAGAACATCAAGGTTTCCGACGGGCCGTTCGCGAGTTTCGCCGGCCAGGTGGAAGAGGTCGACGAGGAGCGCGCCCGCCTCAAGGTGGCAGTGATGATCTTCGGCCGCCCGACGCGAGTGGATCTGGAGTTCAGCCAGGTCGAAAAGGTAACCGGATAGCCTGTGGCTACCGGCGCTTACATCAGTGCAGCCAACCCCGGTTGGTCGCCTGTTTCTGCGGAAGGGCAGGCCTGCCCGTTGACCGCTAACCCTGGAGGGCTCGAGCCCTCGCAACGGAGAGAAGAATGGCAAAGAAAGTAGACGGCTTCATCAACCTGCAGGTACCTGCAGGGCAGGCCAATCCGGCGCCGCCGATCGGCCCCGCGCTCGGCCAGCGCGGCGTCAACATCATGGAATTCTGCAAGGCCTTCAACGCCAAGACGAAGGACCTCGAGCAGGGCGCGCCGGTGCCGGTGAAGATCACCGTGTATTCCGACCGCTCGTTCACGTTCGAAATGCGGCTGCCGCCCGCGACCTACCTGATCAAGAAGGCCGCCGGCATGAAGCCGACCGGCAAGCCGGGTTCGGGATCGAAGGAGCCGGGCCGCGCGGTCGCCGGCAAGATCACGATGGCGCAGGTGCGCGACATCGCCAAGCTGAAGATGAAGGATATGAACACCGCCGATGTCGAGGCTGCCGCGAAGACGATCGCTGGCACCGCCAAGTCGATGGGCCTGCAGGTGGTGGAGTAACGCAATGGCAATCGCACCCGAGAAGATCAAGGCGACCAAGCTCGCCGGCGGCAAGCGCCTCGCATCCGCCAACGAAGGCATCGACCGCGCCAAGGCGTACGATGTCGACACGGCCGTCAAGTTGATCAAGGCCCGTTCCAAGGCGAAGTTCGACGAGACGATCGAAATTGCCATGAACCTGGGCGTCGATCCGAAGCACGCCGACCAGATGGTCCGTGGCGTCTGCGCATTGCCGAACGGCTCCGGGCGCACGCAACGCGTTGCCGTGTTCGCGCGTGGTCCCAAGGCCGAAGAGGCGAAGGCCGCTGGCGCCGATGTCGTCGGCGCCGAGGATCTCGTCGAGCAAGTGTCGAAGGGCAACATCAACTTTGATCGCTGCATCGCGACGCCTGATATGATGGGCCTCGTCGGCCGCTTGGGCAAGGTGCTCGGCCCCCGCGGCATGATGCCGAACCCGCGTGTCGGCACGGTGACCATGGACGTCGCCGGTGCTGTGCGCGGTGCCAAGGGCGGCGCAGTCGAGTTCCGCGTCGAAAAGGCAGGCATCGTGCATGCCGGCGTCGGCAAAGCGAGCTTTGCCGAGAAGGCGCTGGTCGAGAACATCAAGGCGTTCGTCGAAGCGGTTGCGCGTTCGAAGCCGGCCGGTTCCAAGGGCACGTTCGTGAAGAAGATCTCGATCGGCTCGACGCAGGGACCGGGCCTGAAGCTCGATCCGGCAACCGTCATGAGCGGCCCCGTACAGGGCTGATGATTTGGGTGATTCGGGTGGCGGGGCTTTCCCACCGCCGTTGAATTCCGGATCGCAAGATCCGGATAACGGGCGCGACGACGGCCTCTCGAGGCCAGCACTGCGCCCGACCTGTCCGAGACTGCAGGTGCCGTCCGCGAGGCCGGCCTAAGCCCAACCGGGGCCTGCAATAGACGGGAGACGAATCGGATCGCCCTCGTTGGGGGAAGTCTGGTTTCGAACCTCTTCGGGTCGCACCGTGCCGCTTCTTGCGCGCGGGCGGACAGGACCAAGCGTCGCCTCAGGTGTGCCGCACGGCATGAACCGGAGGCGGCAGGTGCAACCCGCAACCGGTGCCGCGAGGCGCTGGTCGCAAAACGGAGTGTAGCCAAAGTGGACAGAGCCGCAAAAAGTGAGCTCGTTTCGGCGCTCAACGGCGTGTTGAAAAACACGGGTGTGATCGTCGTAGCTCGCAATGCCGGCCTGGTGGCTGCCCAATCCGCCGATCTCCGCCGCCGCGTCAAGGCGGCTGGTGGCTCGGTGAGGGTGGCCAAGAACCGGCTGGCAGCGCTTGCACTCACAGGCACGGACGCCGAGGGCATCAAAGGACTTTTGAAGGGGCCGGTTCTTCTGGCCTATTCGAAGGACCCGATTGCCGCGGCGAAGGCTGCCGTCGCTTATGCCAAGGACAACGACAAGCTCGTGATCCTCGGTGGCGCGATGGGCAAAACCGTTCTCGATGCCAATGCTGTGAAGGCGCTTGCCGAACTGCCCTCGCTGGACGAGCTCAGAGCCAAGCTTCTCGGTGTCATTCAAGCGCCGGCTGCCAAGCTCGCTCGCACGATCAACGAGCCGGGTTCATCCCTCGCTCGCTTGCTCAAGGCGAAGGTGGACAAGGGGGACGCTGCCTGAGCCGGCGGCACCTTTCACGCAATCCGATCGAACTTGGGTTCGAACCAAACAAACCAACTAGGAACGTACAATGGCTGACCTTTCGAAAATCGAAGCTGAACTGTCCTCACTGACAATCCTCGAAGCCTCCGAGCTGATCAAGATGCTCGAGACCAAGTGGGGTGTGTCCGCCGCCGCTGCGGCAGTTGCGGTTGCTGCCGGCCCGGCCGGCGGTGCAGCTGCCGCCGTTGAAGAGCAGACGGAGTTCACCGTCATCCTCCTCTCGGGTGGCGACAAGAAGATCAACGTCATCAAGGAAGTCCGCACGATCACGGGCCTCGGTCTCAAGGAGGCGAAGGATCTCGTCGAGGCGGGCGGCAAGGCTGTGAAGGAAGGCATCTCAAAGGATGATGCCGCCAAGATCAGGAAGCAGCTCGAAGATGCTGGCGCCAAGGTCGAGGTGAAGTAAATGCCTGTCCCCTCTCCTCGTCCTTCACGGGGGGAGGGGACAGTTTCGAACGGTTTTCCGGAGGCTCCACCGTGCCGACAGCGCGGGTTCGGGTCCTCCGGCAAACCGTTTTCAGAACGGCCCGCTGCAGCCTGCGTTGCAACGGGTGAAATCCGAGGCGGAGCCCCGCCAGCAAAGAGGAGCGGACATGGCTGAGACCTTTACCGGCCGGAAGCGCATCAGGAAAAAGTTCGGTCACATCGGCGAGGTGGCTGTGATGCCGAACCTCATCGAGGTCCAAAAGAGCTCCTACGAAGACTTCCTGATGGTGAAGGAACCGCCGGGCGGGCGTACAGATACAGGCCTGCAATCCGTGTTCCGTTCCGTGTTCCCGATCTCGGACTTCGCGGGCAAGTCCACGCTCGAGTTCGTGCGCTATGAGTTCGAGCCGCCGAAGTTCGACGTCGACGAATGTCAGCAGCGCGATATGACGTTTGCGGCACCGCTGAAGGTGAAGCTGCGCCTGATCGTGTTCGATGTGAACGAGGAAACCGGTTCCAAGTCGATCAAGGACGTGAAGGAGCAGGACGTCTACATGGGCGACATGCCCTTCATGACGCCGAACGGCACTTTCATCATCAACGGTACGGAGCGCGTCATCGTTTCGCAGATGCACCGCTCGCCGGGCGTCTTCTTCGACCATGATCGCGGCCGCACGCACGCATCGGGCAAGCTGTTGTTTGCAGCCCGCATCATCCCCTATCGCGGCTCCTGGCTCGACTTCGAGTTCGACGCCAAGGACGTGGTGTTCGTGCGTATCGATCGCCGGCGCAAGCTCCCGGTGACGACGCTGCTGTACGCGCTCGGCCTCAACGACGAGGAAATCCTGGGCACGTTCTTCAGCCAGCTCCAGATCAAGGACTCGAAGAAAGGCTGGAAGCTGCCCTTCGTCGCCGAGAAGATGCGCGGCGTCACGCCGGTCGCCGATCTCATCGACGCGCGCTCTGGCGAAATCATCGCCAAGGGCGGCGAGAAGATCACGGCGCGGCGCGCCCGCGATCTCGGCGAAGGCGGCCTGAATGAGGTGCTGGCTTCGGCCGAGGATCTCGCCGGGCGTTATCTCGCCGAGGACATCATCGACCTCGAAACCGGCCGCATTTACGGCGAAGCCGGCGATGAGATCGATGCCAAGCTGCTCGACCTGCTGAAGGAAGCCAAGGTCAAGGAGTTCCCGATTCTCGACATCGACCATGTCACTGTCGGCGCCTACATCCGCAACACGCTCAACGTCGACAAGAACTCCAATCGCGAGGAGGCATTGCTCGACATCTACCGCGTCATGCGTCCGGGCGAGCCGCCGACGCTGGATGCGGCCGAGGCCCTGTTCCATGGCCTGATGTTCGATAGCGAGCGCTACGATCTGTCGGCCGTCGGTCGCGTCAAGATGAACATGCGCCTCGATCTCAAGGTCGAGGACACCATGCGCGTTCTCCGCAAGGAGGACATCCTCGAGGTCGTCAGGACCCTCGTTGGCCTGCGCGACGGCAAGGGCGAAATCGACGACATCGACCATCTCGGCAACCGGCGCGTGCGCTCGGTCGGCGAGCTCATGGAGAACCAGTACCGCATCGGCCTGCTCCGCATGGAGCGCGCGATCAAGGAGCGGATGAGCTCGGTCGACATCGACACCGTGATGCCGCAGGACCTGATCAACGCCAAGCCGGCAGCGGCCGCGGTGCGCGAGTTCTTCGGCTCCTCGCAGTTGAGCCAGTTCATGGACCAGACCAACCCGCTGTCGGAGATCACGCACAAGCGTCGTCTCTCGGCGTTGGGCCCAGGCGGTCTGACGCGTGAGCGCGCCGGCTTCGAGGTGCGCGACGTGCACCCGACGCACTACGGCCGCATCTGCCCGATCGAGACGCCGGAAGGTCCGAACATCGGCCTCATCAACTCGCTCGCGACGTTTGCGCGCGTCAACAAGTACGGCTTCATCGAGAGCCCGTACTGCAAGGTGAAGGACGGCCACGTCACGACCGAGGTTGCCTATCTCTCCGCCATGGAGGAGATGCGCCACCACGTTGCCCAGGCCAACGCCGTCATCAACGAGAAGGGCATGCTGACCGAGGATCTGGTCACGGTCCGCTATCAGGGCGACGTGATGCTGGTTCCGCAGGAGAAGGTCGACTACATCGACGTCTCGCCGAAGCAGCTCGTCTCGGTCGCGGCCGCGTTGATCCCGTTTCTCGAGAACGACGACGCCAACCGCGCCCTCATGGGCTCGAACATGCAACGTCAGGCGGTGCCGCTCATCAAGGCCGAGGCGCCGCTCGTCGGCACCGGCATGGAAGAAGTGGTGGCGCGTGACTCAGGCGCCGCCATCGGTGCCCGCCGCACCGGTGTCGTCGATCAGGTCGACTCGACGCGTATCGTCGTTCGCGCCACCGAGGAGCAGGATCCCTCGAAGCCGGGCGTCGACATCTACCGGTTGCGCAAATTCCAGCGCTCGAACCAGAACACCTGCATCAACCAGCGGCCGCTGGTGAATGTCGGCGATCACGTCGAGGCGGGCGAAATCATCGCCGACGGTCCCTCGACCGATCTTGGTGATCTCGCGCTCGGCAAGAACATCCTCGTCGCGTTCATGCCGTGGATGGGCTACAATTTCGAGGACTCGATCCTGCTCTCCGAGCGCGTCGTGTCCGAGGACATCTTCACCTCGATCCACATCGAGGAATTCGAGGTGATGGCCCGCGACACCAAGCTCGGCCCGGAGGAGATCACGCGCGACATTCCGAATGTCTCGGAAGAAGCGCTGAAGAACCTCGACGAAGCCGGCATCGTCTACATCGGCGCCGAAGTGCAGCCAGGCGACATCCTGGTGGGCAAGATCACGCCGAAGGGCGAAAGCCCGATGACGCCGGAGGAAAAACTCCTCCGCGCGATCTTCGGCGAGAAGGCGTCGGACGTGCGCGATACGTCGTTGCGCCTTCCGCCGGGCGTCGCCGGAACTGTCGTCGAAGTGCGCGTCTTCAATCGCCACGGCGTCGACAAGGACCAGCGCGCGATGGCGATCGAGCGCGAGGAGATCGAGCGTCTCGCGAAGGACCGCGACGACGAGCTGCAGATCCTCGACCGTAACGTCTACGGCCGCCTGAAGGACGCGATCATCGGCCAGGAGGTCTCCAAGGGACCGAAGGGTGCCCGCAAGGGTACCGTCATCGACGAGCCGGTGCTGACCGAGATCCCGCGCAGCCAGTGGTGGGAAATCGGCCTCAAGGACGAGAAGGCGATGGCCGGCGTCGAGGCCATCCAGAAGCAGTACGAGGAGGCCAAGAAGGGCCTCGAGCGTCGCTTCGTCGACAAGGTCGACAAGCTGCAGCGCGGTGACGAGCTGCCGCCCGGCGTGATGAAGATGGTCAAAGTCTTCGTCGCCGTGAAGCGCAAGATCCAGCCGGGCGACAAAATGGCCGGCAGGCATGGCAACAAGGGCGTCGTTTCGATGATCGTACCGTGCGAGGACATGCCGTTCCTCGACGACGGCACGCACGTCGATGTGGTGCTCAATCCGCTCGGTGTGCCATCGCGTATGAACGTCGGGCAGATTCTCGAGACGCATCTCGGCTGGGCCTGCCGTGGTCTCGGCCGCGCCATCGATGCCGCGCTCGAGAAGTACCACGAGTCAGGGCAAGCCAAGGCGCTGCGCGACCAGATGCAGAAGATCTACGGCAAGTCCGACGCCACGGCGAAGTGGAAGGACGAGGAGATCGTCGCGCTCGGCAACCAGCTGAAGACCGGCGTTCCGATCGCGACGCCGGTGTTCGACGGCGCCCGAGAGGCCGACATCGTCGACATGTTGAAGCTTGCCGGCTTCGACAGTTCGGGCCAAGTCACGCTCTACGACGGGCGCACCGGCGAGCCGTTCGATCGGCAAGTGACGGTCGGTTACAAGTACCTCCTGAAACTGCACCACCTTGTCGACGACAAGATCCACGCCCGTTCGATCGGCCCCTACAGCCTCGTCACCCAGCAGCCGCTCGGTGGCAAGGCGCAGTTCGGCGGCCAGCGCTTCGGCGAGATGGAGGTGTGGGCACTCGAGGCCTACGGCGCCGCCTACACGCTGCAGGAAATGCTGACGGTGAAATCGGACGACGTTGCCGGCCGCACCAAGGTGTACGAAGCGATCGTGCGCGGCGACGATGCGTTCGAGGCGGGCATCCCCGAGAGCTTCAACGTGCTCGTCAAGGAGATGCGCGCACTCGGTCTCAACGTCGAGCTGCTCAACAGCGAGGCGCCGGTCGTCGAGCCACCAAGCGACGACGAAGCGCAACCAAGACCGCAGCTGCCGCCCGCGGCTGCTGAGTAACCGACGGCAACCTACTGTAACAACACGGCCCGATGCCGTGGCTGACCCTCCCCGCTCGGTTCGACCTGGCGGGGAGGCGATAACGAACCGCTCAAATGAACTCAGGACTTGCTGTCCTGCCGGGAGAGTGACGATGAACGAGATCACGAACCTCTTCAAACCCCAGGTTCAGGCGCCGACTTTCGATCAGATCAAGATCTCGATCGCGAGCCCGCAAGACATCCACTCCTGGTCCTTCGGCGAGATCAAGAAACCGGAGACGATCAACTACCGCACGTTCAAGCCGGAGCGTGACGGCCTGTTCTGCGCGCGCATCTTCGGTCCGATCAAGGACTACGAGTGCCTGTGCGGCAAGTACAAGCGGATGAAATACAAGGGCCTGATCTGCGAAAAGTGCGGCGTCGAAGTGACGCTCGCCAAGGTGCGCCGCGAGCGCATGGGCCACATCGAGCTGGCGGCGCCGGTCGCCCACATTTGGTTCCTGAAGTCGCTGCCCTCGCGCATCGGCCTGCTGCTCGACATGACGCTGAAGGACCTCGAGCGCGTCCTCTATTTCGAGAACTACATCGTCGTCGAGCCGGGCGTCTCCCCGTTCAAGGAGAAGCAGCTGCTCACCGAGGAGCAGTACAACGCGGCGATCGAGGAGCACGGCGCCGACAGCTTCACCGCTGGCATCGGCGCCGAGGCGATCCGCGAGATCATGATGTCGATGGATCTCGTCAAGATCCAGGAAGAGATCCGCCACGAGATCGCGGAAGCAACCACCGAGCTCAAGCCGAAGAAGCTGGCCAAGCGCCTCAAGGTGATCGAGGCCTTCATCGAGTCGGGCAACCGGCCCGAGTGGATGATCCTGACCGTCGTGCCGGTAATCCCGCCGGAATTGCGCCCGCTGGTGCCGCTCGATGGCGGCCGCTTCGCGACGTCGGACCTGAACGACCTCTACCGCCGCGTCATCAACCGCAACAACCGCTTGAAACGCCTGATCGACCTGCGCGCGCCTGACATCATCATCCGCAACGAAAAGCGGATGCTGCAGGAGTCCGTCGACGCGCTGTTCGACAACGGCCGCCGCGGCCGCGTCATCACGGGCGCCAACAAGCGTCCGCTGAAGTCGCTCGCCGATATGCTGAAGGGCAAGCAGGGCCGCTTCCGCCAGAACCTGCTCGGCAAGCGCGTCGACTACTCCGGCCGCTCGGTCATCGTCGTCGGTCCGGAATTGAAGCTGCACCAGTGCGGCCTGCCGAAGAAGATGGCACTCGAGCTGTTCAAGCCGTTCATCTATGCGCGGCTGCAGGCGTTGGGCCATGCCGCGACCGTGAAGCAGGCGAAAAAGCTCGTCGAGAAGGAGAAGGGCGAGGTCTGGGATGTGCTCGATCAGGTGATCCGCGAGCACCCGGTCATGCTCAACCGTGCGCCAACGCTGCATCGCTTGGGCATTCAGGCTTTCGAGCCGACATTGATCGAAGGCAAGGCCATCCAGCTGCACCCGCTCGTCTGCTCGGCCTTCAACGCCGACTTCGACGGCGACCAGATGGCGGTGCACGTTCCCCTCTCGCTGGAAGCCCAGCTCGAGGCGCGCGTTCTAATGATGTCGACGAACAACATCCTGCATCCGGCGTCCGGCGCGCCGATCATCGTGCCGAGCCAGGACATCGTGCTCGGCCTCTACTATCTCTCGATCGTGCGCGACAAGGATATCGGCGAAGGCTCGCTGCTCGGCTCCATCAACGAGGTGCATCAGGCGATCGCCGCCGGTACGCTGTCGCTACACGCCAAGATCAAGGGCCGCGTCCGCAACATGGACGCCGAAGGCAAGGAGGTCTGGGAGGTCATGGAGACGACCGCTGGCCGCATGCTGCTCGGTGAGCTGCTGCCGAAGAAGCCTGACGTCAAGTTCCAGCTCGTCAACCAGCTCCTGACCAAGAAGGCGATTTCGAGCCTGATCGACGCCGTCTACCGCAACTGCGGCCAGAAGGAGACGGTTATTTTCTGTGACCGGATCATGGGCCTCGGCTTCTACCACGCGTTCAAGGCCGGCATCTCGTTTGGCAAGGACGACATGGTGATCCCCGAGACCAAGGAAAAGATCGTCGCGCAGACGACCGAACTCGCGCGCGAGTATGAGACCCAGTACAACGACGGTCTCATCACCCAGCTCGAGAAGTACAACAAGGTGGTCGACGCCTGGTCGAAGTGCACCGACCAGATCGCCAAGGAGATGATGGACCGCATCTCGGCGACGAAGAAGGACGCCAATGGCCGCGAGCACCAGATCAACTCGATCTACATGATGAGCCATTCCGGTGCCCGCGGCTCGCCGACGCAGATGAAGCAGCTCGCCGGCATGCGCGGCCTGATGACCAAGCCGTCGGGCGAGATCATCGAGACGCCGATCATCTCGAACTTCAAGGAAGGCCTGTCCGTCCTCGAGTACTTCAACTCGACGCACGGCGCCCGCAAGGGACTCGCCGACACCGCGCTGAAGACCGCGAACTCCGGCTACCTGACGCGCCGTCTCGTCGACGTCGCTCAGGACTGCATCATCCTCGAGGACGACTGCAAGACCGACGCCGGCATCAACGTGCAGGCGGTGGTCGACGCAGGTACCGTGATCGTCGCGCTCGCAGCCCGCGTGCTCGGCCGTACAACCGCCGAGGACGTGCTCGATCCCGCAACCAAGAAGGTGCTCATCAAATCAGGTGAGCTGATCGAGGAGCGGCACATCGAGTTGATCGACAAGGCGCAGGTGCAGGAAGTCCGCATCCGCTCGGTGCTGACCTGCGAGACCGAAACCGGCGTTTGCGCCAAGTGCTACGGGCGCGATCTCGCCCGCGGCACGAAGGTGAACATCGGCGAAGCCGTCGGCGTCATCGCGGCGCAGTCGATCGGTGAGCCGGGCACGCAGCTGACGATGCGTACGTTCCACATCGGCGGCGTCGCGCAGACGGTCGACCAGTCGTTCATCGAGTCGAACTTCAACGGCACGGCGCGCATCAAGAACCGAAACATCGTGCGCGACGGCCAGGGGCGGCTTATCGCCATGGGCCGCACCAACGCGATCGTCATCGTCGATCAGGGCGGCAAGGAGCTTGCCACCCACAAGATCGTCTACGGCGCACGCGTCCACGTCGACGAGGGTGACGAGGTCAAGCGCGGCACCCGCATCGCGCAGTGGGATCCATTCACGCGTCCGATCCTGTCCGAGGTCGACGGCACTGTCGACTTCGAGGACATGGTCGACGGTCTCTCGGTCAAGGAGCAGACGGACGAGGTCAAGGGCACGACCAACCGCGTCGTCGTCGACTGGCGCACGAGCCCGCGCGGCTCTGGGCTGAAGCCCGCGATCGTGCTGAAGGAAAGCAAGGGCGGCAAGCTCGTCAAGCTCGCGCGTGGCGGCGATGCCCGCTACCTGCTCTCGGTCGACGCAGTGCTGTCGGTCGAGCCCGGCGCCAAGGTCAAGGCCGGTGACGCGCTCGCCCGCGTGCCGATCGCGTCTGCCAAAACCGGCGACATCACGGGCGGTCTACCGCGCGTGGCGGAGCTGTTCGAGGCGCGGCGTCCGAAGGATCACGCGATCATCGCGGAGATCTCAGGCACCGTCGAGTTCGGCAAGGACTACAAGAACAAGCAGCGGATCACGATCAAGCCGGACGACGAAAGCGCGAACCCGGTGGAATACCTGATCCCCCGCGGCAAGAGCCTCGCTGTCCAGCACGGTGATCGCGTCGAGAAGGGTGACTTCGTCTACGACGGTCATCCGGCACCACACGACATCCTTGCAATCAAGGGCGTCGAGGAGCTTGCCAAGTACCTGATCAAGGAGATCCAGGACGTCTACCGTCTGCAGGGCGTGACGATCAACGACAAGCACATCGAGGTGATCGTTCGCCAGATGCTGCAGAAGACCGAGATCGAGGATCAAGGCGACAGCGACCTGCTGAAAGGCGAACAGATCGACAAGGTCGAACTCGATGCCTTGAACCGCGTGCTGCATAAAGAAGGCAAGCGGCCTGCGAGCGGCAAACCCGTCTTGCTCGGCATCACCAAGGCGTCGCTGCAGACCGACTCGTTCATCTCCGCCGCCTCCTTCCAGGAGACGACGCGCGTGCTGACCGAAGCTGCTGTGAACGGCAAGGTCGACACGCTCGACGGCCTGAAGGAGAACGTCATCGTCGGCCGCCTGATCCCGGCCGGCACCGGCGGCATGCTGCGCGATCTGCGCAAGATCGCCGCCAAGCGCGACGAGCTCATCGCCAAGGAGCGGGCCAAGGCCGATGGGGATCGCACGCTCGGCGGTCCAGGCCTCGGCGGGGAGGCGGCACCCGTCCGCCGCCGCCGCCGGACGACGGAGGAGGCGGCGGAGTAACGCCGAGCCTCAGAGCCGAACGAATAGAAACGGCCGCTTTCGGGCGGCCGTTTGCTTTCCGGAACCCCATCCGCTTCCCACGCGCTTGGAGCGTGCTACGCTTTGGGTCCGGACCAGCCGCTCGAGGACACACGCCCATGACCAACCGCATCGAGATCGACATCACCGAGCGCTTCGCGTTTGCCGATGGCGCCACGTTCGGCAACGCGGGTACCTACGAGCGCATCAAGGGCCGCGCCCGCTACGCGGTCGATCCGAAGGCCAAGGCGCAGGACGGCATCTGCGACATCGAGCACGCGCCGGTCGGTGCGGACGGCCTCGTGCACTTCGCCTCCGACATCTCGATCCTGAAACCTGTCGATACGGCCAAAGGAAATGGCCGCCTGTTCTTCGACTGGGGCAATCGCGGCAACATCCGCTGCCTGCAGTTCTTCAACGACGCGCCGGGCTCGAACGATCCGCGTACGCTGGCGCATGCCGGCAACGGCTTCTTCATGCGCCGCGGCTACACGCTTGCGTGGGCTGGATGGCAAGGCGATCTCTTGCCCGGCGGCGATCGCTTCCTGCTCGACCTGCCCGTTGCGACCGACAAGGGCAAACCGATCACCGGACCGGTTCGCGTCGAGTACATCGCCGAGCGTCACGGCATCACGACGTTCCCGCTCTCCGCGCGCGCTTCGACAAGGAGCCATCCAGCTGTTTCACTGGACACGCGCAAGGCCAGTCTGACGCGGCGGCGCTATCCGGACGACAAGCGGATGCCGGTGCCGCCGGACCAATGGATGTTCGCGCGCACCGAGACGGGCACAGGTCTCGATGCTGCCGGCGCCGAGACGGCGGTGGTCGCCTCCGATGTGCACATCCACATCCCCAAAGGCTTCGAGCCGGGCTGGATCTACGAGATCGTCTATGAGGGCCGCGATCCCTTCGTCATGGGCCTTGGCCACGTGGCCGTGCGCGATTTTGTGGCGTTCCTGAAATCCGGCAAACCGGACGCTGCGGGCAAGGCCAATCCCTTGGGCATATCGATCAGCCGAGCCTACGGTTGGGGCCGCTCGCAAACCGGCCGCTGCATCCGCGATTTCGTGCATCGCGGTTTCAACGCCGACGGGACGGGCAAAAAAGTTTTCGACGGCCTGCTGCCCCACGTCGCAGGCGGCGGCCTGATGTGGCTGAACCAGCGGTTCGCCAACGGCATCGTCTCGGGCGGGCAGCAGTACGAGGATCATGAGAATCCCGCCGACCACTTCCCGTTCACATACGGAGCGTCGACCGACCATCTGACGGGCAGAAAGGACGCGATCTGCAAGCGCCCGGAAACCGACCCGCTGATCTTCCACACGCAAACCGGCTCCGAGTATTGGCAGCGGCGCGGCAGCCTCGCGCACACGGACACGCAAGGCAACGACGTCGCGTTGCCCGACAACGTGCGCGCCTACTTCTGGGCGTCGTCGCAGCACTTCGCCGATCCGCTCTTGAAGAAGCCGAGCAATGCCGGTGTCTGCCAAAACATCCAGAACGTGGTGTGGACGTCGATGTTCTTCCGCGCCCTGCTCGACAACATGGATGCTTGGGCATCGACAGCCAAAGCGCCGCCGGAGAGTCGTATTCCGCGCCGCTCCGACGGCACGCTGGTCGAGTGGGAAGTCTGGCGCAAGAGCTTCCCGGCTATTCCGGGTGCAGCACTTCCGCAGATGCCGAACCGCCTGGAGCTGCTCGACTTCGGTCAACTCGCCGACAAGGGCATCCTTGAAGAACCGCCGCGCCGCACCGGAAAATTCTACGGCGTGCTGGTGCCCGCAGTCGACGCCGACGGCAACGACATCGCGGGCGTACGTGCGCCGATGGTGCAAGTACCGTTGGCCACATACACAGGTTGGAACCTGCGCGCACGCGGCTTCGGTCACGGCGCCACGCACGAGTTCACCGGCAGCACGCTGCCGTTCCCCGAGAGCCGCCAAGAACGCGTCATGACCGGCGATCCCAGACCCTCGATTGCCGAGCGTTATGCCAACGCCGCCGCCTACCAGAAAGCGATCGGCGAAGCCGCGCGGAAACTCGTCGCCGCCGGTCACATGATCGAGGAGGACGTGGAGCGCTGCATCACTGCTGCCGCCAACTGGCACGCGCCCCGTCACGACGTGAAGTTCGAACGCTGAAAGCGCGTGCACATGGATGACTTCGAACTCGCCAGAACCGATTTCCCGGTCTGGCTCGGCAAGCTCGATACCCTCGTCGCGGACACCTTGATCCCGAACGAGGAGCGCTTGTCGGACATTGCGGGCGTGCCGGACGATCTGGCGGCGCCGCTGAAAAGCATGGGCCTCTTCGGCCTGACGATCCCCGTGCGTTACGGCGGTCTCGCGCTCGACATGGAGAAGCAGTGTCTCGCCATGATTGCCGTGACGCGCGCCTCGTCGGTTTATCGCGCGCGCTTCTCGACCACGGTTGGACTGTCAGCGCAAGCGATCCTGCTCAATGGCACCGACGAGCAGTGCTCAACCTATCTGCCGCGGCTCGCCAAAGGTGAATGGACCAGCGCCTTCGCGTTGACCGAAGAAAACGCAGGCTCGGACGCGACCAACGTCGAGACCACGGCGCGGCGAGAAGGCAACGGCTACGTGCTGAACGGTACGAAGCGCTACATCACGAATTCGAACATCGCCGACCTGTTCGTGGTGATGGCGCGGACCGACGAGACGAAACCCGGCGCCGACGGCATCTCCGCGTTTCTGGTCGAGCGCGGTACACCTGGGCTCAGCGTTGGTGCCGTCGACAAAAAGATGGGCCAAGCCGGTGCGCCGACCGCGCCCATGCTGTTCGAGAACTGCCGCATTCCGGCATCGGCGTTGCTCGGCCGCGAGGAAGGCCAGGGCTTCAAAAATGCCATGGGCGGCATCAATACGGCGCGCCTGCACGTCGCGTGCACCTGCGTCGGTCAGGCCGAACGCCTGACGCGCGAAGCACTCGCCTACGCCATGCAGCGTCGCCAGTTCGGCAAACCGATCATCGAGCATCAATCGGTCGCGAACCTGCTCGCCGACTGCCGCACGGAAACCGTCGCCGCTCGCGCCTTGATCATGGAGACCGCGCGGCGCTTCACGCATCCACCGAGCCTCGACGTCGCCGCCGACATCGCGTGTGCCAAATACTTCGCGTCGGAGATGGTGTGCCGTGTTGCTGACCGTGCGGTTCAAGTGCTCGGCGGCGCTGGTTATCTCGCGAACCATTGCATCGAGCGACTCTATCGCGACGTGCGCCTGTTCCGCCTGTTCGAAGGCACGAGCCAGATCCAACAGATGGTGATCGCCCGCGCGATGGTACGGGGCGCGAAGAGCGGGGGTTGAGGGAATCCCCTCTCCCGATCGGGGTGCAGACGATGGGGAGAGGGGAAGCGGGCTGATTCGCCACCGGTCAAGCTGCAACCTTCGCACCGCAAATTTCTCTGGACAGCCTGGGGACAGCCGCAGGCTATGGCTTGAGCGTGCAACTCGGGCGCCGCTAATGTCGTCACAACGATACCGGAAATGGGGGATCAACATGACGACGCTTCAGGCAACAGCTCAGGAGCAACTGCGCCAGCTGATCGAGCAGATCGAGCGGCTGGAGGAAGAAAAGAAGGCGACCGGCAGCGACATCAAGGACAAGTATGCGGAGGCCAAGGCCGTCGGCTTCGATCCGAAGATCTTGCGCAAGATCATCAGTCTGCGCAAACGGAGCCAGGCCGACCGGCAGGAAGAGGAGGCGCTGCTCGCCACCTACATGCACGCGCTCGGTATGGACATGGAACCGATGGCTGGGATTCCCGGCATGCTGGACGCGGCGGAGTAACGAGCGCCACACTGTATAGGGCGCGGCCTACTTGGTCGTCCGCACAGATCGGCTCTGCACGCCGCCTGTCGGCTTGCCGGTCTGGGCGGCTTGCAGCTTGTTGAGCCCGTTGGCCTCGCCCGTGAATTGCTGTTGGCTCCACAATGCCTGGGCCGCCTGCTCGGACGGTCGAAAGCGCAGCGGCGGCACCGTGCCTTCCTGGTCGATCATGTCGACGGTGCGCGCCACGTCGTGGTGGACCAATTCCGACATCACTGGATCTTTGGCCGTAAGCGTCAATAATGGCCCGATCGGGAACGGACGATAGGACAACTCCTCCGGATGCTCGTCATCATATGCGGGCGCTGCCATCCAGTTGCCCGATGACGCAGCAAAGCGGCCAACGTCGGACGAGACGTTCGGCGCCTGCAAGGATGCCGGATCGATCGCTGCAACCTTCGGTGCGGGCGGCTGCACGACCTGCAGGATGCCAGCCGGCACCGGACCCGAGGGACCAGCGAGGCTCGGCAATGCGGACTGCACTTTCGGCGGACGCACGGCCAAACGCGGCTCAGAAATGAGCTTCGGCTCGATCGCTTGCGCGGCCAGAAATGCCAGCTTCGCCTTGTCGTCGGACGACGGCGGCGTGAACGTCACGCGCTTGGGCTCGGTTGCCGTGATCGGCACCGGCGCCTCGACGAGGCGCGGTTCCACCGCGGCCACTTGCTGACGCGTCGGAGTTGTAACCACCGACGTTGCAGTCGTCGGAGTTGCTGCCGCGACAGCCACCTTCGGACCACCACCGCGCGAATCGTGGAACGCCGCGATTTGTTGCGCGACGTCACGATACTTGGCCTGCGCAACGCGCACGTCCTCTTTCGTGATCGGTCCGCCATCAGCGGCTGCATGCCGCGTCTGGCCCGACGGGAACAGCAGCGCCAACTCGTAGCGCGGCAATCGAGGCCACGCGCGCACGCGGTCGGTATCGACGTGCACGAACGGGATCGCTGAGGTCGGATAGTAGCCGACGCCGCCCTTCTCGCGAACGAGCGCCGAATAGCGCAGGTTCTTCACGGGAACGTCGGGGAAATGCACGTCCGCCGCCTTGCCGAGGATATGGCGGCTTTCGCTCGCCTGGCCACCGACGGTCCGGCGCAACTGCTCATTGGTCGCCTTCGACCGATAGCCTGAGATGATATGGATCGGCTCCTTCGAGCCGAGTTCGCTGTGCATCTCCCACAGGAGATCGACGAGTTCGGGATCCATCTTGGTCGTTTCGTTGCGGCGATGATCGCGCAGCGCGTGGTTGACGCGCTCGAGCCCGGCTTCGATGTACTTGCCGCCCTTCTTGTAGGCGACAGTGACAGTCTCTTTGGTATGGATGTTGTAGAGCGAAATCGTGCGCTCACCGACTTGCGCCACGACGACCTGAGCGGCGCCGACGACAGCGATGAGGGCTGCGGCCGTCACACCGGCAAGAAGACTGTGTTCACGCGATACCAATGCACATCCCCCGTAAAGGACTGGCCTGAACAAAATTTGCGCGGTTGCGAAATAGGCAACGCAAGCGCAAACAAGGCGCAAGCCGAACAAACCTCCGCGATCCCCCAGCTGCCTGTTGCCACGCAGCCGTCGTCGAAAAGATCCGGCTAACCAATCCCAATGGTTAAGTCCGGATCGTTAAAGCTTCGTAAGGATCGAATGCGGGGAGAACGCGGCCCGTATGGGGCAATCTGAGGGCAACGAGTTGAAATCGCGGGACACGGCCAAGGATTGGTTGGCGGGCGGCGCGGCAGCACCGAGTTTCCGCAGCGCCAGCTGATACATTCGGTGCGCTGGCCTGTGGCTGGCGGCCGGCCAGTTTCAATCTCGAAGGCGTGACGGGCCACTCATTGCCCTGGTGATGGGCGTGGAACATGATCAGCCATCGACTTGCTCCGAGGCGCTGGCTTGACCGCTATCACGCTGCTGGAAAGTCGGCGCTTCTTGTGGTGGGTTGTGGCCAACGTTGTCGAAAACGCGCCGTTCATAC
>JANLQP010000227.1:0-44352 GCA_031367895.1 Hyphomicrobiales bacterium
TCCGCCGGGAACACCAGCACCCGCTCGGGATCGATGACGATGCCGATCTCGCCCTCCGGCGAGGGCACCTCGATCTCGCGCACGCGCACCTTCAACGGCACCTCGAAGCCTTGCACAGCGACTTCGACAATCGCGGCGTCACCGAGGTTGCGAACGTGCCGGACGCGACCCGGCTGACCGGTACCGGCGGGCGCAAACCGGATCGCACGTTGGCGGATGCAGAGCACCGCGCGCTCGCCCTCCGCGATCCCCGGCACCGAGAACGTCCCGACCGGCGTGCGCAGGCTGCCGCCCTCGACGACCCAGGGGATCTCGTTGATCTCGGAGAAGAGCCGCGCCACGAACAGATCGACGGGATCGCGGTGCAACTGCGACAGCGTCCCCGCCTGCACGATGCGGCCCGCGCGCATGACGACGATGCGGTCACCGAGGCGCATCGCTTCCTCCGGATTGTGCGTCACGATCATCGACGTCGCGCGCGTTTCCTTCAGCAGCGCCAGCGTGTCCTCCTGCAGCCGTTCGCGCAGCTGCACGTCGAGGCCGGAGAACGGCTCGTCCATCAGCACGACGGAGGGACGCGGCACCAGGGCACGGGCCAGCGCCACACGCTGCTGTTCGCCGCCCGAGAGAACGTGCGGGAACTGTTTCGCCGTATGCGCGAGGCCAACGCGCGCCAGCGCTGCGTGGGCCTCGCGGAGCGCTTCGTCGCGCGGCAACGCTTTCAGGCCGAAGGCGACGTTGTCGAGGATCGTCAGATGCGGGAACAGCGCGAAATCCTGGAACATCAGGCCGACGTGGCGCTCTTCCGGCGGCACGAACCGGGATGGGCCTGCAACCTCGTGCCCGCTGATCAGCACGCGTCCGGCGGAGGGCTTCTCGATGCCGGACGCGATGCGGAGTAACGTGGTTTTCCCGCAACCGGAAGGCCCGAGCAGGCACACGACCTCACCCGGAGCGATGTCGAGCGAGACGCCGCGCAGCGCCATCGTATCGCCGTAGCGCCGCTCGACGCCCTCGAACGTCAGGCTTGCCGCGAACGTCGCGCCCGCCCGCCCGCGCGGCGGCTCACCCGGTGCCGGTTCGGTTGCCGGAGCCTGGGGACGCAGGCGCGCGTAAAGATCGGAGAACTTCAAGGCGTGTCTTTCTGTTTGCGCCCTCGGATGCCCACCCCGGCATCCGGCGCGTGGATACGTGACCGCACAATCAAGTGTTGCTCGGCGACAGGATCGTTTGGTCCCCTATAACGCCTGTGACATCTGTGCAACCCGCGACCGCTGCGCGCATTGTGGCTTGTCGCCCGCCTCTGGCACAACTGGTGGATCAACCTCGTTGGGAGCACAGTTCCATGACTTCAGGCAAATCCATTCTCACCGGCCTCGCGCTCGCGGGCCTCATCGCGATCGTGCCGATGACCGCCGACGCGCAGTCCAAGAAGGGCGGTGGCAGCTGCATCGACAAGGGCGGCCGCGGCACGGGCAGCAGCACCGAGGACGCGCGCTTCCAAGCCTGGGAGGCCGTGCTGCAGGCGACCGATTGGGGCATGTGGTCCGCGTGGGTCGCGAACGGAGCCAAGGTCAAGCAGGCCGCCGCCGGCTACTCGGTCAGCAATATCCGCGAGAAGTGCGGCAACGGCGGCTCCATGGGCAAGGAGTGCATTATCCGCGCGACGCTGTGTAAGTGAGGGGTGGGATAAGGGGGTGGGGCAGGTTCACGGTCTCAACCATCGTCATCCCGGCGTAGGCCGGGACCCACGACGGGGTGCGGCGGTTCATTGAGAATCCGGTTTAACGGTTTTTCGCCATTCCCTTTGAACAGCCGGTTCCGCGATCAGGAATGAGTTGGCGATCTGTCGCCACTGGATTTTGCGGCCACGAGAGAGGCAGCGCGCCGACCGCAAGCAGAGCGACGACTCAGCCACGCTCTCTGAACGTCGGTTCGCCCTTGTGGAGCGCTTCGCGAAAGAACAAATGGGCGCAAGTAACGACTTAAGCGTGATTTGCGCGCCTCACGCCTCGATAGGCATGACCGCGTTGACGTCGGGATCGCGTTCGGCCCGCAGGTTGCAACAAGCGAAGCGCCGTTGCACCGCGACTGCTTCGCGCTCGGGCTCCACATCGGCGCAATACGCCCCGGCCAAGTGCAGAAGCCGGGCCTATTGCGCCCTACGGCACCCTACCCGCACTTACCGTGTCGGGACGGGCTTGTCGCCGCGATAGTCGTAGAAGCCGCGTTGCGTCTTGCGGCCGAGCCAGCCAGCCTCGACGTATTTCACCAGCAGCGGGCACGGGCGGTACTTCGAGTCCGCCAAACCCTCGTACAGAACCTGCATTACCGACAGGCAGGTATCGAGGCCGATGAAGTCGGCGAGTTCCAGCGGGCCCATCGGGTGATTGGCGCCGAGCCGCATGGCCTTGTCGATTGCCTCAACGCCGCCAACGCCTTCGTACAGCGTGTAGACGGCTTCGTTGATCATCGGCAGCAGGATGCGGTTGACGATGAAGGCCGGGAAGTCTTCTGAAACCGCGGTCTGCTTGCCGAGGCTTTCGACGAACTGGCGCGCGGTCGCGAACGTGTCGTCTTCGGTGGCGATGCCGCGGATCAGCTCGACGAGCTGCATCACCGGCACCGGGTTCATGAAGTGGATGCCGATGAAGCGCTCCGGCTCCACGGTGACGGCCGCGAGCCGCGTGATCGAGATCGACGAGGTGTTGGAGGCGAGGATCGCGCCCTTCTTCGTCTTGCCCTTCAGGTCGGCGAAGATCCGCCGCTTGATCGCCTCGTCCTCGGTCGCGGCCTCGATGACGAGATCACAATCGCCGAGGGATTCGAGCGACGGCGCGAACGACAGGCGCTTCAAGGCCGCCTGCATGTCGGCCTCCTTGATCAGGCCACGCGACACCTGCCGCGTCATGTTGCGCTGGATGATGCCTATGGCTTTTTCCACCGCGTCCTTTTTCAGGTCGTTGATGGCGACCGGATAGCCCGCAAGGGCAATGACGTGGGCGATGCCGTTACCCATCTGGCCGGCACCGATGATGCCGACTTTGCCGATCATGGGTGCGGGCCCCGTGGGCGTTGACCGCTTGATCCGCTCGACGACGTTCATTCAACGTGCTCCTTGCGCCCTCGCGCTGTTACTTGCCGGCCTTGGCCAGTTCGCTGCCGAGTTCGGGCAGTGCCGTGAAGAGATCCGCGACCAGGCCGTAATCCGCCACCTGGAAGATCGGTGCTTCCGCGTCCTTGTTGATCGCGACGATGACCTTCGAGTCCTTCATACCGGCGAGATGCTGGATCGCACCTGAAATGCCGACCGCGATGTACAACTCGGGTGCCACGACCTTGCCGGTCTGGCCGACCTGGAAGTCGTTCGGCACGAAGCCCGCGTCGACCGCGGCGCGCGAGGCGCCCATGGCCGCGCCGAGCTTGTCGGCGATGGGCTCGATGTATTTGGTGAAGTTCTCGCCCGATTGCAGGCCGCGACCACCCGAGATGACGATCTTGGCGCTGGTGAGTTCCGGCCGGTCGGAGTTCGAGAGTTCGGCCTTGTCGAAGGTCGAGAGGCCGGCTGCCGCTGGTCCGCTGATTTTCTCGATCGCCGCCGAACCGGTGAGCGCTACGGCTGGAAACGAAGCGGTGCGGATCGTGATCACCTTCTTGGCGTCGGTCGACTGCACCGTCTGGATGGCGTTGCCGGCGTAGATCGGCCGCTCGAACGTGTCGGCCGAGATCACCTTGATGATGTCGGAGATCTGCATCACGTCCAGCAATGCCGCAACGCGCGGCAGAACGTTTTTGGCAGCGGCCGTCGAGGCGCCAAGCAGTGCACTGTAATTGGCCATCAGCGGCACGATCAGCGCCGCCATTTCTTCGGCCAAAGCGTTGGCGAGATGCGGCGCGTCCGCGAGCAGCACCTTCTTGACGCCGTCGAGTTTGGCTGCCTGCTCGGCAACCGCAGCGCAGCCAGAGCCCGCGACCAGCACGTGCACGTCGGCGTCGATCGCCTTCGCGGCGCTCATGGCTTTCAGGATCGCGGAGCCGAGCTTCTGATTGTTATGATCGGCGAGAAGGAGGACGCTCATCAGATCACCCCTGCGTCTTTGAGTTTGGCCACGAGCTCGGCCGGATTGGCGACCTTGACACCGGACTTGCGGCCCGGCGGCTCCGTGGTTTTCAGAACTTTGAGGCGCGCCGTCATCTCGACGCCAAGATCCGCCGGCTTTTTCACGTCGAGCGGCTTCTTCTTCGCCTTCATGATGTTCGGCAGTGAGGCGTAGCGCGGTTCGTTCAAGCGCAGATCGGTCGTCACGATCGCGGGCATCTTGAGCTTGACGGTCTCGAGGCCGCCGTCGACCTCGCGCGTGACGGCAATCGTGCCGCCGTCGATCGCGAGCTTCGATGCAAACGTGCCCTGCGACCAGCCAAGGAGAGCTGCCAGCATTTGGCCGGTCTGGTTGCAATCGTCGTCGATGGCTTGCTTGCCGACGATGACGAGGCCTGGCTTCTCGGCGTCGCAGATAGCTTTCAGCAGCTTCGCGACGGTCAGCGGTTCGACGGTTTCGTTGCCGGTCTCGACTTGGATGCCGCGATCGGCGCCCATTGCGAGCGCGGTACGGATCGTCTCCTGCGTCTTGGCTGGGCCGATGGAGACTACGACGATCTCAGTCGCGGCGCCCTTTTCCCTCAGGCGGATGGCCTCTTCGACGGCGATTTCATCGAATGGATTCATCGACATCTTGACGTTGGCGAGCTCGACGCCTGTGCCGTCGCTCTTTACCCGGATCTTCACGTTGTAGTCGACAACCCGCTTCACGGGTACCAGCACCTTCATCGTCGCGTCGCTCCCCAACTCGAGCCGTTCTTCAGCCCGCGGTCCTGCCGCCGACTGCATTTCGTAGATCTCGAAGAACTATATCGCAGAAGTTGTGCAGTGCGACAGTCTGGGTTGCCCTTGAGGCAATTTGCCCGGGGATCGCTCCCGCAATCGTGAGGATTTGGCCGACGATAACCCTTCGCGCTGTTATCTCGCAAGTGCGAAATGTCTTTGGCGCCTCAGTGCAAAAGGTCAATGCGCGGGCGCGATTGGTCGTTCGACAGTGTAAGCGGGGGCTTAGCCGCGCCTTCCGTGGCAAAAACCCGCCCGCTTCAGCATGTTAGCAGCAACTCACTTGTTTTGGGCTCTGGCTTGCCCCATCCGCCCCTTTCTGCGATATAGTCTTTCGAAATCCGCAACTGCGGTCATCGAAAATCGCAACAACTGGCCCGTGCGAGATCAGATCGGGAACGCGCGGCCCAAGAGGAGCATGCCGACATGGGTACCTGGAGCATTTCACACTGGCTGATCCTGCTCGCGATCGTGCTGCTGGTGTTCGGCGCCGGCAAGATCCCGACGCTGATGGGCGACGTTGCCAAAGGTATCAAGACCTTCAAGAAGGGTATGCAGGACGACGAGGACGACGCGGCGAAGAAGCCGGACGGGACACCCGCCGCCGGTTCAAAGCCGATCGAGCACGCCGGGCAGAAGCCGGCCGGCACGCAAGAAGGCACCAAAGCCGCCAGTTGAGCCGGCAACCTATTGAGCAAGGTCGATTTTTGATCGGCCGGCCACATCTCGTTTACGCTGACCGGATAGGTTGGGCCGTACTGGTGGTACGCCCGCATTTCGGCCTTTGACACGGGAGATGGCCGCTACCAGACTCGGTTGCAGGTGGGCAACCGAAGGGCCAACCAAGGCCGGGTTGCGGTGGGTAGGCAAAAGGGCCAACCAAGGCCCGGTTGCGTTGGGCAAGCAAAAGGGCAACTAAAACGGCCTGACCGGAGCATGTGTTTGATGTTCGACCTCTCCTCGACCAAGCTGCTGCTGCTCGGCATCATCGCACTGCTGGTGGTCGGACCGAAGGACTTACCCGCAATGTTGCGCACGATCGGCCGCTACGTCGGCATGATCAAGCGGCAGGCGGCGGAGTTCCGCTCTCAGTTCGACGACGCGATGAAGGAAAGCGAGATCGCGGACCTGAAGAAGCAAATGGAGGATTTCGGTCGCGAAGCTGAAACCGCCGTGAAAGACGCCGAGACCGCGTTCCACAGTGAAGCGTCGGCGCTGGAGACAGAAGCCGGCAAAACGCTCGCCGAAATCGACAAGGTCGCCAACGCCGACATGGAAAAGGCGGCACCCAATGTCGATGCGTTTCCGGATACGTCACCCGCTCCCGTGATCGCGCATGATGCGCCCGAGGCTCCGGTCAAGCCGTTGAGCCTGCCGTCGACGGCAAACGCTAGCACCCCATCAACCGACAGCAGCAAGGCCGCTCTGACGGCCGCCACCGAACTCGCAAGAGCGCCGGAACGGGCGGGGGTGTGAATCATGTTGCACGAAACCATCATCGTAAGGGCGGTTTGGGACGACGAGGCCGCCGTTTGGGTCGCAACCAGTGACGATGTGCCGGGTCTTGTCGCCGAGGCCGCGACATTGGAGGCGCTCAAGGACACTGTGCTGGTCCGCATCGAAGAGTTACTCGCGCTGAATGGTACGCCGTCAAGTCTTGCCGAAATTCCGGTGCATATTTTGGCAGAGCAATCGTCTCGAGTCGCCAATCCCGCAGCACGATCCTGAATGGCAGATTTCGAGCGAGATGTCCGGCGCATCCTTTCAGAGCACGGTTGTAGCTTCGTTCGACATGGCAAGGGTGATCACGACATCTGGATCAGCCCGATTACGAAGCGTCACGTAACGGTCGACGGGAAGATAAAGTCCCGGCACACGGCCAACGCGATCATGAAACAGGCCGGTATCGAACATCGATTTTGAGGTGCACTATGCAGGATATGGTTCCGAGTACCGCCGGTGACGGCCCGAAGCGGCCTGGGCAAGAGGAGATCGACGCCTCCAAGGCGCCGCTGATGGATCACCTGATCGAGCTGCGCCAGCGCATGATCTACGCGCTGATCGGCGTCGGCATCGGTTTTGGCATCTGCTTTTATTTCGCCGACGCGTTGTTTCTGCTCCTGGTCGAGCCTTACCTGTGGGCGGCGAAATGGGCGTCAGGTGCCGAAAAGGTGAAGTTGCAGTTCACGGGGGCGCCCGAGTATTTCTTCACGAAGCTGAAGCTTGCACTCTTCGGCGCCACGTGCCTGTCGTTCCCGAACATCGCAGCGCAAGTCTACAAGTTCGTCGCCCCCGGGCTCTACAAGAACGAGAAGGACGCGTTTCTTCCCTACCTGATCGCGACGCCGCTGTTGTTCATCCTCGGCGGCATGATCGTATATTTTCTCGTGACGCCCTTCATGATGTTCTTTTTCTTGAAGATGCAGGTGACCGCAGGGCCTGTCGAAATCATCCTTGAACAGCGCGTGTCTGAATATCTCTCGCTGATCATGACGATGATCCTCGGTTTCGGGATCTGTTTCCAGCTCCCAGTCGTGCTGTCGCTGCTGGCGCGCGCGGGCGTCGTCACCGCCGATCAGCTCCGCTCGTTCCGCCGTTACGCAATCGTTGCCATTGCAGCCGCCGCCGCGGTGCTGTCGCCGCCCGATCCGTTCTCGATGATCGCGATGATGGCGCCAACGATGCTGCTGTACGAAGCCTCGATCTTCGTCGTTGACCGTATCGCCAAGGCTCAGGCCGCGAAACAGTCGACAAACCCGTAGGGCACCAATAGGCGGCCACTGCTCTTGCCGCCGTATTGCGCCGAACTCAAGCCTGAGCGCTGAATCGGCGCAATCCGCCGCTGAAGGAGCGGCTATTGACGCCCTACGCGCCGTCTTTCTTCTTTCGTTTCATCAGCACGCGTAGTTGGCGAGGGCGATAGCGGACAGCCTTCACCGCGTCACCGCAGCGGACTTTCACGCGCTTGCCGTAGCGCTCCAACGCGCTCGGGTGGACCGACTCGTTGACCACCTCCTCGCCGGCAAGCACACGGCTGGTGCGCCACGTGCCAATGAACGTCCGCCGCCAGGGCGAGATGCCCTTCACGTTCTGCTTGATCAGGCGCACGAAGGGCATGAACTGGCTGACGCGGAATACGGCGTCTGATGTTGGCTGCACGGCCTCGCCGAGCGGATCGGGTTCCGCCAACTGCTTCAAATGGGTGAAGTCGATTTCGGCGCCGGTCAGCTGTGTCACGCGCTCCGCCATCCAGATCAGCGAGATGTCGGAGAGCGTGCTGTTCTTGTAGCCGCCGCCGACATTGGCGTGGCAGCCCGGAAACCAGACCTGCTCGATCACCTGGCCCTCGGGCAACCGGTCGTCCTTGAGCTTGGTCCAGAACGTCGGTCTGAAAGGACGTCGCGGCTCGTCGATCGAGAGTGCATGCAACCCGACGTCGACGATTGGTGAGAGGCCGGTGTCGTGGAAGGTCAGCGCCTGATTGAGCTTGCTGCGGCCAATCAAGGGCACGCCGAAATTGCCGACCGTATCCCAGACGCCGATGCAGCGAATGCGGGTGGGGTAGTGCGCGCCCGCCCGGAAGTCACTGATCCTGGCATCGTCAGGCGCGTCCTTGTGTTCGCGATAGTAGTCCCAAATCGCGTCGATCTGCTGGTCGGTGGCGCCACGCTTCGGCACGCCGGTCAGCGAGAGGATGCCGCCGAGGCTGCGCGCCTCGAAAGCGCCGCGCGAGAAACCGAAGATGTAGATCTCGTCGCCCGCCGCGTAGTTTTCAACCAGGAATTTGAGGCCGGACTTGATGCGGTCGGGCACGTCGATGCCGATTGCGCCGGCCGCGAATGTCAGCCGCCCGTAGTTTTCTTTGGTGGCGATCCCGATCTCGTAATGCTTGACCTGCGTCGTGCCGTCGGTGGCCCGATGGGGGACGGCGGAATAGAGTTTCACGACGTTGGTCAGTTCATCCTTGACGTCCGGTTTGTTCCAAGTGCCGTCAAAAAAGCAGAGGAGACGTTTCATGGGATCCTATGCGCAAATACAACTGGCCAGCCCCGCTGCCGCAAACGCTTGCCCTGCTGCGCACGGCACACGCCCGACGTTCCGCCAACGCTGGTTGGCGATCATGCCTGCTGTCGTCGCAGATGAAAAGGACCGGAAGACGGCCGTGTAAACCACGCCAGATCAAATTCAGTGGGTCGGCTCTCGTCCGCCGTGCGGGGGATGCACCCTCACTCAACGCTTCACATGCCCCTTCGTCTCCGGGCTTGTCTTCAGTCTTTCGGCGTATTTGAGTGCGACCTTTTTCAGGCGCTCGGGTGCGAAATCCAGCTGCGCCAGCGCCATACCGCGGTCGAACACCTCCGAGTAACGCTTGATGCGATCGTTTTCGAGCTCGAAGCGGCTGATGCCCTCGAACACGACGCGGGCGCCCTTGGCGTCGGGCAGCGTCGAGTCGTAGCTGAACCGGTAGCTCGCGTACCCGAGGGCGCCGGTCGCGACAGGATCGAAGAACTCCCATTTGAAGTTCGTGCCACCCTCGTAGAAGTGGGCGAGCATCTCGGTGATGCCCGCCGGTCCAGGCTTTGACGGCCCGAAGAAATAGTCGTCGTAGATGCCGTCCACCGTGAAGAGGTCGGCAAGCCCGCCGCCATTGTTGCTCTCGACGGCGGTTGAGAATTTTTTCAGCGTTGAGCCAAGGTCCATTGTTTATTCCTGTCTGGTAGGGCGCAATAGCCGCGGCTTCTGCACTGGGCCGAGGCGTATTGCGCCGATTGAGCGCCGGATCGGCGCAATACGGCTTCACCTATTGCGCCCTACGAACGACTTTCAAGAATTCTCGCGGATATCGCGGGCTTTCTTGGCGGCGGGACGCTCCCAGCAGGCGCGGTACCAGCGGCCGACGTGCTTGTTGGCGCCGAAGTCCATCTTGATCAGGCGATACATGGCGGAGGCGACGTTGAGGTCGGCGACCGAGAACGCGTCGGGTGTCACCAGGTACTGCTGCTTCGCCAGCACGGCATCGAGCACGCCGAGCGGCACCGCGAGCACATCCAGCGTGGCCTTGAGCTTGGCGGGATCGCGTTGGTCCGGCGGCAAAACGTGGTCGTGAGCGGCCCAATCGTTCACCTGCTTGTCGAGCTCGAAGACCGTCCAGTGCGACCACTGCAGGCAGCGCGCCTCGTCCTCTGGCGATTTCGGGTAGAGCTTGCCATGCTTCTTGGCGAGATAGAGGTTGATCGCGAGGGATTCCGACATTCGAAAGCCGTTGTCGTCGATAGCCGGCAGTCGGCCGTTCGGGTTCACGGCGAGGTAGGCTGCCTGCTTGTGCGCCTTGTCGGTCATGGTGACGCCGACGTTCTCGTAGGGAATGCCGAGTTCCTCCGCCATCCAGATGACGCGGACTGCGCGGCTCTTCGGAATGCCGTAGATCTTGAGGGCCATTGGGTTGCTCCTGAGGGATTAGCGATCCTAGTTCAGTCGGTTATCGAATGCTCATAGCCTGGCTTTGTCGATTGGCTTTGCGCCGAGCCGAGCAGAACCGACGGCAACGCAGGGTTCAGCTGGCGCAATCATTGCACACGCAACGTGATGATACAGCTTTCACGCACGTCGGCTAAAGATTACGGTCTGCGCAACGCCAAATGTCGCTCGTATCGATTCGTTTGTTCTGCGCGCCGCCAATCCGCGCGGTTGCCGGCCGGTGGTGAAGTGGCAACCGAAGCACAATTGAGAACGAGGGAGCACCATGACGCGCCGGTATTTTGGCACTGATGGCATCCGTGGACTAGCGAACCGTCATCCGATGACTGCCGAGGTCGCGCTCCGGGTCGGCATGGCAGCTGGCCGGGTCTTCTCGCGCAACGGCAGCCACCGTCACCGGGTCGTGATCGGTAAGGACACGCGCCTGTCGGGTTACATGATCGAGACGGCCTTGATGTCTGGCTTCACGTCGGTCGGCATGGACGTGTTCCAGCTTGGCCCGATGCCGACGCCGGCCGTCGCCATGCTGACGCGTTCGCTCAGGGCCGATCTCGGCGTCATGATCTCGGCCTCACACAACCCGTACGAAGACAACGGCATCAAGTTCTTCGACCCGGACGGCTACAAACTCTCCGATGAGACGGAGCAAGAGATCGAGGCGCTGATCGAGGCGCCCGCACAAGGTCTCCTGGCTCCCGCCGACCGGATCGGCCGCGCGACGCGTGTCGAAAGCGCACAGGAGCGCTACATCGAGTTCGCAAAACGGACATTACCGAAAAACCTGCGCCTCGACGGCCTGCGCATCGTGATCGATTGCGCCAATGGTGCCGCCTACAAGGTTGCACCCGAGGCGCTTTGGGAACTCGGCGCCGAGGTCATAAAGATCGGTGTCGAGCCGAACGGCCGCAACATCAATCTGAAATGCGGCTCGACGGCTCCCGAGGCACTTTGCGACAAGGTGCGCGAAGTTCGCGCCGACATTGGCATAGCACTCGATGGCGATGCCGACCGCGTCGTCATCGTCGATGAGAAGGGGCATATCGTCGATGGCGATCAGCTGATCGCAGTGATCGCGGAAAGCTGGCATCGTCGCGGCAAGCTCGCGGGCGGCGGTGTCGTTGCAACCGTGATGTCGAACCTCGGACTCGAGCGGTATCTGCAAGGTATCGGTATCTCGCTGGCGCGGACAGCGGTCGGTGACCGCTACGTCGTCGAGCATATGCGCAAGCATGGTTACAACGTCGGTGGCGAGCAGTCGGGGCATATGGTGCTCTCCGACTTCACGACGACGGGGGACGGGCTCGTGACGGCGCTGCAGGTGCTGGCAACCGTCGTGTCGACCGCGAAGCCGGTCAGTGAGGTCTGCAAGCGGTTCCACCCGCTGCCGCAGATCCTGCGCAACGTGCGCTACGCCGATGGCAAGCCGCTCGAGGACACGCGCGTGCGCGCGGCGATCGAAGGGGCAAAAGTGCGTCTCGGTGACCAGGGGCGCGTGGTTATCAGGCCGTCGGGCACGGAGCCAGTCATCCGCGTCATGGCCGAGGGCGACGACGAGCGCCTCGTCACGTCGGTCGTCGGCGACATCGTCGATGCCGTGCGTCGTGCCGCGGAAGCAGCCTGAAAAAACAACTAGACGCAAACCGTGCAGCGAACATGCGCCGGTCTCCACCTGGAGGCCGGCTTTCCTGCCGAAACTGGAGCAGAACGGCACGCCACTTAAACGCTTGTTAAGCCTTCTCCGCCATAGTCCCCAATGAACGAGTACTGCGTCAGCGGAGTGAGTGCCCAAGGCGAGCTTAGCCAGGCACATCGACAAGGGGACTGAGATGACCAAGATTAGCGCACTGGTTCTAGGCGCAGCGCTTGTTGCCGGCGGCGTCGCATCGGCTTCTGCTGCTGACCTGCACGGCCACCAAGGTGGCAGCATCAAGGACAGCTACGTGGCGGCTCCGGTGGCGTCCGGCCCATCCAGCTGGTATGTCCGCGCCGACGTCGGCCATGCCCGTTACGACGACCCGACAATGATCGAGGACGGCCGCTTCACCCTCACCAACCGTTCCATCGAGGACAACTGGGCGATCGGCGGCGGCGTCGGCTACTACTTCTCGAAGAGCGTTCGTGGCGACCTGACCTGGGACCACCGCTTCAAGTCCGACGTCAAAGGCACCGTGCCGTTCACCTCGCCGAACCAGCTCACCGACTTCCCGGGCGAGCGCAAGTTCGGCCTGAAGAGCGACGTGTTCCTGGCCAATCTGTACTATGATTTCGATATGCGCAGCCGCTTCACGCCGTACATCGGCATGGGCCTCGGCATCACCCGCAACCAGACGACGGGTGGCTCGGTACCTGACTTCAACGACCCCTGCGGTTGCGGATTTAACAACGTTTCCATCGCCGGGGCTTCGCAGTGGTCGGTTGCTGGCGCTCTGATGACTGGTGCATCGTTCAACGTTCGTGACCGTCTGCACATCGACGCAGGTTATCGCTTCCTCTATTTGGGCGATGCCCACACCGGCACCATGACTGGCACCAAGGCTGCCGCATTCACCGCCCCCCAGCACCCGGGCGCGGGTGACCCGGTCATGTCGGACATCTACGCTCACGAGTTCCGCGTCGGCCTGCGTTACGACATCAAGTAAGGCTGCTGCTGCCAGCGGCAGCGGTGCGCAAGAACTGGCGATCGCGGCGAAATCCGCGGTCGATTCTCAGGAGAGTTCCAGGCGGCATTCTGCCCGGAACGCCGGGCCCGCAGACCCAAGGCTTCTCGGCCACGTCGAGCGTTCTGTACCAAAAGTCAGAATCCCGACTTCCGCGTTGCACGTAGTCTGCAGGTTCCACGACCCGGCCACTAGCGCTTCAGAGCGTTTCGGTCCGAGGAGCCTCGCGTCGATCCCCTTGTTCTCATGTTGGCGTCAGTGCGTGCCCCTGTCGGGTGCGTCCGGGATAGTCGTCATGAAGCTGGTCCTCGTGCCGTCCGATCTGGCTGCTGGGCAGTCAAGAGGGCCGCATCTAGTAATTGCCGGCATAGCCCGAATGAGGCTGCCTGCGCATTCGAGGATCGACGCACATGAAACGTACGACTGTTCTGATTTCGCTCGGGCTGGTGTTTTTTGCCGCGCAGCCCTCTGAAGCCGGTGACTGGAACAACGGTGCCGGGCAGCTGAAAAGTCATGGCGGCTTGGCCGGTGTCCCGGTTCCGGCTCCCGTCCCATACGCAGAGTCATTCTCCTGGTATGTGCGCGCCGATCTCGGTTACGCATTGGCCTCGAGTGGCTCGGCAACCTCGACCAACGGTTTCGGGATCATCCACTCGGAGTCCTACGGCGACACATCGGGGCCGTTCCACGGCGGTATCGGTATTGGCCGCTACATGACGCCGACGCTGCGGATGGACCTCACCGGCGATTATCGCGCGTTCCAGAAATCGTTGAAGAGCCAGTCGACGTACACGGCAACGACGGTGACGCCGAATGCTGCGGGAACCGGCACTCAGACGAACACTTTCTCGGGTACACGCAACGAAGAGATGCGGACCGCGAACCACACGATCCTCTTCAACGTCTATCACGACTTCAATCGCGGCAGCGGGTTCAATCCCTACGTCGGAGCTGGCCTTGGCGCATCGATCCGCGAAGCGAAGGCACAGTTCAATGATCAGGCTCCGTGCACGGCGGTCGACAACACCACCGGTCTCCCGACGGCCTGCACACCTTACAGCAAGACCGGCGGCGAGCCGCGCGACAGTCACTTCGGCCTCGCCGCTGCCCTGATGGCCGGTGCAACCTACGAGATGATGCCTGGGGTTCTGATCGACGGCGGGTACCGCATGACGTGGGAAGGCGGCAACTCCACCCTCAAGATCAACGGCGACACCTTCACGGCCGGCGCCCGTCTCGATCACGAAATTCGAGCCGGCGTTCGTTGGAACGTCTGGTAAGCGAGACGGTTTTGATTGGTTGGCGAATGCTAATGGGGCGGTCCTTGCGGGCCGCCCCATCATATTTGTGATTGCAGTGGACGTCGTCAGTGGCCGAGGACGGCCAGGAGCAGCAACGCAACGATGTTCGTGATCTTGATCATCGGGTTCACCGCGGGACCAGCCGTATCCTTGTAGGGATCGCCGACCGTGTCGCCGGTGACCGAGGCCTTGTGGGCTTCGGACCCTTTCATGTGCCGCTTGCCGTCCTTGTCGACGAAACCGTCCTCGAAGGACTTTTTCGCGTTGTCCCAGGCGCCGCCGCCCGAAGTCATCGAGATGGCGACGAAGAGGCCATTGACGATGACACCGAGCAACATGGCGCCCAGCGCCGCGAATGCCTGACCCGGGCCCGCGATCGACTTGATGACGTAAAAGCAAACGAGCGGCGAGAGAACCGGCAGCAGCGAGGGGATGATCATCTCGCGGATCGCCGCCACCGTCAGCAAGTCGACGGCACGTGCGTAGTCCGGCTTCTCGGTGCCCTTCAAGATGCCGGGCTTTTCCTTGAACTGGCGGCGCACTTCCTCGACGATCGACGATGCGGCGCGACCGACGGCCGTCATCGCGATGCCGCCGAAGAGATAGGGCAGCAGTCCGCCGAACAGCAGGCCGACAACCACGTAGGGGTTCGACAGCGAGAAGTCGACGACGAGGTTGTGGAAGATCGAGGTCGGCTTGTCCTTGGCCAACTCGATGAAGTGAGCCAAGTCCTCGTTGTAGGCGGCGAACAGCACCAGAGCGCCGAGGCCGGCGGAGCCGATCGCGTAGCCCTTGGTGACGGCCTTGGTCGTGTTGCCGACGGCGTCGAGTGCGTCCGTGGTCTTGCGGATCTCCTTCGGCAGGCCCGCCATTTCGGCGATGCCGCCGGCATTATCGGTCACCGGACCGAAGGCATCGAGTGCGACCACGAAGCCCGCCAGGGCCAGCATGCTCGACACCGCAATGGCGATACCGAAAAGACCGGCCAATTTGAACGTGGCGATGATGCCCGCGATGATGATCAGCGCCGGCAGTGCTGTCGACTCGAGTGAAACGGCGAGGCCCTGGATAACGTTGGTACCGTGTCCGGTCACCGACGCCTGGCTGATCGAGCGCACCGGGCGATAGCCGATGCCGGTGTAGTACTCGGTGACGACGATGATCGCGGCCGTGATCAGGAGGCCGACGACGCCGCATAGGAACAGGTCCCAGCCGGTGAAGGTGAGGCCGCGCGCGGTAAACGTCGTCGACATGCCGAGCAGCCGGTCGGTCAGTGGATAGAGGCCGATCAGCGATAGAACGCCCGTAGCGATGAAGCCCTTGTAGAGCGCGCCCATGATCGAGTTGTTGGCGCCGAGTTTGACGAAGAAGGTGCCGATGATCGAGGTCACAACGCACATGGCGCAGATCGCGAGCGGGTAGATCATCAGACTGCCGACGACAGGCTGGCCCGCGAAGTAGATGGCGGCCAGCACCATGGTCGCGACGATCGAGACCGCGTAGGTCTCGAACAGGTCGGCTGCCATGCCGGCGCAGTCACCGACGTTGTCACCGACGTTGTCGGCAATCGTCGCTGGGTTGCGCGGATCGTCTTCCGGAATGCCGGCTTCGACTTTGCCGACGAGATCACCACCGACGTCGGCACCCTTGGTGAAGATGCCGCCGCCGAGGCGGGCGAAGATCGAGATCAGCGATGCGCCGAAGCCCAAGGCAACCAGCGCGTCGATCACGGTGCGCGAGGTGTTCGCGAATCCCATGCCGCGAGTCAGCAGCGCGAAGTAGCCCGCGACGCCGAGGAGGGCCAAGCCCGCGACCAGCATGCCAGTGACAGCGCCGGAACGGAATGCCATCGACAGGCCATCACCCAGTGACTGCGTGGCGGCTTGCGCCGTGCGCACGTTGGCGCGGACAGAGACCAGCATGCCGACGAAGCCGGCAATGCCGGACAGCAGCGCGCCAATCAGAAAGCCGCCGGCGACGAGCCAACCGAGCAGATAAACAACAAGCAGAAAGATCGGCACACCCGCCATTGCGATGGTCTTGTACTGGCGCTTCAGATAGGCCATCGCGCCTTCCTGAATGGCGCCGGCGATTTCCTGCATGCGTGCATTGCCCGCGTCTGCAGCCATCACGGACTTGATGGTCCATGCGCTGTAGACGAGTGATAGCAAGCCGCCGAGGATGATCGCCCACATCACGGTATCCATGGCTTGAGCTCCCCCAGATGGTTGAATGTTCGGATCCGGCCGACAGAAACGGACGCCTGCAGCTCGTCGCTACGACATGCAACGCGAACAACACCGACGCGCCGCCTTGAAATGGCCGGGAATCGCGGCGGACCATGCCCCAACAGATGCGCCGTTGCAACACAGGATCTTAAGACTCTGGTGGGTCGATTTGATTCGCGTGGATAATTTGGATTGGATCGAGGTCGGTGATGCATGCGGGCAACGGTCGTTCTCAAGTGCCAGCGCCCAGGCTAAAAGTGGTCCCAGCCCAGCTTGGGGAGATCGAGCGTGCCCCCGTCAGCGCCGCGAATCGAGACGCCATCATTGGCGACAAACGTGCCGATGCGCGTTATCGGGCAGCCGGCCGTCGCAGCCTTGCGCTGGAAGGCGCTGAACTCAGCAGGTGCGATCGCGCACAAGACCTCGTAATCGTCGCCGGCACTGATGCAGAGGGGGAACAACGCCGCGTCTGCTGTGAAGGCGCGCTTTGCGCCTGGCGACACGGGTATTGCGGCAGCCTCGACTTCGGCGCCGACGCTGCTTGCCCGGCACATGCGGCCGAGATCCTTGGCCAGGCCGTCGGACAAATCCATGGCAGCACGCGCGTGCTGGCGAAGCGCAAAGCAGAGGCCGGTCGCGGGGCGCGGGCGAAGATAGCGCGTCGTGAGATAGCTCGCGTGCTGTGGTTCGAGGTCGAGCGTGTGCGCAAGGCTCTGTGATTGCCGCAGCCGCAGGCCCAGCGCTGCGTCGCCGAGCGTGCCGGAGACGCAGATGAGATCGCCCGCCTTCGCTGTTCCACGTCGCACCATTCGGCCTGCAGGCACCTCGCCGAAGACGGTGATCGAGATCGTGACCGGGCCCGGCCGCCGGTCGGTATCGCCACCGATCAAGTGCATGCCGAAGGCCTGTTGTGCTTGGCTGAGGCCTGCCGCGAAACGCTGCATCCAGTCGCGGTTCGGCGCCTCGGGAAAGCTCAGCGCCATCAGGTAAGCGCGGGGTGTCGCAGCCTTCGCGGCGAGATCCGACACGTTGACGGCGAGTGCCTTCCAGCCGATATCCTCGGGTGCGTCGTCGGGGAAGAAATGGATGTCCGCTGCCACCGGGTCGGTCTTCACCACCAGATCGCAACCCGCTGTCGGTGTGAACGCCGCGCAATCATCCGTGAGGCCGAAGGCGCCGGGGTAGCCGGCCGCCAGCGGCGCCAGGAACTCCTGGATCAGGCTCTCTTCGCCGTGGATGTGTGACGCGCCAAACATTGGGTGCCATCCCGGGGCACGCCTGCCCTCGGCGTATGCCGACGGGGCCCCGGGACCCATGGTGCCACAGATGGCAGCCGAGTGGGAAATCGCTTGTGGCGCCGTACGTGAACTGCGCGCGTCCGCAACAAGCGGCGAAATGGTCCCGGTTTCAAGCACCGGGATGACGTTACTACACCGCAACCCGGCGCCAGATGATGCGATGAAAGCGCGGCGCGTCGGGTGAAAAGTCCGGTCCCGATAACGTCAACCGGTTGCCATCCAGGAGGATGTGACGGGTCGAGGTGATGCCGGCAAGTGCGGGATTGGTCGCCACCTCGATCGAGTGGAACGCAACGCCGTCACGCACCTCGTAGCGGCCGGCGTAGGCGAAGCAATCGTCGTAGGCCTGTGCCTTCTCGGCAGCGTCGTTGCTCGGCAATGCTTTGCGGCCGGCCCGGGCGAGCGTCGCGCTCATGTGACCGTCGGCGGTGTAGAGAATGAAGCCGCTCGCCTTTTTCCCGAGCGGGTATTCGTCGGCGCGTCCGTCCTCGTGGACGAGTGACCAGCTTTCAAGCCGCCAGGCGCCGATCAGGTTGGCAGCCGTCACAGGTTCTGCATCGGACATGCGGCTCACCGCTTTGAGGCCTGGCTCAGCACGCCTTGAACAGCGTGGTGACGCAGGTCCAGGTTTTTTGCACGGCGCCACCGATCGCATCGCCGGTTTTCTTTACGGCATTGCCGACCGCAGCGCCGGTGTCCTTGGCGCCATCGGACGTGGATTTGCCCATGCGTCGCGCCACCTCTTCCAAGGTCTTCGGCTCCGAAGTGGGATCCGGAACAGGCTTTAGCGGCGCAGCGACGATCGTCGGCTCGGGCAAGGCGCCGTCAGGTCCTGGAAGGGCCCTGCCCTGTGCCTGGACCCGCTTGATCGGCCCATTGCAGTCGAGCACGGTGCCGCCCTTCACGCTGCAGCTGGCGTGGCCCAGTTCCTTGGCGATGGTGGTGACGCAAACGACCTTCAGGGGCTGTGCCTGCGCCGGGCCGATACCCTCCAGCACGCAGCGATAGACGGCAGCCGGACCCTCGCAGGCGACACAGAATTCCTGCGCTTGCGCCTGCGTTGACAGATAAGTGCCCGCAGCGAGCGATGCGCCGAGCAGCGCGGCGCTTCTTACAGCTGATGTCCGCAGGGGATGAAACACCGTGTGGTTCTACTCCAGGACGCGTTAGGCCAGCTCGCAAGCGGCGTGTTTGCAGCTCAGGGCGTGCCGTTGCGGCCGTACTCGCGGTAGGCAGGACGCTCATTGAGCCGATCATAGTACGCGAGAATGGCGGTTAATGCCGGCTTTTCGAAGGCAATGGCGAACCAGCGGTTGACGACCAGCCCAACCGAGATGTCGCCAACAGTGAACTTGTCGCCGCAAACGTAGGGGCCGTTATTGGCAAGGTGACTATCGAGGAGGCCCATCTGGCGGCCCCAGTCCTTGATGCCTGCCTGGATACCGGCCGGCTCGTCCTTGTAGGGCGCCATCTTCACTTGCAAGCCGAGGAACACCGGGCGTATCGCCGCGTAGATGTCAGTCGCCGCCCAGTCCTGCCATTGCTCGGCGATGGCCCGGGCCTTGATGTCGGTCGGATAGAGATCGTGGCGTGCGTGCTTGGACGCGAGATAACGCACGATGGTGTTGGATTCGCGCAGCACGAAGCCGTCGTCGTCGATGACCGGCACGACGCCGAATGCCGAGACCTTCTGGAAGGTTGGCTCCGACGTCGCCTTGAAGCCGCGGCCCCAGTCCTCGCGCTCGAAGCGCTGGCCGACCTCGCCGCAGAGCCAGAGAACCTTGCGCACGTTGATCGAGTTGGCGCGTCCATAGATCTTGAGCATGCGAGTCTCCAATTGACAGGATTGTTGTTGGGCCGTTTGCACTCCCTTCCGGTTGGGTTCTGGCGCCGGATCCAGGCCGTGGCGTAGGGTTCGCCATTGCACCGGTTTGGGGAGAATTTGCTTTCAGTGTCTGCATGGATTGTAGGCAGGTGCCTCCTCAGCGTAAAGTCGAGAGATATCCTGGGAGGGAATGTTCATGCGTGCAGTCGGGATCAAGGCTTTTGGCGGGCCGGAAGCTTTGGAAATGTTGAACGTCGCCAACCCGGAGCCGGGACCCGGCGAGGCGCTCGTGAAACTAGCTTTCGCCGGCATCAACTTCGTTGACGTCTACATGCGCAAGGGCGCTTACGCCAAGACAGCACGGCATAGCGGCGATCTGCCGATGGTGCTTGGCCGGGAAGGTGCCGGCGCGGTGGTGAAGGTCGGGTCGGGCGTGACCGACGTGAAGCCCGGCGACCGGGTCGCGTGGTGCGTAACACAGGGCTCCTACGCTGAATTCGCCGTCGTTCCGTCATGGCGGCTGGTGCCGGTACCGGCCGACGTTCCGCTCGACATCGCGTGCGCGCTACAACTCCAAGGCGCGACCGCGCATTACCTCGCGACCAGTACGTTTCCGATCCAGACGGGTGATACCGTCCTGGTTCATTCGGGCGCCGGCGGCGTCGGGCAACTGCTGATCCAGATCGCCAAGGCGCAGGGTGCCACCGTCATCACGACTGTCGGCAACGATGCGAAAGCGCAAATCGCCAAGGGGCGCGGCGCCGATCACGTGATCGTCTACACGACGGAGGATTTTCTCGCCCGCGCCATGGAAATCACGGGCAAGAAAGGATGTCATGCGGTCTACGACGCGGTCGGCAAGGATACGATTGCAAAGAGTATTGCGGCCTGCCGCCGACGCGGTGTCGTGGCGCTTTATGGGGGTGCTTCGGGCGCGGTCGAGGCGGTGAGTCCGCAGATGCTGGCGGAAGCCGGCTCGGTATTTTTGACCCGGCCGCATCTCGCCGACTACATGCAGGACGGCACGGAAGTTCGCCAGCGCTGCGGTGACCTGCTCGATGCCTGGCGCGCCGGGCATTTGAAGGTCGCCATCGACCGCGTCTACCCACTGGACGGTGCCCGTGAAGCGCATCAGACGATCGAGGGCCGCGGCACGACGGGCAAGCTGCTACTGAAGGTGATTGCGTGATGACGGCGAGTGCCGAGTACCAAAATAGGGCCGAACGTGGACGGCGGGGCGAGTCTCATTCGCCATCGACCATTCGCTAATTGCCCGCGTCTGCTCAGTTCCGCTTGCCAAATTGCAGGCGGCGCACTAGAAGTCCTGGTACTCTAATCCCACACGTGGATCAGCGATTGCCGGATTAAAAGCCCCGGCAGGCCGCTCCGGTGGGCTGCTTTGCACAGGTTCACCTTGCAATGCCGCCCTCTCAGATCCGCGGAGGTTCAACCGGAAAACAAGGACGACCCCGATGGCGCTTCCCGCCTTCAACATGCGTCAGCTATTGGAAGCTGGCGTTCACTTCGGCCACCAGAGCCACCGCTGGAACCCGAAGATGCAGCCGTTCATCTTCGGCGCCCGCAACAACATCCACATCGTCGATCTCGCGCAAACCGTGCCGCTGATGCATCAGGCGCTGGTCCAGGTCTCCGAAGTCGTCGCCAAGGGTGGCCGCGTGCTGTTCGTCGGCACCAAGCGTCAGGCGTCCGACGCGATCGCAGAGGCCGCGGGCCGCTGCGCCCAGTACTACATCAATCACCGCTGGCTCGGCGGGACGCTGACCAACTGGAAGACGATTTCGCAGTCGATCCGGCGTCTGCGCCAATTTGACGAGATCCTGGCGGGCGACACCACCGGCCGCACCAAGAAAGAGCTGTTGAACATCCAGCGCGAGCGCGACAAGCTCAACCAGTCGCTCGGCGGCATCAAGGATATGGGCGGCCTGCCGGACTTGCTGTTCGTGATCGACACGAACAAGGAAGACCTCGCCATCAAGGAAGCCCAGAAGCTCGGCATTCCCGTCGTGGCCGTGGTCGACACCAACTGCGATCCCGACGGAATCACGCACGTCATTCCCGGCAACGACGACGCCGGCCGTGCGATCACGCTTTACTGCGATCTGGTCGCACGTGCCGCCATCGACGGCATCGAACGCAGCCAGGGCAATACCGGCGTGGACGTTGGTGCATCCGATGCACCGCCAGCTGAAGTCATTGTCGACGCGCCGGCGTTCAAGGGCATCGACGCGCCGCGCGGCGAAGCCGACGACTTGAAGCGCATCACCGGCATCAGCCCGAAGCTCGAGCAGCAGTTGAACGACGCCGGCGTCTTCCATTTCTGGCAGCTGGCCGACCTCGATGCTACCGCCGTCGCGTCGCTCGACAAGACGCTCCGTTTGCGCGGCCGCATCGCGCGCGACGGCTGGCCGGTGCAGGCGAAGAAGTTCGTCGACGCTGCTGCCGCATAAGTGAGGCAGTAGTCGATAGGCAATAAGTAATAGTGGGCGGGTTGCTTCGGCTAGCCCGTCGGCACGCGATGCCGGGATCGGTCTCCCTATTGCCTACTGCCAATTGCCTCCCTTTCCTTGAAAGGAACACGACATGACGACGATCACCGCTGCAATGGTCAAGCAACTGCGCGACAAGACGGGCGCCGGCATGATGGACTGCAAGTCCGCGCTGACCGAGACCAAGGGCGATCTGGAGCAGGCCGTCGATTGGTTGCGCAAGAAGGGCCTCTCGAAGGCTGCGAAGAAGGCCGACCGCATTGCGGCCGACGGCCTGATCGGGGTTACGTCTGCGGCCGGCACCGGCGCACTCGTCGAGGTCAACTCCGAGACGGATTTCGTTGCCCGTAACGACAAGTTCCAGGAACTCGTGCGCGATATCGCGACGCTCGGCCTGAAGGCCGGCGGCGACCTGAAGACGCTCAACGCCTCGATTTATCCGGGCAAATCGATCACGGTCGAGCAGCACTTGCAGGAGATGATTGCGACGATCGGCGAGAACATGACGCTGCGTCGGACGGCCGCGCTCTCCGTGAAGGAAGGCGTCGTCGCCACATACACGCACAACAAGGTGGTCGATGGGCTCGGCAAGATCGGCGTCCTGGTCGCCGTCGAGTCGAAGGCCAAGCCCGACAAGCTCGCCGAGATCGGCCGGCAGGTGGCGTTGCATATCGCGGCTGCCAATCCGCAGGCCGTCAGAGCCGATGAACTGGACAAGGCCCTGATCGAGCGTGAGCGCTCGGTCTATCTCGAGCAGGCGAAGGCGACCGGCAAGGCGGCTGAGTTCATCGACAAGATGGTCGAGGGGCGTCTGCGCAAGGAGTTCTTCGGGCAGGTCGTGCTGTTGCAGCAGGTCTTCATGGGGCCGGGCGGCGACGGAAAGATCACGGTCGAGCAGTTCCTGAAGGCCGAGGAGAAGGCCGCGGGCGCGCCGATCGAGATTGCGAAATTCGAGCGCTTCCAACTCGGCGAAGGCATCGACAAAAAGGGCGACGATTTTGCCAGCGAAGTTGCCAAGTTGACCGGCAAGAGCTGACGATTGCATCAAACAAAGTATGGGGTGTCATGGTCGGGCCGAAATGCGCGAAGCACGTCGTCGACATGACACCCGCCCCCCGTGGTCCCACGGGCTCAAGTAGCGCCATATGAGGCGACGTTGCTGCGAAACAACAGTATGTTGAGTGCGCTCCACCATGGGGCCTCGGGACGAGCCCGAGGATGAGTTTAGGATTGGGCCTCTCACAAATCGAATGAAAAAAATCATCATCATCGGCGCGGGGCCGGCCGGGCTGATGGCAGCAGACGTCGTTTCGGCGGGGGGCCATGCCGTCACCGTCGTCGACCGCATGCCAAGCATTGGCCGCAAGTTTCTGATCGCAGGCCGCGGCGGCTTGAACCTCACGCACAGCGAGCCGATCGAGCCGTTTCTTCGCCGCTATGGCGACGCGCGCGACTGGCTGGAGCGGCATATTCGCGGGTTTCCCCCGACCGATCTGATCGCGTTCGCACATGCACTGGGGCAGGAGACCTTCGTCGGCTCCAGCGGTCGTGTGTTCCCGAAGCGCATGAAAGCGTCGCCGATGTTACGGGCGTGGTTGGCGCGGCTCGCCGGGCGCGGCGTCACGTTCCGCGCGAGGCAAAGATGGGTGGGGTTCGACGCGCAGGGCCAGCCGGAGTTCCAAGGCGAGGCCGGCGAGCGCGTGGTCATGCAGGCGGACGCTGTGATCCTGGCACTTGGCGGCGCCAGCTGGCCGCGGCTCGGTTCGGACGGTTCCTGGGTGCCGATCCTGCAGAAGCTCGGCATCGAGATCGCGTCGATCGAGCCGACGAATTGCGGCGTTCGCATTGCCTGGTCGGAATTCCTGGCGACGCGGTTCGCGGGCGAGCCGTTGAAGCGCATCGCGATCACAGTCGGCGCGAAGAGCGGGCGTGGCGAGGCGCTGATCACGGCGACGGGCCTCGAAGGCGGCGCCATCTACGCGTTGACGGCGGACGTGCGCCGTGCGCTCGCCGATACGACGCGACCGGCAACGTTAACGATTGATCTCAGACCCGACCTTAGCGTCGACGAGCTGGTCAAGCCGTTGTCGCGCGCACGCGACAAAATCTCGACCGCGGCGTTCCTGCATCGCACCGTCGGACTGCCGCCGGTCGCGCGGGCGCTGCTGCACGAGTCGGCCGGCCGCACATTGCCGGTTGCTCCGCGGGAGCTGGCGCATCTGATCAAGCACGTGACGCTACCGCTTGCGGGCCTCGCCGGGATCGAGCGCGCGATTTCCAGCGCTGGCGGCATCATGGCAATCGCGTTCGACGAACAGCTTATGCTGCATCGGCGGCCTGGATGCTTCGTTGCCGGCGAGATGTTGGACTGGGAAGCGCCGACCGGCGGCTATCTGCTGCAAGCCTGCATTGCGACCGGCCGCGCCGCAGGCAAGGGCGCGCTGGCGTGGCTTGACCGGCAAAGCTGAACCCCGCACACTCTGGCCACTCGCCACGCACCGCTCGCCACTCACCAGCTCCCACCCACCACCCGGAGCCCCCATGCCCGCCCGCATCATCGGCATGATCGGCGTGACGCCGCCGACGCGCGACGCGACGTTGATCGTCATCGAGGGCGCACTGTCGCCGCCATTCGTGGTGGAGTTCGCCCGCGCGCACGAGGCGGCGGGTTTCGACATGGCGCTGGTCGGGTATTCGTCATCGTCGGCTGAGGGGTTCCTGGTCGCGCAGCACGCCGCCGCCCACACGCGGCAGCTCGGCTTTCTCATTGCGCATCGGCCGGGATTTGTGGCGCCGACGCTGATGGCGCGCAAAGTCGCGACGTTTGACCAGCTCACCGGCGGGCGGATCGCGCTGCACATTATTACGGGGAAGACAGATCTCGAACAGCACGGCGACGGTGATTTCACGCCGAAGGTGGAACGCTATGCCCGCGCGCAGGAATACCTGCATCTGATGAAGCGTACATGGGCAGCGCAAAAGCCGTTCGATTTCGCGGGCCAGTTCTACAAGGTGGCCGGCGCGCACTCTGATGTCCGCCCCCTGCAGCAGCCGCATCCGCCGATCTTTTTCGGTGGCGCCTCGGAGGGCGCGCTGGAAATGGGCGCCACCGAATGCGATGTTTTCGCGATCTACGCCGAGCCGCTGAATACCACCGCGGAGCGCATCGCCGCGTTTCGCGCACGTGCGGCCAAGCATGGCCGCATGGTCGGTTTCAACATGTCGGTAAGGCCCATCATCGCCGAGACGGAGGCGAAAGCCTGGAAGAAGGCGAACCGTATCCTGGCAGCGATGTCAGGTTCGCTCGGCTGGAGCCGGCAGGAGGGTGAGGCCGGTGCTCGTGCACCCGTCGACAACGCAGGGCGGCGCCAGTTCGATTTCGCGCTCCAGAGCGACGTCCACGATATCAGGCTGTGGATGGGTGTCACCAAGGTCACGGGAGCACTCGGCAACACGTCCTGTCTCGTCGGGACACCGGCGCAAGTCGCCGACGCGATCCTCGAATACTACAAGCTCGGGATTGCCTCGTTCCTGATCCGCGGCTTCGATCCCGTCGCCGACGCGACCGAGTTCGGCCGCGAGCTGATCCCGCGCATCAAAGCCGGAGCCCTGGAGCTAGACAAATGCGGCACAGCCGCATAAGCCTTCCCGCCATCTCGTTTACCTGGAGATCGAAATGAGCATCCTGATGGCTCGCGCACTGGCCGTGTTGGGTCTGGTCCTCGCAGCCTCAATCACAGCCGGCCACGCCCTTGCGCAGGCCTATCCCACAAAGCCGATCCGCTTCATCATATGCTTCCCGCCGGGCGGCACGCTCGATCAGATCGCGAGGCGCGTGCAGCCCGTGCTCCAGAAAGAGCTCGGCCAGACCATCATCATCGAGAACAAGGCTGGCGCCTCGGGCTCCATTGGCACCGCGGTGGCGGCGCAGGCGGCACCCGACGGCTATACGATATTGATGGTGTTCGACACGCATGCCGTCAATCCGACGCTGATCGCCAACCTGCCCTATGACACGGTCAAGGACTTTACGCCGGTCATGAAGATCGGCTCGGCGCCGATGCTGATTGCCGTGCACGAGTCGACCGGTTTCAAGACCTTCGCGGATCTGGTCGCCGCAGCCAAGGTCAAGCCCAGCCGGGTCAATTACGGCACCGTCGGCCAGGGCAGCCTCGCGCATCTGGCGATGTCGCAGATGGCGACGGACCTCGGCGTGGAATGGACGCATGTTCCCTACAAGGGCGGCGGACCGCTCGTGAACGACGCCATTGCCGGTCATATCGGCGTCGCCATCGCGTCGATCGCCTCCGTCGGGCCGATGGTGAAGGCGGAGAAGCTGCGTGGACTAGCCGTCACCTCTGACAAGCGTCATCCGCACTATCCGAATGCTCCGACAGTCGCTGAGCTCGGTATCCCCGGCTTCGCAGCCAGCGCCTGGTGGGGCATCGTGGCGCCAGCGAAGACACCGCCCGAGATCGTGGCGCGGCTGAACCAGGCGTTCACGGCGTCGTTCAACGACGCAGGAGTCACCGCGAGCCTCGTCAATGAAGCGGGCGTCATCTACGAGCTTTCGAGCCCCGAGGCGTTCGGCAAGTTCGTCGACGTCGAGATCGCGCGCTGGGCCAAGGTCGTGAAGGACACCAAGATCCAGCCGGAGTGAGAGAGGCGTGCGACCGGAGACCGTAGGGAGCATTAGGCAAAGCCGTAATGCGCCGATGCAGGGCCCAAGTCGGCGTAATACGGCTTTGCCTATTACGCCCTACGAGGCTACCCCAACGCCTCCGCCAGCGCCGTGAAATCCTCGACAATCAGGTCCGGCTGGTGCGGGGATTGACCGTAGGGGCGCTTCCTGCGGTCGATGAACACTGAGCGGAAGCCGTGCGCCTTGGCACCGATGCAGTCGAACGCGTGGTTGGCGACGAAGATGCAACTGGCGCGCTCGATCGCCGGCCACTTTGCGTTGATCAAAGTTTCGGCCGTTGCGTAGGTCGCGTGATGCGGCTTGAAGTAGCCGGCCTCCTGCACCGAGATCGTCAGATCAAAGGGGAAGCCGATATGTGGCTTCGCCGCCTCGAGCATGTCGCGGTCGCCGTTCGAGAGGATCACCAGCTTGTAGCGCTCGGCGAGCCGGCCAAGCGCCGCGACCACATCCGGGAACGGCTTCAGCTTCTCGATCTCGGACACCAGCCACTCGACTTCACCTTGCGTGTGCTCGATGCCGCAGCGGTCCATGACCTGCGACACCGCGCGGTGGCCGATGTGGCGGTAGGGCGTGTGGCCGCGATCGAGCAGCGCGTCGATCATGCTGTCTTCGAAGTGGGTGCGGCGCCACCAGGTCACGAAACTCGACGGATTGCCGGTCCAGCCCTTACGGCCAAGGTACGGCGTCACGGCCTCGGTCAGCCCGCCCTGCATGTCGACCACGGTGCCGTACTGATCGAAGACGAGCGCCTTGCCTTCGCGCCTGAGCAATTCGCCGATTTCCGCCATGTGCCACCTGATCCATTGCCGTCGACTGCGCTGGTTCCAACGCGCGTTTTGGCCTAGCCTCTCAACGGCTCATGAGCAAGAGGCGCACCCAAGATGACACAAGCATCGAACACGACCCCGACATTCCGAATAGGTTTGTTGCTGTTTCACGACATCACCCAGCTCGACATGACCGGACCCTACGAGGTGTTCACGAAGTTTCCAGGTGCGGAAGTGCACCTGGTTGCGAAAAGCCTTGAGCCGGTGATGGCCAACGGCGGGATGAAAATCCTGCCGACGACGACGCTGTACGCCTGCCCGCAGCTCGATCTCGTCTGCGTGCCGGGCGGTGCCGGCATGAACGCATTGTTGAATGATCCTGAAACCCTGGAATTCCTGCAGTCGCAGGCCGCTGGCGCCCGTTACGTGACGAGCGTGTGCACAGGCGCGCTTGTACTCGGCGCCGCCGGCTTGCTGAAGGGACGCCGCGCCGCGACCCACTGGATGAGCCGCGACATGCTGAAGGCGTTCGGCGCCATCCCGGTCGCCGAGCGCGTCGTTATCGACGGCAACGTCATCACCGGTGGCGGTGTCACAGCCGGCATCGATTTCGCGCTGACGGTGGCGGCCGAGGCGTTCGGGCCGGATCTCGCCAAGGCGATACAACTTGGCATCGAGTACGACCCGCAACCGCCATTCGATGCCGGCTCGCCGGAGGGTGCGGGGGCAGCCATCGCCGACAACGCGCGCAAGTCCGCCGCCAAACGCCAAGCGGAGCGGGAGGCTGCAGTCCTGCAGGCCGCGGCGCGGCTCAATGCCTGAATAACCTCTACGAGCGTGAATTCGAAGCGTGGTGGTTGCGGGCCCGGGGCGCGTCAGCAGGCCGACTGGTCAAGTGCCGTCGGCTGCCTGACTTGCATCTTGGCGGCAGTGGCGCACAGGAGCGCGGTGGCGGGGTCGGCATCTGGGCGCAGCTAGAACGGTCGCTGCACCTCTGCCAGACGCTCCACCTCGTCGAAAAACTTTACGATCATGTCGGGGACGTTGTGCTCGCCGCCTTGGGCGCGGAACATGCCGGGCTCGAACGACCATTGCAGCCAATCCGTTTCGGAGCGTTGCGCGCGCTGCTCCAGCATGAACGTGTCGGCAAGCTCGGTTGCTGCAGTGTCGATGATGAGGGACCAGCCGGGCTTTACCTCGAGTCGTTCGAGCTTGATGCCGTGCTGGTGCTCCCACTCGTCGTCGCGATGGGCCGCGAACCACTCCAGCAACCGCAGCAGTTGATGCTCCCGTCCCGACACTAGCGCCGCCGTTCCCTTTCATCGAGCATCTCAGCGAGCACCCTTGGCAGTGCGTCAATCCCGCCCTTGAGCTCGGCAACGCCGCCCTTGAGATCAGCGATATCGCGCTTAAGCCCGGTGATGTCTCCTTTGACGCCAGTCATCTCACTCTGCAAGCGTGCGACCCGCGAATCCGTCAACCGCAACCGCGCCTCGATCAGGTCGGGTATCCCTTGCCACTCGGCCTTGAGCTGGTCGATCTCTTCTTCGCACTTAGCAATTCGTTGCACGATTGTTGTTGCGTCCGGCATGCCATGTTCCCTCCTGGACTCGAGAACAAAACGTTAACACGGCAGTGTTGCGCATGCAAGAACAAAACGGGTTTTCCGCTGTCACCGTCCGTGCGGTCAAACCACACGAGGGTCAAGCCCCCATCACCGCCTTGACCTCGAGATACTCTTCCAGTCCGAAGCGGCCCCATTCACGGCCGTTGCCGGACTGCCTGTAGCCACCGAATGGTGCCTTTGGGTCGGCTGGCGCCATGTTGATCGTCACCATGCCGGCGCGGATCTGGCGTGCCACCCGCTTCGCGCGCTCGGGGCTGCCGTAGACATAGCCGGCGAGGCCGAACGGGTGATCGTTGGCAATGCGGATTGCGTCGGCATCGTTGTCGTAGCCCATGATCACCAAGACGGGCCCAAAGATTTCCTCCTTGGCGATCATCATCGAGGGCGCAACGTCTGCAAATACGGTTGGCTTCACATAGTAGCCTTTGGGCAGCGCGTCGGGCCTGCCTAAGCCGCCGGTGACGAGCATTGCGCCTTCCTTGATGCCTGCCCCGATCAGCGCCTGGATCTTGTTCCACTGCAATTCGGAGACGACGGGGCCCATCTCGGTCTCGGGCTTCGCGGGATCGCCGACCTTGATCGCCTCGGCGGCAGCCTTCGCGATCCGAGCGGCATCGGCCATTTTGGCTTTCGGAACCAGCATCCGCGTCGGCGCATTGCAGGACTGGCCGGAATTGCGCAGGCACAGTTTGAGGCCCTCGGTCACGGCTTTCTCCAGGTCCGCGTCGTCGAGGATGACGTTCGCGGACTTGCCCCCGAGCTCCTGGCCGACGCGCTTGATGGTCGGCGCCGCGCGGATCGCCACATCGATGCCGGCTCTCGTCGAACCGGTGAAGGAAATGCAATCGATCCCAGGATGCGCGGCGATCGCCTGGCCGACGGCGGCGTCGCCGTGCACCAGATTGAAGACGCCTGCGGGGACGCTGGCTTCCTCAAGGATCTCAGCGATCAGCACAGCTGAGAACGGAGCCACTTCGGACGGCTTCAGCACCATTGTGCATCCTGCCGCGATTGCGGCTGCAACTTTGCAGCAGATCTGGTTCGCGGGCCAGTTCCATGGCGTGATCATGCCAATGACGCCGATCGCCTCGCGGTGCACCTCGGTTGCGCCAATCTTTTCGACGAACTGAAAGTCCTTCAGGACATCGTGCGCTACCTTGAAGTGCCCCATCCCAGCCCCAGCTTGAAAGCGCGTCGCGAACGATAGAGGTGCGCCCATCTCTTCCGAGATCGTCTGCCCCATCTCTGTGAAGCGGCGCTTGTAGGCGGCGCCGATCTTTTCGAGCAGCGCCATGCGCGCCTCTGGGGCCGTCTGCGAGAACGTGTCGAACGCGCGGCGCGCGGCGCCAACCGCCTTGTCGACGTCGGCAATCGAACCCAGTGCAACCTCACCGAGTGACACTTCGGTTGCCGGATTGACGACGCTGATCAGGCGCGACACCTGCGGCACGATCCAGGAGCCGTCGATGAAGCATTTGAGCGCATTGGTCCGGGACATGAGCGGTTCCTGACGTTGAATTCGGATGCCCGAAAAGTCCATGTTCCTGTCGGGCTGTCAACGGGTGGTATTTGGACAAAAGAAAAGGGCCGCTTGCGCGGCCCCGTTCCTGTCTGCGTCGGCAGACTATGCAGCTCTTGAGGCTGGACTTGGCAACCTCGTCTCGTCTTCCAGTTGCAGTCCCGTCTTCAGTGCGACGCCGATGTAACGAACGCGTCCGGCGATTTTCGCCTTGGTTACGTCGAGGTCACCGAACTCACGACCAAACGTCGGTAGTGCAAGCGGCTCCTTCGATTGTTCCTCACACCAGGCGCAGTAATCTTCGTAAAGCGCTGTTGCAGTGAGACTCGATCCCTCGCTTTTCTCAATCCGCTCCTTGTAGAACCGATCGACATCGGTTTCCGGCGTTACCAGCTGCCTTTGAGCCGGCGTGGACCTGTTGTCGTTGGCGATGGTGGCCTGTCGGGCTGTCATCAACACCGCTGGTGCGGATGCCGTAACCGTCTGAACTGCAGGAACCATTTTTGGCACGCTCGGTGCGTCATGATCATACAAGCGCCACTGCGCAAAGGCGACATACATGCCAAAGCCAGAACCGATCTCGAGCAGCAGCGCGACAAACACGGCGAGTGTCGTCTGCATATCTTCGATCTTCATGTGAAGCCCAAAGATTGCGGCGAGCCTCGTCAGCACCGCAGCCTGCGGATCAGCTTCGGAAAGGACGGACGCCCCTTCGGTTTTGCCGATCTCAGCTTTCACGGTTGCGATCTGCTTGCCCAGCGTGGCGGCTTGACCTGCGGAAGCAAGCTCAGCCGAAAGCGCGTGGAACTGCTGACAGAAATCACGGTTGGCCTTGGTCGTCACGTCTGCGCAACTTTTGGTCCAGCTCCATTGGCGCTGGTTCTTCAGGCCATCGATATCGCTCTGAACGGTCAGAGACGGACGATGCTTCGGGATCCAGCTCATCTGGTCCTCGGCCCGCTTCAGCTCAGCGCGCAGGTCCTTGTAGGACGCAGCGGCCACAGCTCGCGTTCCCGCCGTATCGAGGCGGTTCAGCGCAGCATGCCCGAGAGCCGACGTCAGGGAATAGCCCGTGACGACAACCCAGATGATTGCCGAGGCACCCGCCTGCGACCACATCTTATTTCGGATGGCGGCAAAAAAGAAAAACGGCACAAGTGCCTTGAAACAGTCTGCGGCAGCACTTGCTGCTCCGTAGATCTGTCCGTCCAGCTCGGTTTTGCCGAGACTGTAGCCAAAGCGCCAGTTCATTGCAGCAGATACGGCTAATAAAACGCCGGCCGCTGCAACGCCTAGCACACCTAAAACGTGTCTCATCAGTTGAGGCCCCCTACCTCTCGGATACGGATGCTGACAACAGTCACGGCTCAGCAACCGCGGGAAACGCGCACTCGGAGGTTCGCTGTCTGGACCGCCTGCAATCGGCGTGACTTCCGGGCTTTGCCGGATTGTCACTGATTTGCTCCGTTGAGCCCCATCTCACGTCCAAGCGGATGGTCGGGCATTTCAATCGACCGACGTTCTGGCGGAGTGCCGGTTCTTTGCTCTTTGTTGTGGATAATCCAGAGCCGCCGCTGGCTTTGAGTTATGCACAGAGCTTGGAAGCCGGGCCAACGTTAAGACGCATGTACGAGCAGATGCCCCCGTGGGGTGCAGATCTACGTGATTCGTTCAATAATGTCAGGCCTGTAGTGATTTCGAGGCGGAATGGTGCCGAGGCAGAGTGGGGAATTGTACCGGTTATGGAGCGTCTGTTCATCAACAGGAAGTGTCCGCGTCGTCCACAGGTGTTCCACAGCTCGTCCGCGCTTTTCCACAGGGCGCATGCAACTATTCTGCATTTAGTATTCGTTACGCGTTCGGAACGCTAGGATCAGTGCCGCGCTCATTGTGGCGAGGGTTTTCGGATCATTTCGGTATTGATGGTGATTTCGATCTCGTCAGTGGTGAGGGGCGTGCCGCGGGTCATGCCCCATTCACTGCGAAGCAGTTTGGTCGTGGCAGTGAAGCCACTGACGAACTTATCTTTGAAGGCCGGGTTCAGCGTACTCAGGGGATGTTCTCCGCCGAAGTTCCAGATGACAGCAAGGGTTACGGGGCGCGGCTGCCCGAGGATCGTGAGATCGCCGGTGACCTCGCCGGTCTTTTCGCCGGTCGTTCGCACCGCTGTGCTCTTGAATGTCATCGTCGGGAATTGGAAGGCGTTGAAGTAGTCGGACGACTTCAACTGGCGGTCGAGTTCGCCGACGCCGGACCAGATGCTCGCGACTTTCATCGTGACTTCGATGCTGCTCCGCTCTGCCGCGTTGGTGTCGAATTCGAGGCGCCCGTCGACGTCCAGGAGGCGAGCCGATTGCCTGGAGATGCCGAGGTGCCCCCAGGAGAACGTGATGTTGGTCTGCTGCTTGTCGAAGGTATAGGTGTCCGGGTTACCGGCGTCCGCGCCGATTGCTATCGGAGGCGTCATTAGGCAAAGGCAGAGAGCGAGGGCAGCGCCGCGCGTCCTGATGCTCATGTCGGTGCTTCTCCCGGGTCGTCTCGTCGTTGCGCGGCCGAACATCGGCGGCGCTGAGTTGTGTTGGTCGAATGGTCGGCAAACGGCGGGGGCGGTCCAATATCTTGAATCTCGCCGTCAGAGAGCGACCGACATGCCGCCGTCGACGGCCAACTCGGCACCCGTGACGAAGCTTGCGTCGTCCGAGGCGAAATACAGGACGGCGCCGGCGATATCGTCGGTTGTGCCGAAGCGGCGCATCGGCGTGCGCTCGATGAGCGCTTTGTTGAACACGGCATTGCGGAGGACGCGCTCCGTCAGGGCGGTTTCGACGAAGCCGGGCGCAACCGTGTTGACGCGGATGTTGAACGGCGCGTACTCGACGGCCAGCGCGCGGGTCAGTGCCGAGACCGCGCCTTTCGTCGCCGAGTAGGCCGCCAACTGGCGCATGCCACGGTGCGTCATGATCGAGGCGACGTTGATGAGGGATCCGGCGCCGGAAAGCCGCAGCAACTCAAAGCCGTCGCGTGCGAGGCGGACGACGCCATCGAGATTGACCTCGCGGATGCGGACCCAATCGGCGTCGGTGAGGTGGCGGAAGTCGGAACGGACGTTGATACCGGCGTTATTGACCAGAATGTGCAATTTGTTGTGTGCGGCGGCGACCGCACGGAACATAGCGGTGACGTCCTGGCCGCGGGAGACGTCGCATGTCAGGGCCGTTGCGGCGTATCCGGTGGCTTTAATCGCGGCTGTGCAGCCTTCTGCAGCTGCGCTGTCCGTATCGGTGACGTAAACGAAGGCGCCATCAGCGGCGAGGCGTGTTGCAATGCCCCGGCCAATCCCGTTGCCGGCGCCGGTGACCAACGCGATTTTCCCGCCAAGACGCATACGCAAATATCCAACGCCGAAACTGTTATGCGCCTGCCGTGGCGCTCAGGCGTGCTCTAGCGACGATCCGCCACGATGGCAAGACGGCGATCTGTCCCTGTTCCCTGCATACGCTGGCGACGGACCCAACATACCGCACGCCGGAGACTAGGCCCCGGCGCGATAACAGATCCAGTCGTGACGGCGCAGTCCTTATTTGTAGGGCTCGTAGTGGCGGCCGAGGCGCTCGTAATCGTGCCCGACCTTGAATTTGATGCCGAAGCGAAGCATGTGGACGTCAGCATCCACGTCGTACCGCGCCTCTGCCCGCGTCGAACTGTCCAGCGTGAACTGGCGGGCACCATACGTGACGTAATTGTACTCGCCGAACAGCACAACGTGATCCCAATTGTACTCGGCGCCGATGCCCACGAGGGCGCCAGGGATGGTCTCCGCGGCCTTGCTGCTGGTCAGGTGGTTCTGCGCCTCGAAACCGAGGTACGAAAGGCCTGCCGTGCCGTACAGCAGCCAGTCTTGCGTCGGATAGACACCGAAGCGGCCGCGCAAGTTCAAGAGATAATCGACGCCGTAGCCAATGTTGTTGGCATCGCCGCGGGCATCGCCGAGGCTGGCGTCCATCTCGACGCCGAGTAGCCAGGTCGGGTGCGGATGGAAATCGACGCCGATGGAAAGGCCACCTTGCAAGCCGCTGGCGGTCGCTGTCCCCGACACGGGCTTCTGGATGCCGAAGTTGGCAATCGTGCCCTGGCCGAAGGTCCCGAAGCGAAAAACCGTACTACCGTCATAGTTCTGGGCGGTCGCGGTTGCAACGCCCGCTGACCAGAGCGCCACAACTGTTGCAAAACCCAGCGCGGCTCTCGAAAATGCGCGTCCTGCCATCGTTTCCCCCGTCATCACGGCCGACCTGCATGGACATGATCCGTGAGCAAGCCGACGTCGAACATCAGGGCGGTAGCACCGAGAACGATTCGCATCTTGCATCCACAGCCAATCAGCTGTGGATAACTCTTCGATGCGCGTTTCAGAGGCAATTTCACCACGTTGTTCATAAGCACACTCGGATAGCTACAATGACTCGGCCGCGGCGGCCGGCGGCACCCACTTGTCCCTGAGCGTGACAAATTCCTCCGCAGCACTTGGATGCAGCGCCATCGTCCGGTCGAAGTCAATCTTGGTGGCGCCCATGCGAATCGCAATTGCTGCCATCTGTGCCATTTCCGCCGCATCCGGGCCGAGGATGTGACAGCCGAGCACCTTTTGTGTGCTGGCGTCGACGACAAGCTTCAGGAGCATGCGCTCGTCGCGGCCCGAGAGCGTATATTTCATCGGCCGGAAACGGGTCTTGTAAATGTCGACGGTACCATGCTTGGCGCGGGCCTCGGCCTCGGGCAGGCCGACGGTGCCGATCTCGGGTTCGGAGAAGACCGCGGTCGGCACCAGACTGTGATCGGCTGACCAGGGCGCTTTACCGAACACGGTGTCGGCGAAGGCGTGTCCCTCGCGGATCGCGACCGGGGTCAGGTTCACACGGTCGGTAACGTCGCCGACGGCGTAAATGCTGGAAACGTTCGTGCGCGACTGTCCGTCGACCTTGATCTGGCCTTTCGCGCCCAATGCCACGCCGGCCCTGTCCAGGCCGAGGTTTTTCGTGTTCGGGTTGCGGCCAGTCGCGTACATGATGCCGCCAGCGTCGAGGGTCGTGCCGTTCGAGAGGTGGGCGCGCAGCTTCTTGACGCTGCCGGTGGCCGCCAATTCCTCGAGCCCGGTCGGCGTCGCGTCGGTCAAGACCTCGATGCCGCGCTTCCTGATGGCGGTGGTTAGATCATCACGCAGATCCTCGTCGAAGCCGCGCAGGATCTTCTCGCCGCGGTAGAGCAGTGTCGTCTTGACCCCGAGGCCGTTGAAGATCGAGGCGAACTCGAGCGCGATGTAGCCGCCGCCGACCACGATGATCGATTTCGGCAGTTCGGGGAGGTGAAACGCTTCGTTCGAGGAGATCGCGTGGCTGATGCCGGGGATATCAGGCAAGAACGGCCAGCCGCCGGTCGCGACCAGGATATGCTTCGCGGTGACCTTCCGATTGTCCTTCAGCAGGCGCACCTCTTGCGGCCCTTCGAGCACGGCGCGCGTCGCCACAATCTCGACCTTCGAGCGCTGGAGGTTGGCGCGATAGGCCTTCTCGAGACGGTCGATCTCCTTGTCCTTGTTGGCGATCAGGGTGGCCCATGAGAACTGCGCACCGCCTGCGCCACTGTCGGCGCCGGCAAACGACCAGCCGAAACCCTTGGCGTCCTCGAACTCGCCGTGAAAGCGGGCGGCATAGACCAGCAGTTTCTTCGGCACGCAGCCGCGGATGACGCAGGTGCCGCCAACCCGATACTCCTCGGCAACCGCGACCTTGGCGCCGTGGTTGGCCGCGATCCGCGCGGCACGCACACCGCCGGAACCGGCGCCGATGACGAAGAGGTCGTAGTCGTAGGTGGTCATTGCTCGCTCCGCAGGTAGTGGGCGCATACGCGCTCCACTTCGGTCAGGCTGATGTTGGAAATTTATGGGTGTCGGCCTGGCAACGCCGCCCGCTTTATACGTCGCCGTCCTCGCCCCTTTCGGCTTCGAGTGTCGTTACGCCGTCGGCTCCCGCGATGAAGGCGATGTCGGCTAACCCCAAAAACAGTCCCGTTTCGACGACGCCCGGTAAAAGCTGCAGGCATTCGTCGAGAAGTTCCGGGTGCTCGATGGCCGTGAGCGCGCAATCGAGGATGTAGTTGCCGCCGTCCGTCACGAACGGTTCACGGTCGGCGGCGAGACGCAGCTCGATCTCGCCGTCGCAACCGATGTCGCGAACGAGGTCGCGCACTTTGTTCCGCGTGGCGATGTAGCCGAACCGGGCAACCTCGACCGGCAGCGGGAAGGCGCCGAGCATCGCCACCCGCTTCGAGGCGTCGGCGATGATGATGAGTTCAGCGGAAGCGGCGGCGACGATCTTCTCGCGCAGCAGCGCGCCGCCGCCGCCCTTGATCAGCCGGAGCTGATCGTCGAGTTCGTCGGCGCCGTCGACCGTGATATCCAACTCCGGCGTTTCATCGAGCGTGGTGAGGCGGATGCCGAGGGCTGCTGCCTGCAGGCGCGTCGCTTCTGAGGTCGGCACGCAGATGACGTCGAGGCCAGCCTTCACCTTGGCGCCGAGCAACTCGACGAAAAGCTTTGCCGTCGAACCGGTGCCGAGGCCGAGGCGCATGCCGGGCTCGATCAGCTCGATCGCCTTGGCCGCAGCCAATTTCTTTAAGTCGTCGGGGGACATGTAGCACCGTTCCAGAATGTAAAATCCGGTGTCATCCTCGGCCGAGGGCGAAGCCCGAGTTGCCGAGGACCCATTTCACCGCACGATCCGGACTAGCGGAGGGATGGGTGGTCGGGAGTCATGTCGAAGACGTGCTTCGCACTTGGGCCCGACCATGACACCGCAAACTATTTGCGTCCAAACCGCCCGCACTCACGTCTCCGCGCCGCCGTTCACCTGGATCATCTGGCCGTTGATGAAGGCGCCCTGCTCGGAGGCGAGCAGCGTCACCGCGGCCGCCACTTCGTCCGGTGTGCCGAGGCGGCCGACGGGAACGCGCGCCTTCATGCCGGCGATGTGCGACGCCTGCCGCTTCTCCTGCGCTTCGCCCATGATCGGGCCGGGCGAGACGATATTGGTGGTAATGCCTTTCGGTCCAAATTCCTTCGCCAGCGCTTTGGTCAGGCCCCAGGCGGCGTGCTTCGAGGCGGAGACGTGCGCCCGGCCGTTGTAGCCGTGGATCGCATTCATGCCGGCGAAATTGATGATGCGGCCCCAGCCCTTCTTGATCATGCCCGGGAGGCAGGCGCGGGCAAGCACGTAAGACGCGTCGAAGTTGACAGCCATGACGTAGCGCCAGGTTTCTTCGGGCATTTCGAGGAATGTGCCGTCCTCGCGGATGGCGGCGTTATTGACGAGAATGTCGATGCTGCCGAATTTGGCGAGGGATTCAGCCGCGATGCGGTCGAGCTCGGCGCGTTTGCCGACATCGCCCATGGCGACGAGTGCCTCGACGCCGAGCGCGCGCGCTTCCTTGGCGACGGCCTCGGCGGCGGCCTTGTCCTTGGCACCGTTGATGACGACGTTGCAGCCGGCTTTCGCCAGCTGCAGCGCACAGGCGCGGCCGATGTTCTTGTTCGAGCCCGTGATCAGGGCGGTATGCTTGGTCTGGGACATGGGCGCGCTCCTACTGATGATTTCCGCCATCGATCAGGAATGCCCTGCCGCCGTCAAGGAGGATTGATGAACGTAGGGCGCAATAGTCCCACCTTCGGGGCGGATTGCGCCGATGCGACGCGCGAGGCGGCGCAATACGGCGGCGAGTGCGGTGCCGCCTATTGGCGCCCTACGATTTGCCGTATCCGCGCGCCGGATGCGAAGTGGGCATTCGAAGGCGCAACCAAAGACGCGCCGGATGCGAAGTGGGCATCCGAAGGCGCAAAACTAAGCCGCGCGCTGGCCGCGGACCATCTTGCCCGGCAGTGCGCCCGTGGCCTCGCCGCCGCGATAGGTGACTGCGCCGGCGACGATCGTTGCCTCGTAGCCTCCAGCCTTCTGCAACAGCCGCTTGCCGCCGGCCGGCAGATCGTAGGTCACGTAAGGCTGACCAAAACCAAGTTTGTCGTAGTCGATGACGTTGAGATCGGCCTTCTTGCCCACCGCGATGACACCGCGATCGCCGAGACCGGCAGCGCTGGCCGTATCCGATGTCAGGCGGCGCACCAGTTCCTCGACCGGCCAGCGGTTGCGCTGACGGCCCCAGTAGGTCAGCAGCCACGTCGGATAGCCGGCGTCGAGGATGAAGCCGACGTGCGCGCCGCCGTCGCCGAGGCCCATGATGACGTTCTTGTTCGAGAGCATCTGCTCGGGACCCGAAAGATCGTAGTTCGGATAGTTCGAGATCGGCGTGTAGATGAAGTTGCGACCCTCGTTCTCGAGCAGGATGTCGTAGGCGACCTCCGGCGGCGTGCGGCCTTCGCGCGCGGCGATGGCTTCAATCGAATCTTCTTTTTGCGGCAGGTAGTTCGCCGGGTTGCCGAAGCGGTACATCTGCGCGTACTTCAAGCGCCGGATCAGCGGGAACGTGGCGCCTGCAATCGGATCCTCCGAAAGAATTTTCGCGCGTACGGCCGGATCACGCATCGCCTTGACGCGCTCCGCCAAGGGTTTGGCGGTTATGGTTTTGTAGGTCGGCGTTCCCGAGAACGGGTTCTGGCTGCCCTCGAGGCCGAGCAGCACGCCGATGGCACGCGGCGGCGTCACGGGCCTGATCGAGTGGCCGGCCCCGATCGCCTCGTCGGCGCAGGCGATCAGCTCCTTCCATTGGCCCTGGCGATGCGGCTCGTGGCGCTGGGTCAGCGAGAATACGGCCGGCCGGCCGCAAGCTTCGACCACGCGGCGGAGCATGGCGAACTCGGACTTGGCGTCGGGCTCGGTCCAGTCGGAGACCATTTCGAGGAAACCGGTGCCGGCGTCCTTCATGCCAAGGGCGATGCCGAGCAATTCCTCCTCGTTGGCGCGCAACGTCGGCGTGTACTCGCCCGTGAGGCTCTTGTGGCTGATGGTGCGCGAGGTCGAGAACCCGAAAGCGCCGGCGCGCATCGCCTCGGCGGAAATCTTGCGCATTTGCGCGATGTCGGTCTCGGTCGCCTTCTCGTGGCGGATGGCGCGATCGCCCATGACGTAGACGCGAACGGCGGCGTGCGGCAGCAGGGCGCACAGATCAATATCGCGTTTCTGCGTTTCGAGGGCACCGAGGTATTCCGCGAACGTCTCCCATGTCCACTTCAAGCCCTCATGCATCACTGGACCCGGAATGTCCTCGACGCCTTCCATCAGCTCGACGAGCTTTTCGCGATCCTGTGGTTTGCAGGGCGCAAAGCCGACGCCGCAGTTGCCCATTACCGCTGTGGTCACGCCATGCCACGCCGAGGGCGCCATGTGGGTGTCCCAGACGGCTTGACCATCATAGTGGGTGTGAATGTCGATGAACCCGGGCGTCACCATGCGGCCTTTGGCGTCGATCTCGTCGCGGCCTTTTGCCGTGATCTTGCCGACCGCGGCGATGCGGCCATCCTTGACGCCGACGTCAGAATCCTTGGGCGCGGCGCCGGTTCCGTCGACGACGGTGCCATTGCGAATGACGAGATCGAAATCCTGAGCCATGGGCGGTCTCCTGCAAATGCAATCGATTGTCCGGACAAAGCCAAGTTACGCGCATCGCCGCGCAGCGTCAACGCACGACACGCAACCCTGGCTTTCGACGTGGATATGTGTTGTGCGCATTAGGCAAACCCGTAATGCGCCTCAGCGGCGCCAAAATCGGCGTAATACGGCTTCGTCTATTACGCCTGACGGTCGTTGGCATCAGTCAGACATCGCTTGACCACACGTTGAGGCGCTGTGTTCTATTGCCCACGACCCTTGCGCAAACGCTGGCCGACAAGGCACTGCGTCACAACCGGTCGTGGAGGGACCGCCTATGTCGACGTTCACCAGGCTTGCTGCAGCGCTGACGGCATTGCTGCTATCTCCCGTGGCAATGGCGCAGACCGCCTACCCGACGAAATCGATCCGGCTGGTCGTGCCATTCGGCGCCGGCGGCCCGACCGACGTCGTCGCGCGGCTCGTGGCTGAGCACCTGTCGCAGAAATGGGCCCAGCAGATCGTCATCGAGAACCTGGTCGGAGCAGGCGGCAATACGGGTGCCAGCGCCGTCGCCAAGGCGGCGCCCGATGGCTACACGATCATGGCGGTCAGCACCGGTTTTATCGTCAACCCGAGCCTCTACTCCAAGGTACCCTACGACCTGAAGACGAGCTTCGCGCCGATCTCGTTGTTCGCGGTGACGCCGAACATCGTGTCGGTCCATCCCTCGGTTCCAGCAAAAACGATGAAGGAGCTGATCGACCTGATCAAATCGAGCCCCGGCAAGTTCAGTTACGCGCAGCCCGGCAACGGATCGACGCCACATTTGGCGGCTGAAATGCTGAAGCTGCAATACGGGCTCGATCTGGCGACAGTATCGCATGCCAGCGCCGCGGCCGCGATCACGACGACGCTCGGCGGGCATACCCAGGTGGCGTTTACGGTATTACCGGCGGCACAGCCGAGCATCCAGGCCGGCAATTTGCGCGGCATCGCTGTCATGGCGATTAAGCGCGTGCCGGGCCTTCCGGACGTGCCAACCACGGCCGAAGCCGGTATTCCCGATCAGGTGTCAGACACGCTGACCGGCTTCGTGGCGCCCGCAGGCACGCCAAAGGAGATCGTCGATAAATGGCAGGCCGACATGGCGGCCATGGTGGCGCTGCCGGCGGTGAAGAAACAACTCGAGGACATGGGGTTCGGGCCAGTGGCATCGACGCCCGCGGAATTCGCCGCCCGGATCGAGACCGAGTCGGCGAAATGGGCGAAAGTGATCCGCGACGCGAAGATCCGGGTGGATTGAAGGGAATTAGCGCAGGGCGAGTGGTCAGTGGTCAGTGGTCAGTCGTCGGTGGTGAGTGCTCAGTATCGAGGCGGCGCGGACGCCATACACGGCCCGGTTGGCCGCGGGGCAACTGAAGGGCCAAGCAAAACGGCCCGTTTGCGGCGCGGTTGCGAAGTGGGCAGCAGAAGTGGACCAAAAGGCCAGCCAGAGAGCTGAACGATAGCCGCTCGCACGCAGCGTTCGCCGAATCCACGGTCCGGACGCGCAGTGGGCATCCGAAGGACCGCACAAATGACTCGCGAGATGATCCAGGCCAATGGGCCGATCTGGTTGGCTATCGGCGGCTTCCTGATCGGGGCGGTGTTCGGCGCGCTCGTCTACCGCACGAACTTCTGCACGATGGGGGCGCTCTCCGATATCGTGAACCTTCAAGACTGGCGGCGCATGCGGGCCTGGCTCCTTGCCATCGCCACGGCCATTGCCGGGGCGCAGATCCTGGACGCTGCCGGCGTCGTCGAACTGCAGCGCTCAATGTATCTGGCGCCACGCATCAATTGGGCGGGCTCGATCCTCGGCGGGCTCATGTTCGGTTTCGGCATGGTGTTCGCGGGCGGCTGTGCGTCGCGCAACCTCGCCCGCATTGGCGGCGGCGATCTGCGCGCGCTGGTGACGCTGCTGGTGGTCGGCCTCGCGGCTTACATGGCGATCGGCGGCATCTTTGGTCCGGCGCGGTCGGCGCTCGAACAGGCGACGGCCTTCGATTTCGGCGGCAGCACACAAGCTGTCGGCGACTTGATCGGGCAACGCCTCGGGTGGCCCAAGGCGCTTGGCAATAAACTGCTGGCCGGACTTCTGACGCTCGGCGTTGTTCTGTACTGCCTGACGGACGCCGAGTTTCGTGCGTCGCCAAACCACATTATTGCCGGCCTCGGCATCGGCCTCGCCGTGGTCGCCGGCTGGGCATTGACCGGCCTTGCCTTCGACGAGCTGGCGGAACGGCCGACGGCGCCGATCTCGCTGACGTTTGTGCGCCCCTCGGGCGATGCCCTGGAATGGTTGGCGCGCTACACGGCTACGCCGATGCCCGGCTTCGGAGTCGCAACCGTGTTCGGCACGATCGTCGGCGCGTTCGTGACCGCCAAGGCTATGGGCCGCTTCCGCCTTGCAACCTTCGCCGATACCAGCGACACCGTGCGCAACCTCGCCGGCGCGGTTCTGATGGGCGTTGGCGGCGTCATGGCGCTCGGCTGCACCGTCGGCCAGGCGATCACGGGAATGTCGACGCTGGCGTTTGGATCATTTCTCACTTTTGCAGCTATCGTAACCGGGGGCATTTGTGGTTTAAAGATGCTTGAGCGGTGGCTCATGGCCGAGGCCTGAGGCCGGGGCTTGAGGGAAGGCCACCGTCTAACCGTCGAGCGTGTCCAATGAAGCCCATTGTCGTGTCCGATGTCCTCGCTGTTGGCGAGGTTCCAAGTTCAGAGCAACTGGATATCCTGGCCAAAGCCGGCTTCAAGTCGGTGATCAATAATCAGCCGGATGGCGAGGTCGCCCGTTTCGCAAGCTCGGACGCCATGGGCGCCGACGCCAAACGCCTTGGCCTCGGTTACATCTATGCGCCGATCGAGACACGCCATCCGTCGCACTATGAGCTAGCGCTATTCCGGCAGGCGTTGAAGGACTTGCCGGCGCCGATCTATGCGTTCTGCTATTCGGGCGCCCGCTCGGCGGCGGCGGCGGCTTTCGTGCTGGCAGGGCAGAATGAGCCCGACGCCATTGTCCGCGATTTCGCCGAAGCCGGTTTCGACATTTCGAGCTTGAAGCCGTGGCTGGATGACGAGCGCAAGCAACGGGCGCCGATCGGGAATGGTACGGCGCATGCAACCGGCAAAGAACATGCAACTCCGGTCGCGAAGAACGAGACCGGAGCATCTGCCGTGGCAACAGCCAATGGCAATGGCTCAAACGGCGCCCGGCCAGTCGCCGTGAAGGCTTCCGAGGTCCAGGGAATTGTCGTGCACGCTCGCGCTGCCGGCTTTAGTGGGTTTGCGGTGTAGCCGGAGCAAGGATGGGGTCAGTCCCTTTTCAATAACCCGACTGGGGTCAAGCTTCGGCTGGGGCCGGACCCCGTTTCACCGTTCCACGTCGTTCAGGCGGCGCGGGCCGCCGCCGCTTCCATGACCTCGGCATGCATGAGTTTGGCGATCTCGCCAAGCTGGTTTTCGGCTGGGCCCAGCGCACACCTTGATGCATCACGTCTTTGACTTGACACTGCCAAACGCAGTGCTTAACGCCGATGCAACTCGAATGATGACAACCGACGAACGGGGCAGGGCAAATGGCGATCGCATTCGTTTTTCCGGGACAGGGCAGCCAGGACGTCGGCATGGGCGCCGAACTCGCCAAGGCGTATCCGGCGGCCAAACGCGTCTTCGACGAGGTCGACGCGGCGTTGGGGCAGAAACTGTCCCAGATCATGTGGGAGGGGCCGAAGGAGACGATCACGCTGACCGAGAACGCGCAGCCGGCGCTGATGGCGGTGTCGATGGCGGTGATGCGCGTGCTCGAAACGGAGAAGGGCTTCAAGCTCGCTGACAAGGTCAAGTTCGTCGCCGGCCATTCGCTTGGCGAGTATTCAGCGCTGGCGGCGGCCGGTACGTTTACGATCGGCGATGCGGCGCGT
>JANLQP010000229.1:0-2445 GCA_031367895.1 Hyphomicrobiales bacterium
CCGCCTTCGGCGAGCAGGTGTTCGACGTGATCGAGGCGTCACCTGACCGCCTGCTAGAGGTCGAAGGCATCGGCAAGGTGAGGCTCGCTCGCATCGCCAAGGGCTGGGGGGGAGCAGAAGGCCATTCGCGCCATCATGGTGTTTCTGCAGGGCCATGGCATCGGCACGTCACGGGCAGTGCGCATCTTCAAAACCTACGGCGCCGACGCCATTCCGCTGGTGAAAGAGAACCCCTACCGGCTCGCGCGCGACATTCGCGGCATCGGGTTCAAGACCGCCGACGAGCTGGCCGCCAAGCTCGACATCCCCAGGGATTCCATGCTGCGCGCCCGGGCCACCCCGCGCCGACCATCGCGCACCACGTTACCGGGGTGACACGTGCTCCCGCGTTTCCAGCGAAAGCATGCCACCTGTCATTATGGCCAGGGTGCCCCGTTACCAGGGAGCCGAGCGACATGAAGGAGCGTCTGCACCCATCGATGCCATGCCCGCGTCAGCATCATGTCAGCGTTCCGATGATCAGAGAGTGTCTGCGCCTGCATCCGGTAGTATGGTGACTCATCCAAGGTGTGAAGTTGGCGGCGAGGTCGCACCATGACGTCGTACATGATCACTCCGAGCGGTGACGTAAGAATCGGCGACGCCGATCCTTTTCATGCCGACAACGTCGCGTTCGACGCCGTGACAGTGCGTGGCGAAGTAGAGTGGTTGGAGCGGTTGGGCCACATTCGCATACGCCTGCGCCCGTCGCTGACGACGCCAGCTGCGCGGTCGCGCCTCCTCGATTGGCTCATTTCTACTCGACCGCCGCGCGTCCTGCTTTCCTATTTCGTTCGTCAACGTTGGCACTACGAATTTTTGCGGGATGCGCGAACGACGCCCCAACGCGTGGACCGGCTCATGGAAATCCACGGAGGCGGCCATCTACGGCACCACACACGAGCTCTTGACGATCTGCGAAATGCAGCAGGCTTTCTCGCCGCGGTCGATTTCTGGCGGTTCAAACGGTCGGAGTTCGACCCTACAGCCGATCTTGGCCTGCTCGATCCGCTGCTCGGTTCACGTTGGTTGCTGCTCGAAAGCCCGGAGTATCGGGTCTCGCACTTCGGGCAACGCAATTCGCCGTATGTCATGAAGTGGCTCGAAACCAATGTGGGCGCCCCATTGACGTCGGGGCCCGATGCGGCTTACTCGCGGGACTGCGTGAGTGTTTATCGAACAGCAGAGGAAGCTTGCCAACCTCTCATGGAGGACGTCGATACACTGGCGAATTGGGGGAGCTATGGTCGAGTGCGCAGTCGTTACTGCCGACTAATGTTGCCGTTCGAAGCTGGTCGAAAAAAATGGCTACTTGTGTCTACTGCCATCGACGCTGGAATTGATCTAATCGAGTAGTGTCTCAGAAACCGGGTGCAACACCGGCATGGTCTGCTCGTGTCATCCTGGGAGTATGGGGCCATGTCAGCGTGGTCTGCTTCCAAGGTGGACCGCCCGTCATCGGCATGACATGGTGAAGGGGGCATATGTGATCCCTTTGAGACATTGCAATGATCGATGGCCCCTGTCGGCAAAAACTGGAACTGCCGCATGGATGTGGGCGGTCGATCCGAGGATGTTCACGTCGTGCTACGCCTACGGTGCTTGACAGGAAATGCCTGTGGCGGTCACTGTCGGCGATGGCGCGGCGGGCCGTGTCTGCAACCCAAACCCAGGAGACACACGATGGCAGATGACAGCACGCCATCTCTCGTCAAGGCAGGCCAGAAAATGGCTCACGCTACAGCCGAGAACTCTCCACTTGTGGCGGGGCGGCGCGAGTTCTTCAAGTACCGCGACCTCGGCGTCAGTGCCGCGAGCTGCGGCCAGATCAAGGCGCAGGTGATGACCGCGGTCAAGGGCATGACCGAGCCGACCGGCTGGCACTATCACAAGTGCGATGCCCAGTTCGTCTACGTGATGAAAGGGTGGGTCGATCTCGAGTTCGAGGATGGCAACCGGATGCGCCTAAAGGCGGGTGAATCGCTCTACATCCCCGGGGGAATGCGCCATAACGAGTTCGGTACCTCTGACGATCTTGAGATTCTCGAGGTCGTGACGCCAGGAGAGATGGCCACGGTGCCCTGCGATCCGCCAGCGGCGCATTAGCCTTCGAGGATGACCTCACCGCAGGCCAGGCGACTTTGCTCCGGCGGCTACGCCGCCGCGTCTGCTTGTGGAGCAGGCGTGATGCTCACAGGGCCGTCCGATCCGAACTATCGCTTCTTACGGGTTTTGGCCCTAAGCGTAACAGCTTGTCACGCCACCAAGTCTCCGGACCTGGACGTTGACCCGATGCGCCGCATCGTAATCCAACAATCCCGCGCCGTCGATCCTGGTTTCTTACGGGCTCGGTCCCGTGCGACCAATATCGGCACTGTTCCACTCTGCTCCTGTTACCCCTCCCTC
>JANLQP010000263.1:0-13179 GCA_031367895.1 Hyphomicrobiales bacterium
CCATGCGTTTTGGCGTTAACATTCTCTCGCGCGGGCCGATGGCCACGCAGGATGGCGTGCAGACCGTCGCTGCCGCGGCCGAGCGGCTCGGCTTCGATTTCGTCAGCGTCAACGATCATATCGTCGTGCCGGCCGACATCGTGTCGCGCTATCCCTACAGCGAGGGTGGCGAATGGGGTGCGGCCACCATCGGCGAATGCCTCGAGCAGCTGTCGATGCTGAATTTCCTCGCCGGTTGCACGCGGCGGGTGCGGTTGCTCACCTCAGTGATGGTGGTGCCGCATCGCCAAGTGGTGCTGGCCGCGAAGATGCTGGCGACGGCGGACGTACTCTCGGGCGGCCGCGTCATCGTCGGCTGCGGCGCCGGGTGGATGCAGGAGGAGTTCGAGGCGATCGGCGCGCCGGACTTCACCGCGCGCGGTGCCGTCACGGACGAATACATCGCCGCCTTCAAGGAGCTTTGGACGAAGGACCGGCCCGCGTTCAAAGGCCAGCACGTGGCGTTCGACAACATCCTGTTCCGGCCGAAGCCGGTGCAGAAGCCGCATCCGCCGGTCTGGATCGGCGGCGAGAGTGCGGCTGCGATGCGGCGCGCCATCAAACTCGGCGAGGGTTGGTATCCGGCCTCGAGCAACCCGGCGAACCGGCTCGATACGGCGGCGCGGGTTGCCGCTGCAATCGAGGGCTTCAAGGCAATGGCCTCGAAAGCCGGCCGCGATCCGAAAACAATAGCGCTCGCGCACGTCGTTCTTTGGCCCGTCAACTGGGACACCGAGACCGCGATCTCCGGCGGCCGGCGCACACTCACGGGCACGTCGTCCGAGATGCTGGCCGACGTCGACACGTTGCAGAAATCCGGCATCGGCGATGTCTGCGTCTCGTTCCATGCCGCATCGGCGGCCGAGATGGTCAAACGCATGGAGCGGTTCGCCGCCGAGGTCCTGGCGAAAACGCGTGCCTGAGCTGTTGGAAGCGCTTTGGCCGCACGCGGTGATGTTGCTCTCGGCGTTTGGAGCTGCAACGCTGTTGCCATTCTCGTCGGAAATCGTGCTGGCGGCGCAGATCAAGGCGCACGTTGCCAGTCCGGCGGCGCTGGTTGCGACTGCGACCGTCGGGAATGTGGCAGGTTCGACATTCAACTGGTGGCTCGGGCGGCATCTGCGCCACTACGAGGATCGGCGCTGGTTTCCGGTCAAGCCCGCGGACTTGGAGCGGGCCACGGTGCGGTTCCGCCGTTTCGGCGTCTGGTCGCTGCTTTTTGCATGGATTCCGGTGGTTGGCGACCCGTTGACGCTCATCGCCGGCGTGCTGCGGGTACCGTTGCGGCAATTCATTCCGCTGGTGGCAATCGGCAAAGGAGGGCGATATGTCGCCTTGGCAGCGGCCCTGGGTTTGTAGTCAAATCTTCGCGCCCGTCTTGCAATTGCGACGAAATCGCGCGATAACTCGTCTGTCGAACTCGCTATGGTGCGCACTACAAGACGGCATCACCATGCTGAAACTGTTACACTCCATTGCGTGCTTTGATGGTCGCGGGCAATTGTGCTGGCGGCCTGGCCGGCATTGGAGACACTAGATGGCGACTGGTACCGTGAAGTGGTTCAACACGCAAAAGGGCTATGGATTTATCCAGCCTGATGAAGGTGGCAATGATGTGTTCGTGCACATCTCTGCTGTCGAGCGCGCTGGACTGACCGGTCTGCGTGAGGGCCAGAAAATCTCGTACGAGATCGAAAAGGGCCGTAACGGCAAGAGCGCTGCTGTCAATCTCAAGACCTGAGATCGGCCTCGCAGAGCTTTTTCGGGGCGGGCGCGGTCGTCCGCCCCGCTTCCGTTTGCGCATAAGTGACCCCGTCGCGACCGAATCGCCGTCGGACGCTCGTCCATCTCGATTGCCTCTACTTGTCACGGCACAGCACGTGGCGTTACAACCCGCTGGCATCAGATCTTGCCGTCGGCCTGATCTGCCACCGGAATACATGGAGACTACATGGCCAAGGAAGAGATGCTCGAATTCGAAGGTGTCGTGGCCGAAGTTCTGCCCGACGCGCGCTGCCGCGTGCAGCTCGAGAACGGGCATGAGGTCATCGCCTACACTTCCGGCCGCATGAAGAAGAACCGGATTCGCATCCTTGCCGGCGACAAGGTCACGGTCGAGATGACGCCCTACGATTTGACGAAGGGTCGCATCAACTTCCGCCACAAGGACACCCGCGGCGGACCGCCTGGTGGTGGTCCGGGCGGTGCGACAGGACCGGGCGGTGGACAGCGTCGTCCACCACCGCGCCGGCGCTGATCTCCGGTTTTCGTGATGTGCAAAGGGCGGCCCGATCTCCAGGCCGCCCTTTGCGCTGCTCGGATCTCAGGATTTTCGGCTGTTCAACAGACCATAGAGGATGCCGGTCGCCAAGCCGAAGCCGCCCAGAATGAGCGCACCGGCGAGCAGTCGCATGGGCACGCCACCGGCAAAGTACACTTGGTTCGGTACTCCGAAGACGTTGCTCTTGATCAGCGGCAGCAGGATCCAGTTCGATATGACGACGATGCAGAGGCCGTAGATCAGACCCTTGAGCCAGAGCGCCCCACCTGGCAGTTTGTCATGAATGAGGCCGAACAGGGCGCCCCACAGACCGCCCCAGAAGATGCTGTTGATGATCGTCGGCACGCCCCAAGGCGGGACGCCGGCCATGTTCCAGGCTTTGACGGGAATGACACCCTGCTGATTGAGTAGGTAGACAATTCCCTGATGTACCGTCACCACCGCAATTACCGCGGCGATGAAACCCATGATGGCATTGCGGCCTAAAGAGCCTTGCATGACGGTTTCCCCTTGTTGCGCCCAAAGCCGGGCGAGCGTCGGGAGTATCAACTGCTTCGCGCGTTCGGGAAAGGCAGCTACCTCGCAGCGCATCAAATCGGCGCCAGTGCCTTTGGATCAGGGTCAAACCTCGATGACAACGTAGTCATCTTCGACCGCAACCTTGAAGGTTTCGGCGACGTAGGGACCTTCGACAAGGCTTGCGCCGGGCTCCACCGCGACCGTGAATTTCAGCAACCGCAACCGCCGCGGGTCGCACCAGGAGCGGCCGGTCTTGATGTCGAATTCCCACTGATGCCAGGGGCAGCGGACGATCTCGCCCTGCCGCGAATAGCGGTAATCGCCGGGTCCATCCGATTCGACGAGGCCGGTGATGATACCTTCGGCGAGGCTGCCGCCCCGGTGCGGGCACTGCTCGGAGAGGGCGTAGAACTCACCCTTGACGTTGAACACGACGACGCCGCGGCGGTCGATCTCGACCCGCTTGCGGCCGCCGATTGGGATTTCGTTTGCCCGCGCAACAACGTGGCGCGCCATCATAGGACCCTTTGATAATGGCGATATTTTTCAACGTGTCATCCTCGGGCTTGTCCCGAGAACCCGTCGATCGACGCGCTCCGAATGCAGATGGTTGCTCATGCGTCGCAACACAACACCTGCACCGAGGCAGTTGAACCATGGGTGGTCGGGACGAGCCCGACCATGACAACGTTAATTTTGTTTTGCGTCAACCAGCTTGGGGTCACACCCGGTAAACCGCAAGCCCGTTCACCGCGCACACCGTGCGGTGCTGCTCGGGTGTGACGCCGGCCGGGAACGCACGGAACGGATCGTCGAAGTCCCAGTGCGGGTAGTCGGAGGCGAACAGCAGCTTGTCCCAGCCGATCCATTCCATCACATCGAGCGCGTGGCGGCGGTTGTCCGGCTCCTCCATCGGCTGGGTCGAAACCCAGATATGGTCGCGGATGTACTCCGACGGGCGGCGGTTCAAGTGGCCGAGCTCGGCGCGGTTCTTCTCGAAGATTTTGTCGAGGCGCCAGCTCAGCGCCGGCAGCCAGGCGAAGCCGCCTTCGACCATCACCACCTTCAGCTTGGGGAAGCGCTCGAACACGCCCTCGATGACGAGGCTCGTCACCGCTGTCTGGCAGGATGTGGAGTGGCCGGAGCCTTCCTCGATGTAATACGATGGCCAGCCGGCGCCGTTGACGGGGTGGCCACTGGTGCCGAAGACGTGGAAAGCGACCGGCAGATTGAAGCGCTGGGCGGCCTCATAGATCGGCCAGTAGCGGCGGTTGCCGAGCGGCTCCGCCGAGCGCGTCAGGCAGAACACCTGGCCGTAGTCCGGCATGGCGCCGACGCGCTCGATTTCGGCGGCGGAGGCGGCGCCGTCCTCGTAGGGCACGACGATGCCGGCCTTGAGGCGCTTGTCCTGGCTGGTCCAGGCATCGCGCTGCCACTCGTTGGTGGCGCGGCACATGGCGATCGAGAAGTCGATGTTGAAGTCGCCCTGACCGGTCGGGCCGAGCGGGCCGAGTATGCCAAGCTCGACGCCAGCGGGATCCAGGTATTGCTTCTGCATGAGTTCGAGGCTCGAGCCTGGGCGGCCGCCTTCCTGCGGCCAGGCATCACGGCGGGAGGCCAGCGGCGCCGACTTCGGATAGGGCTCCTGGCCGGGGCTGCCGTGCTTCCTCCGGAAGCCGTAGGTGTTGGCGTACTCCCACCACGCGTTTGAAAGGTACGGCCTGAGATCGGCGAGCGACTTCACCGCCGGATGGATGTCGCTGTCGATGACGGCGAGGCGGTTCGAGGCTTGCGGCGCAACGTCAAGGGGCATGGAGACCTCCAGGGAGTTTTGGCGGGAAGCACTTCGGCCAAACTATGCGGCTGTTCTATTCAGCTATTCTATTCAGCAAGCCGCGGATACGCCGCCTTCGGGTTGTCGATCAGGATCTTTCGGCGCAACGCGGGTTCGATTCCGACCGGCAGCATAGCATTGCCGTCAAATTGCCAGTGCGGAAAATCCGAGGCGAACAGCAACATCTCCTCGGACGGCAGCTGATCGAGCACACGGCGCACGGTGTCGGCGTCATCGGGGGCATCGAACGGCTGGATCGTCAGGCGGACATGGTCGCGCAGGATTTCCATCGGCGGGCGGTCGATCCACGGCACCTCCAGCCTCACGCCGCGCCAGAACTTGGAGAAGCGCCACATGAACGGCGCGAGCCAGGTGACGCCGGATTCGATCATCACGGCCTTGAGCTTCGGGAATTTGACGAACACGCCCTCCGCGATCAGGCTGCCGACCTGACCGTGGAAACCCAGCGACTGGGCAGCGTAGTCTTCGGTGTAATAGCTCGGCCAGCCGGAGCCGGTGATAGCGTGGTGATAGCTGGAACCGGCGTGAATGCCGATCGTGAGGCCATGTTTTTCGGCCGCCCTATAAATCGGCCAGAACTGACTTTTGCCCAGCGGCTGTTCCCCAAGCGCGATGAACAGAACCTGCACGAAGCGCTTGTCGGCGGCACACCGGTTCACCTCGTCCACCGCGTACTCGATGTTCTGCATCGGCACGACGATGGAGCCGCGCAACCGCGGGTCGCGATCCAGCCATTCGGCACGGACCCAGTCATTGACGGCTGAAGCGAAGGCCTTGGCCATGTGCTCGTCGCGGATCATCTGCACGGCGTAAAGGCAGTTGCAGATGGCAAGGGAAAATTTGTGCTGATCGAGCAGCGCAGTCCCTAAGCGCCCGGCGTCGGTATCGGCACGGTTGTTACCGTCGGCTCGATAATCGGGCCGGATCGTCATCGGTGCGTTGTTGGGATAGGAAACCGTCTCGAACACGTCGATACCTCGGACGTGCACGGTCTCGCGCCAGTAGTCGTCCATGTAACGCTTCAGCGAGTCGATGCTGGGGACGCGCGGGTGCACGTCGCAGTCGATGGCGCCCGTGAAGTCGTTTGGCGTGACGTCGTTTGATAGGTTCGCAGCCACGTCAGTTCCCCAGCCGTCGCAAGCACACTTGACCAGATAGCATTCTTTCATGAGCCGGGCCGGTTTGCTAATGCGAAGCTTGCGCCTGTGGTATGCGGCGGTTCCGCGGCGCGATCGCGTTGGACCAACTGGCCGTCGGTTCCACGCGAAGCAGCCGCTGAAAGTGGACGACCATGGTGGCCGGCAGCATCACGCCTGCCGGGCCGCGAACAGCGCGTGCGATGGAAACGCCGAGGACGCCGACCAACCGGCTTCAGAGTTTCTCGGCGACTTCCTCGGCCGCCCGCAGCCCGGCATCGTTGGCGCCTTGATCAGCAGCCGATTGCAGCGGTTCCATCGGGCCGAAAAACTGCGCGTTGAAATCGACGCTCGAGCGATGCCCGATGTCGCCGATGTGGCGGCCGAACCAGCGCTTGGCGTCGTCCTGGCCGGCGGTGCGCAGCTGCTCGATCATTTCCCGATCCGGCCGCATCTTGGTCTCCGGCGCCAGCATCGCCGTATGCCGGCCGGCCTCGATCATGTGGAACCGATGCGCGGCGATCCGGGTCCGGCGCGTCGCCCGGCGTGGCCACAGACCACGTTTCTCCGCCTGCGCCTCGGTGATTTCCGCGATGTCGCGCAACAGCGGCTGAGAAAATGTGACGCGATTGACCTCGGACGCGATATCTCGCGTCGACCTCGGTGTGCCGAACTTTTCGATCGGATTCAGCAGCACGAGCAGGGTGTCGCCGATCGGGCTTTCGGCGGCGACCGTGACCAGATCCGGATTGGCCGAGAAGCCGCCATCCCAGTAGGCGCGACCGTCGATTTCGACGGCGTGGTGCACCTGCGGCAGGCAAGTCGAGGCGAGGACGGCTTCTATCGTCAGCTCGTGGCGGCGGAAGCGACGGACGCGGCCGGTGGCGACGTCGGTTGCGGCGATCAGCAGTTCCGGTCCCTTGACTTTGCGCAGCTTCGCGAAATCGATGTGGGTCTCCAGCAGCTTGCGCAGCGGGTCGAAGTTGATCGGGTTGAAATCATAGGGCGAGAACATGGAGCCGATCTGCCCCATCGTCTGCGATCGGCTGAGACTCGCCAGAAACGGATTGAGCCGCAGCAGGTCTGGTACGCCAGACTCGACCACGGATTCCCAAACGGCGCGCAGCCGGGCGCGTCCACCGGCGCGTCCACCGTCGGCGATGCCTGCTGCCAGGGCTACTGCATTGATGGCGCCGGCGCTGGTGCCGCTGATCCAGCCGATCTCGATGTCGGCCTCGTCGAGCAGTCGATCAAGCACGCCCCAGGTGAAAGCGCCGTGTGCGCCGCCGCCCTGCAGCGCCAGATTGAGGCGCAACGTTTTCTTGCGAAGTCGAAACAATCGTGCGTCCTTTCTGTCGACCCTTGACGCGCGCGTGGCCTCAAGCTTTCGATTGGCGGCTCACCGCGTCGATGACGATGCCTTCATCGGCGTCCGCATGTATGGCTTTTGCCTCGGCGAACCAGGCGACCGACGCATCTCCGAGGACGCGCGCTGCGCCAACCTCCTTCGCCAACGCTGCGCCATAGGCGGCATCCTTGTGCCGGAGACCGGCAGTGAACGATGGATCGGAAAAGTTGCGCTCCGCCATGCGCCGGCAGTGAAGCAAAACCTGCCGGCTCGCCGACGCGCTGGTCTCGATCGCATCGACGACCGCGTCGCGATCGAGACCGAGCCGCTCCGCCATGATCAGCCCTTCGGCCAGCGCCGCAATCTGCACCGCGCCCATCAGATTGATCATCAGCTTGTAGGCCGTGCCGGCGCCGACCGGCCCGAAGTAACGGATGGTTTCGCTGAACTGCTCCAGCAACGGCCGCGTCGCAGCGAGGTCCGCCGGGTCCGCGCCAACCAGCAGCGTCAGCTTGCCCTGTGCCGCGACGTTCGGCCGGCCGGTCACCGGGCAGTCGATGAAGCGGATGCCGCGCGCCTTCGCCTTGGCGCCGAGGTCGATCACGTACTGGCGGGTCAATGTCGAGCATTCGATCGCGGTGGTGCCGGGCTTCATGACCGCCAATGCGCCCTCGTACCCGAGCCAGACGGCCTCAGACGCCGGATCGTCCGCGAGCATGGTAATGACGACGTCTGCACCGGTCGCGGCTTCCGCCGGCGTTTTTGCGAAGCGAGCGCCCTTTTCGAGCACCGGCTTTGCTTTTTCGGCCGAGCGGTTCCAGACGGCAAGATCGTGGCCTTTGCCGGCAAGCCCGATGGCCATGCCGACGCCCATGCGTCCAAGGCCCAGAAATGCGATTTTCGTCACGAGTACGTCCCCGCGTTCGATGTTGTGCTGGTGCTTGTTTTTTGCGAAACGGTCGCGCCCAGCGTCGCCTCAGCCTGGCACCAGCACCTGGGCGCCTTGCCGCAACCGCGCGAGCACGAGGCGCAGATCGCGCCCAGACAGCGCGATGCAACCGGCCGTCGGTTTATAGTCGTTATGTGCCTGATGCATGAAGATGGCGCTGCCACGCCCCCGAATGCGCGGCCTCTCATTATAGCGGAGGACGACGACGACGTCATAGAGACGATCGTCGCGTGACAGATGCTCGGCGCTGGCAGGATAGGGGTGACGCACCGGGCGATTGTAATTGCGATCGGTACTTTCGTCACACCAACCGCCGTTCAGTGAGATGACGCGAAATGGCAGGCCGGTGCGTGGCGGCAAGCCCCGGTCGGCGCGGTACAGCACCAATCGCAGACCCCAACGGCCGGCGGGCGTCAATCCGTCACCCTCGCGCTTTCTGGCGCCACGGCCGGAGCGGCCGATTGCGCACGGCCACGACAACGGGCCGAGGTGCAGGCGGCCGCGCGTACTTTTCGGCGAAATGGTCCGCACGACCAAATTCGCGCTGCAATCGGGCTTCCGCGTTGGACGTTTTGGCGTCATCATTCGCTGCACTCATGCTCGCATCGCCGCACGAGCCTGTGGTAGGTTCAGGCTTTCAACGACGTCATTCAGAGGACGTCATTCAGAGGTTGTTCAGAGGTTGTCATGTATCGCCGTTCCATAGTCGCTGCCGTGCCAGCGCTTATTTTGTTGCTCGCACTTGGGCCCGCAACTGCGCAGGCGCAGTCGGCGGCCAAGGATCTTGTCGGCACGTGGACACTTGTCAACGTATGGGCTGTCCAGGGCGACAAGAAGTCCGAGCAATTCGGCGCCAATCCGAAGGGTCAGGTCGTATTCGACACTCTTGGCCGTTTCACCATGGTCGTGACCAGGGCCGATCTGCCGAAGTATGCCGCCGGCAGCCGCGCCAAGGGTACGCCCGACGAGCATAAGGCCACGGTGACCGGCAGCGTCGCCTACTTCGGCACCTACAAGGTCGAAGGCAGCGATATCATTTATCTGATCGAGGGCAGCACCTATCCGAACTGGGTCGGGGAAACGCAGAAGCGCGGCTTCAAGCTCGACGGTGACACGCTGATCTACACAAACACCGGTCCGTCGCAGGCCGGCGCCGCCACAGAACTCGCGTGGAAACGGGTGAAGTAGCAAGACCACCGGCGGGCGCTCAGCCCGCATCATTTTGTCGTGAAGCGGGGTGGGTGGCGGCGGGCGCACACCCCAAGTGGCGCAAGGGGAGAAGTGGCACCGGGGGAGGATTGGCAATCGCGTCCATTGCGAGGCAACCTCATGCTGTTTCGACCACGTTTCGAGTTGATCGTTTTACTGGCTTCTGTGCTGCTCTCGGCGCTGCCGGCAAGGGCGCACGATTGGTACCCGTATGAATGTTGCCACTACATGGATTGCGCGCCTGTCGACCGCGTCGACCTGTCCGGTCCCGGCGGCATGACGGTCACCTCGCGCCACGGTACCGCGGTTGTCCCCGAGACCATGCCACGGCGGGAATCCCGTGATCAGCGGATGCATGTGTGCATGCAGCCGGGCCGCGGCGGACGCATGCGGGTGATCTGCGTCTTCATTCCGCCGCTGACGTGATGGCCAAGCGTTGGGCGTTGGGGGCAGACTTATGGGGCTGACCCCGATCACTGCCAGTTCCCTCCGGTCACGACCCCGGCGCGAACGTATTGCGCCCGTCCGCGTGCGTGACGCGACCGGCTTGCCCGATCATGTCACGTGCCACCATATCGTCGAGCAGGTTCGCATCATCAGGCGTATTGGCGATGAAGCGGCGGCCGTCGTCGAGGCGCCCGAACAGGATCGCATACGATGGCCCCTGGCGGTCGTGCATCACGGTGTAGGTCTCGACCGTCGCGCGGCCGTTGGCGGCTTCGGCCACATCGGGTCCCTTGTCGTTGTCGATCGTCGCCTGATAGATCGCCGGGTCCTTCGGTTTGAACGGCTTCGTCGTTGGTGTCGTCGAGTAAATGCCCGCGGACTGCTTCGTCACGTAATTGCCGTTGGCCGTTACCAGGCCTTTGGATCCAGGTTTCGCGCGCACCTCGTCCATCATCTGCGCGATCGAGTGCGTGACGTAGTTGTTGCCGGGGCCTCCGAAGTAGGGAAGCCCGCCCGTCACCGTCAGCCCGCGCGGGTCGTTCTCGGCGATCCCCATCTCCTTGCAGGCGATCTGCACGGCGGACGGGAAGCAGCTGTAGAGATCGAGCTTGTCGACGTCGCCGATACTCATGCCCGCCATCTCGAAGGCTTCACGCGCGACGATGCGCATCGCCGGCGACGAATGGAAGTTGTGGCGGTCGGAGATGTACCAATGGTCGTGCGCGTCGGCGCAGCCGTGCAGGTAGACCCAGCGATTCTCGGGGATGCCGAGTTCGCGCGCCTTCGCCACTGATGTCAGGATGATCGCGGCGGCCTGATCGATGAACGCGTTCGAGTTCATCAGCTTGGTGTAGGGAAAGCCGATGTACGGGTTGTCGGCGCTGACGGTCGAGATCTGCTCGGCGGTGAAACCCTGCCGGCGATCGGCGAGCGGATTGTTTTTTGCCACGGCCGCGAAGTTCGCGAACAGTTGGCCTGTGGCCGCCAGATGCTCCGGCACCGTGCGTTTCAAGCTGGCGCGGATGGCGTTTTCGAACAGCGGATAGGCGAAGATCGCGCCGGCCATGCGGTGGCGATCCTCGACGTCGTTCCAGCCGCGCTTGGCGACGCCCCAGTCCGCGTAGCTGCCACCGGCTTTTTGTGCGCGTTCAGTTGCCCACCCGCAACCGGCGTCCTCGTTCCAGTCGAGCTTGAGTTTGGCGCGCTCGGCGGCCTTCTGCGTGCCGAGGGCTTCGCCGCCGCAGATCATGGCGGCGCCGACCTCGCCGCGCGTCACCATCTCGAACAGGCGGTTGACGCTCCATTGCGGCATGTTCCCGCCGGGGTGCGTGTAGACGAGCCGTTTCGCGCGGGTGTTGCCGATCCGGTTGGCGATCGATTTGGGCGGGTTCGTCGGGCCGCCGAACGGGCTCTTGAAGCGCCAGCTCGTATCGGAGAACGAGCGCAGCACCACGATCGTGTCGAGCGCTTGCAGCAGCTTGTCGCCGCCTTGTGCATCAGCCGCGGCCTTCTTCGCCGCCGCCGCCGTCAGATCCATGGCGTGCAGCGCGCGCTTGGGATCGGGCTCGCGTTGTGTGATCTGCCCGCTGCCGACGAGGATCGGAATCCGGCTTTCGTCCATGACTGCCTCGCAAGTGTTTGTTGTTTTGAGCTTCGCTGGATCAGTTCAGAGTGTGCGGCGTCACATCCGGAAGACTCCGAACTTCGTTTCTTCTACGGGCGCATTGAGGGCGGCGGAGAACGCGAGACCCAGTACCCGGCGCGTCTCGCGCGGGGTGATGATGCCGTCGTCCCAGAGGCGCGCGGTGCCGTAGTAGGGATGCCCGCCGCGCTCGTACTCGTCGATGACGGGCTGCTTGAACGTGGCCTCGTCCTCCTTGCTCCAGGTCTTGCCTTCGGCTTCCATGTTGTCGCGGCGCACGGTCGCGAGCACGCTGGCTGCCTGCTGGCCGCCCATCACCGAGACGCGCGCGTTCGGCCAGGTGAACATGAAGCGGGGCGAGTACGAGCGCCCGCACATGGCGTAGTTGCCGGCGCCGTAGCTGCCGCCGATGACGACCGTGACTTTCGGCACGTTGGCGCAGGCGACCGCCATCACCATCTTGGCGCCGTTGCGGGCGATGCCGCCGGCTTCCGCGTCGCGGCCGACCATGAAGCCGGTGATGTTCTGCAGGAACAGCAGCGGAATCCTGCGCTGGCAGGCGAGTTCGATGAAATGCGCGCCCTTCTGCGCACTCTCGGAATAGAGGATGCCGTTGTTGGCCAGGATCGCCACCGGCACGCCCTCCATGTACGCAAAGCCGGTGATCAGCGTCGTGCCGAAGTTGCGCTTGAACTCCTCGAACTCGGAGCCGTCGACGAGGCGGGCGATCACCTCGCGGGTGTCGTACTGCGTCATCAGCGACGCCGGGATGACGCCGTCGATCTCGTCCGGATCGTAGGCGGGTGCGCGGGGGGCACGGAGCGTGATGTCGGGTTGCTTGCGCTGCGTCAAACCCGCGACGGCCGTGCGTGCGATCTCCAACGCGTGCTCGTCGTTGAGCGCGTAATGATCGGCGACGCCCGAGAGCCGCGTGTGTACGTCGGCGCCGCCCAAATCCTCGGCGGAGACGCTCTCGCCGGTCGCGGCCTTCACCAGCGGCGGGCCGGCAAGGAAGATCGTTCCCTGCTTGCGCACGATGATGGTCTCGTCCGACATGGCCGGTACGTAAGCGCCACCCGCCGTGCAACTGCCGAGCACAGCGGCGATCTGCGGGATAGCTGCAGCCGACATCCGGGCCTGATTGTAGAAGATGCGGCCGAAATGGTCCTTGTCGGGAAACACCTCCGCCCAGTGCGGCAGGTTGGCGCCGCCGGAGTCCACGAGATAGATACACGGCAGCCGGTTCTCGGCGGCGATCTCCTGCGCACGCAGATGCTTCTTCACGGTCAACGGGTAGTAGGTGCCGCCCTTGATGGTCGCGTCATTGCACACGATGACGCATTCGCGCCCCGAGACGCGACCGACGCCGGTGATGACGCCGGCACCGTGGATGTCGCCGCCGTACATGTCGTAGGCGGCGAGTTGCGACAGCTCCAAGAACGGCGAGCCCGGATCGATCAGCCGCAGCACACGGTCGCGGGGGAGCAGCTTGCCGCGGGCGATGTGGCGCTCACGCGAGGATACAGGACCACCCTCGGCGGTCACGGCGCGCTTGGCGGCGAGATCCGCGACGAGGGCCTGCATGGCAGCCCGGTTGGCCCGGAACTCCTCCGAGCCGGTGTTGATTTCAGACTTCAATTTGGGCATGGCAGCCTTGGATGGGAGCGTTGCAGACGGCGAGGTTGCGGAAAACCTTAAGCGTCGCTTAACGTCGAGGCAAATCCCCTGTCGCCAAGCTGGAGGCCCGATGTCCA
>JANLQP010000289.1:0-4535 GCA_031367895.1 Hyphomicrobiales bacterium
CGAGAACGTCGAGGCGAACGCGACCGCGGCCGAGTTCATCAAGGCCAAGATCCGTTCCATCGTGAAGGATCCGAAGACGGCGGAGATGCTCGCCGACATCGATCACCCCTATGCGGCCAAGCGGCCGCCGATCGACTCGAATTACTTCGAGACCTTCAATCGCCACAACGTCACGCTGGTCGATGTCCGCAAATCCCCGATCGAGGCCATCACCCCTACGGGTCTCAGGACGAAGGATAGCGAGCACCCGCTCGACATCATCGTGTTTGCGACCGGGGTACGACGCCATGACGGGCCCGTTGCTCAACATGGACATCCGCGGGCGCGACGGCCACACGTTCTCTGCGGCGTGGGAGGCAGGGCCGAAGAGCTATCTTGGCCTGCAAGTCGCTGGCTTCCCGAACCTGTTCATCAACACCGGCCCCGGCAGTCCGTCGGTTCTCTGCAATATGCCCGTTGCCATCGAGCAGCATTCGGAGTGGATCACCGACTGCATCGCACACATGCGTCGCGAGGGGTTGGAGCGGATCGAGGCCAAGCCGGAGGCAATGGAGCGGTGGGTCGAGCAGGTCAACCAGGCCGCCGACAAGACGCTGCTACCGCTCGCCAAGCACTCCTGGTACCTCGGCGCCAACATCCCGGGCAAACCGCGCGTGTTCATGCCCTGCGCCGACGGCATGGTGCGCCATCGCACGATCTGCGCGGACATCGCCGCCAGGGGTTATGAGGGTTTTGCGTTGAACCGGTGAAGCGACAATGTACCACGGCCGCCGCTCGAAACGGCCGGGTCGTAACGATCACCCCTCTGCGGCGGCCTGATTTTTCCCATCACAGCCCTGCTTCGGCGCGCAATTTGAAGATCGGATCATTCTGGTCGCGACGCTGCTGTGCCCAGTCGGCCTTGAGTGGGGGCACCTCGCCGAGCATGAGCCGCGTTGCCTCGAACACGACAATGCGGTGGGCAATGCGCCAGACACCGGCGCGACGCTCGACACGATCGGCATATCGGCCGTAGTGGGAAAGTTGCACCGGACCATCGTTGCCGGCGCCGTACTGCCTTTTGGCCTCCGGCCCGAGAGTGTGAGCTGTAAAGAAATAGGTCTCGGCGATCGCAATATCCGGTGCGGCGAATTCGATCAAACATTCCCCTAGGAAATGCATGACCTGCGTCGCACCGCCCGTGCGTGATTTGGCGAACGCGATGAAACCGTCGATACCGCCCTTGTAGTCGCCGTGGTCGTCATAAGCGTCGGTGTGGTAGGTGGCACGCACAGCGTCCCAATCGGCACGGTCCACACCACGTGCATAGCGGGCCATCAAGTCGCGGATCTCGTCCTTGTCGATCAGTCGTTGCAGCGCCGTGCTCATTGCTATGTCCCTTGACTTCATCGTCCGAGCCGCTCGCCAAGGCGGCGGCCGATCAGCGCCAGCGTCCTGCGCGCCGCCTCGCATTCGCGCGTCCAGCCGAGGAACCCGTGCGGGTGATCCGGCACCTCGAGCGTCTCGGTTGCGATGCCGGCCTCGTGCAGCCGCTTTGCGTAGGCGAGGCCCTCGTCCACCAGCGGATCGAGGCCGGCGACGATGACCAAGGCTGGCGGCTGGCCGGCGACCGACCTTGCCAGCAGAGGCGACGCACGCACGTCGGTCGACTGCCTGGGGTCCTTGAGGTAATGGCCAATATAGGCCTTCATCCTGTCGGCGGTGAGCGGATAGCCGGTCCCCAAATCCTTGTAGGACGCTTGCTGGCAGGTCAGATCGGTCACCGGATAGACGAGCACCTGGAAGCGCAAGGGAACGCCGCCCGCTCCGGCCAGGCTCTGCGCGGCAGCGGCTGCGAGATTGCCGCCGGCGCTGTCACCGCCGATGGCGAGCCTGTCGGTATCGATGCCGTGCTCCGCGCCATGTTTTGCGATCCACTGCGTGACGGCAATGGTGTCATCGAGGCCCGCCGGGAACGGATGCTCCGGCGCCAGTCGATAGTCGATGGACGCGACCACGATGTTCGCGTCACGGCAGATGGTCCTGCAGGGTGTGTCGACCATGTCGAGATCGCCGACGACGAAGCCGCCGCCATGGCAATAGATGTAGGCGGGCAGCAATCGGCCAGCGTCGCCCAGCGGATAGTAGAACCGGACCGGCACCCGGGCCGCTGGCGTCTCGATCGTCCGATTGACGATGCGCCCGACGGCCGGCGGGTCAGCGGAAAATCGGGCTGATCGGCGTTTCGACAGCGCGCGCATTTCGGCAAGCGGCAGCGGCGGCACAAGCCCTTTTTCGAGTTCGGCGATCACCCGCAGCACGCGCTCGGCCTCCGGGTTCAGAGGGGCAATCCTGCGCATACCCTTTTCCTCCCATATATTCCGCCGTCCCATCGACACAAGCCATCGCTACCGCTCGAGCCAGATGTCCTCGAAGCGCCAGCCGTTGTAGAGACTGTTCTGCATGATCGTCAGGCCCTTGACGCGCGGATTCCAACACGTGGCCGCGCGGTAGTGCGACATGATCGGCCGGATGCCCTCGCGCTGCAGCTTGCGATCGATCTCCCAGACGAGCGCCTTTCGCTTCTCCGGATCGATCTCGCGCGACTGCTGGTCGATCAGCTTGTCCACGTCCTTGTCGCAATACTGGCCGAGGTTTCTCTCCGAGCCGCAGACATAGTTCTCGTAGAACTGCTGGTCGGGGTCGTCGAGGCCGCTGCCGACCATGCCGGCGCTGATGGTGTAGTCCTTGCGCGTCATCTTCGGCGCATACTGTGGTGTCTCAATCAGCTCCATCTCGGCGTCGATCCAGATTTCGTTCAGCTGGTCGAGCACGACGACGGCGGGGTCGCGGAAGAGCGCGATGTTGCGCACTACCATCTTGACCTTGAGTTTGATGTCGGGGCCGTAGCCAAGCTTTTTCATGATGGCGCGAGCCTTCTCGCGATTCTCGGCGACGGAGCCCATATAGCCCGGCACGTCATCGAGGAAGCCCGGCGGCATGCCCCAGGTGCCCTCCGGCGCCGGCAGCATGGCACCGCCGACCGTCGCCTCGCCCTGGTAGAGGATATCGTTATAGCCCCTGCGATCGAGGGCCAGCATCACCGCCTTGACGATCTCCGGGTTGTTGAACGGCGCAACGGCGTGATTGATGATCAGGTTCGTCGAAACGTTGGTGGGCCGCACCTCGCACACCGACTTCGGCGACTGGTTGCGAATGTCCTTCAGGATCGGGATCGAAACCTCGCCCGGGAAGGTCAGGTCGATCTCGTCGGCGAGGAAGGCGAGCATCGCCGTGGCACGGTTCGAGATGACCCTGTAGTCGATGCCGTCGAGGTAGGGCCGCCCCTTCTTGAAGTAGTCGGTGTTCTTTGTGAGCCTAATGGCGACGGCCGGATTGAACTCGACCATCTTGAAGGGACCGGTTCCGACCGGCTTGGTGCGCATCTGGCCCGGTGGAATGTGGCAGGGGTAGACGGGCGAAAAGCCGGAGGCGAGCAGCGCCATGAACGAGGGCTGCGGACGGCCTAGCTGGAAGGTGACCTCGTGGTCGCCGTTGGTCGTGACCTCCTGCAGATTGTGATACCAGCCCTTGCGAGGGTTCCTTCGCAGCTTACCGTCGCCCGTCTTGTCCGCCAGCATGTCCCAGGTGCACTTCACGTCCTTTGCCGTAAAGGGCTGCCCGTCGTGCCACGTCACGCCCTCGTGCAGCTTGAAGGTGACAGCGGTCTGCTCGGTATTCCAAGACCAGCTTCTCGCAAGATCCGGGACGATCGACTCCATGCTGTTCCTGGGCTCGTCCTGCTTGTACATGACGAGGTTGTTGTAGATGCCCATGAACGGGATCAGCGTCGAGATCGTTGCCTCCTCGTGGATCGAGGCGCCGGGCGAAGTATCACGGTGGTAGATGCGCAGCGTTCCGCCGGACTTCTGGGCGAATGCAGTGTGGGCGGCGACGATCAGACCGAGCAACGCAGCAATTGCGATAACCAAACGTTTGCGCATGTCGTGCATCCCTCGATCGAACCCGCCTGGCTGAATTTCCGTTACTTCACCGCGAGTCCACCAAGGCGCGGCAGGACCTCCTCGCTGAACATGGTCAGGTTGTCGACGGTATCCTCGTGGCTGATGTGGCCACCCTGCCCCATCATCAGCAGATGCCCGAATCCACCGACATGGTCATAGAAGGCCCTTATCTGATCGAAGACCATGTCGGGCGTGCCAGCGAAGGCGATGCCGGCATCGATGAACTCGTCAACGGTCGCCTTGAACACGTCGGCCTGCTTGCCGTTCCGCAGTTGCAAGGTGCGCATGGCGACGCCGCTGCCGTAGCCCGGCGATTTCAGCGCCTGTGCCGTTGCGGGGATCGACTGGTAGCCGGGCGGAAAGGCGAAATGAGCGGCCACGCGTCGGGATGTGCGGCTGTAGTCGAGAATGTGATTGGCGCGCGCGTAGCCTTCCGCCTTGGTCCGGCCGACACCGACCATGGCCATGTAGGCCAGGCGGTCCGGCTTGACGTCCCGGCCTTTCTCGGCCGCGCCTTTGCGGTAGGCGGCG
>JANLQP010000290.1:0-13042 GCA_031367895.1 Hyphomicrobiales bacterium
CGAGAACGTCGAGGCGAACGCGACCGCGGCCGAGTTCATCAAGGCCAAGATCCGTTCCATCGTGAAGGATCCGAAGACGGCGGAGATGCTCGCCGACATCGATCACCCCTATGCGGCCAAGCGGCCGCCGATCGACTCGAACTACTTCGAGACCTTCAATCGCGACAACGTCTCGCTCGTGGATGTCCGCAAATCACCGATCGCGGCGATCACACCGACGGGGCTCAAGACGGACGACGGCGAGTATCCGCTCGACATCATCGTGTTTGCCACGGGTTACGACGCCATGACGGGCCCGTTGCTCAACATGGACATCCGCGGGCGCGACGGCCACACGTTCTCTGCGGCGTGGGAGGCAGGGCCGAAAAGCTACCTCGGCCTGCAAGTCGCGGGCTTCCCGAACCTGTTCATCAACACCGGCCCCGGCAGCCCTTCGGTGCTTTGCAATATGCCAGTCGCGATCGAGCAGCATTCAGAATGGATTGCCGATTGCATCGCGCACATGCGCCGCGAAGGCATCGAACAGATCGAAGCCAAACCCGAGGCTATGGAGCGGTGGGTCGAGCAGGTCAACGCGGCCGCCGACAAGACGCTGCTGCCGCTCGCCAAACACTCCTGGTATCTCGGCGCCAACATCCCGGGTAAGCCTCGCGTCTTCATGCCCTACGCCGGCGGCATGGCACGCTATCGCAAGATCTGTGCGGAGGTGGCCGCGACGGGCTACGAAGGATTTACATTGAGCCAATGAAGCGAACCGTTCGCCCGGTCGCAGTTCGCAGCGACCGGGCGAGCCCGTCGTCGGCTTTCGCGGCGATTTACATCGGCGCCGGCTCGAACACGTACGGCTCAAGGCTGGCTTGAGCAGCGCTGCGCAGCGCATGCCATTTTTCCGGGCCGCCGTAGTAGGCGAGGCTGCCGGGCTCGGCTGTGCCGTCGCCGTTGTAGTAGGTCAGGCAATCGCGGAACGGTTGCGTCTTGATATCGGCCTCGCGGCAATGGTCGGCATAGGCGATTTCCGGCTCCCGCTTGATGTCGACGATGCCGGCGCCACGCGCGCGCAATGTCTGCAACATCCACACCACATAGTCGGTGTGGCCCTCGATGCCGCGGGTGAAATTGAACTGTCCGCCACCGCTTTGCGGACCCGACATGATGAACAGGTTGGGGAAGCCGTGGCTGTGCAGGCCGAGGAAGGTCTTGACGCCTTCCGACCGCCACTTGTCACGCAACGTTCGTCCACCGCGGCCGGTGATCATATTGAAGGTCGCCGTCGCCATCCATTGGAACCCGGTCGCATAGATCAGGACATCGAGCGGATATTCCTTGCCGGCATGCACCACGCCCCGGGCATTGATCTTGCCCACCCCGTGCGGCGCGGTATCGACCAGTGTGACGTGGGGCAGATTGAATGTGGGCAGGAATTCGTCGTGGAAAGTCGGGCGCTTGCAGCCATAGGGATAGTAGGGCTTCAGGGCCGCAGCGGTCGTCGGATCCTTGACGATGGCGTCAACCCGCGCCCGGATCTGCTCCATGATCCGGAAGTTGGTGTTGAGCTGCCGTTTGATCATCTCTTCCGGAGACAGGGCCCGCTCGTAGGTCTTGCGCTCCTTGAATTCTGCGACCTTGCCCGCGAGATAGTCGTCGTTGCCTTGCAGCGCGGTGCGGCCGGACGAGATTTTGGCCAACCTCTCGCGCCGCGCCAGCGCCCAGCCGGGCTCTGTCGACCACGCCGCGATTTCCTCCGGTGTCGTCGCGCGCTGGTCGCGCACGTCGATGGTTGAGGGCGTGCGTTGAAAGACGAAGAGTTCCTTCACGACCTTGGCGATCTCAGGCACCACCTGCACCGCGGTCGCCCCCGTGCCGATGATTCCGACACGCTTGCCTTGGAGGTCGATGTTGTAGTCCCAGCGCGATGTATGGAAGGACTGGCCGGTGAAAGTCTCCATGCCTTCGATCCGCGCGAGCTTCGGCGTCGTCAGGATGCCGTTCGCGAGCACGACGTAACGCGCCCGCATCTGGTCGCCGCGGTCGGTGTGCACGGTCCAGCGGCAACTGGCCTCGTCCCACACCGTCTGCTCGACGGTGGTGTGGAACAAGCAGTGCTCGTAGAAGCCCAACTTCGTCGCCATGCTCTGGCAGTATTCGAGGATCTCGAAACCGGAGGCGAACTTCATCGTCGGGAAATAGCCCATCTCCTCCAGCAGCGGCAGGTAGCTGTAGGCTTCGACGTCGCAGGCGATGCCGGGATAGCGGTTCCAGTACCAGGTGCCGCCGACGTCGCCGCCCTTCTCGCAAAAGCGGACGTCCTGGATTCCGGCCGCGCGCAGCTTGTGCCAAAGCAGCAGCGCAGCGAAGCCGCCACCGACGACAAGTATCTCGCACGTGTCGGTCAAAGAATCCCGTTCAATCGGCGGCGCCGAATAGACATCATCGAGGTAGCGGGCAAATTCGCCTTCCATGGCCATATAGTCGGCAGCACCACGCCGCGCTTCCTTGAAGGCGCGGTACTTGGCCTGCTCCTCGGCACTGAACGCGGCTCCGGGTGGCGGCGGCGGCAGCGTCGTCAGCGCGGCGTCCGCGATTGCCGAATAGCCTTTGCCGGCAATTCTCTCGGTCGCCTTGGCCGCCCGGGTGCTGAAGATCTTCAAGCCCGTGGTGTCGTCGGTTCGGATTGGCAGCGTCATATCTCGCGAGCTCTTCAAGCGGGTTGCAGGAATACGAAAAGCCGGTCAGGCCCAGTCTGCAGGTTGAGACCGTTGCTGGTGGAAAGATAGCTGTTCGCGTTGGCGGTACCAGCCCTCTCCACGTATAACTCCTACCAGACTTAATTGGCCACCCCCACAACTTGTGGCCCAGCCTGTCGTCTACCCTGTCGTCTCCCCTTGTCCTTTTGCCTCGGCTGACGGAAGCTCACGGCAATTGAAGGTAAGGCAGCAGAATTTGGCCAAGGGTAGAGCGACATGACGGACTACGACCTCATCATCCGCGGGGGCCAGGTCGGCACCTCAAGCGAAACATTCACGGCGGACGTCGCGATCACGGGTGAAAGCGTCGTCGCCATGGGGCGCGATCTCGGGCCGGCAAAGCGCGAAATTGACGCGCGCGGCAAGTGGGTGCTGCCCGGCGGCGTCGATGGCCACGCGCACATCGAGCAGTTGTCCGGCATGGGCGTGATGGGCGCCGACACTTTCGAGAGCGCGACCGGAGCCGCGGCTCACGGCGGTACCACGACGGTGGTGTGCTTTGCAGCCCAGCACAAAGGCAAGAGCCTGACCAAGACGGTCGAGGACTACCACGTGCTCGCCAAGAAGGGCGCGCTGATCGACTACGCGTTTCATATGATCCTGGCCGATCCGAACCTACGCGTGCTCAAGGAGGAGTTGCCGCCGCTCGTGAAATCGGGACACGCCTCGATCAAGCTGTTCATGACCTACGAGCACACCAAGGTCGACGACGAGCAGCTGCTGGAAACGCTGGTTGCAGCGCGCGAGAACAAGGCGATGGTCTGTGTCCACGCCGAGAACAACGGCATGATCTCGTGGATGGCGCGCCGCCTGGTCGAGCGTGGCTACACGGCGCCGAAGTTCCATGCCGTGCATCATCCCAGGCTGTGTGAGTCCGAGGCGTTCTACCGGCTGGCCGCCTTCGCCGAACTCGTCGATCAGCCGGTCATCATCTACCACGTCTCCACCGCGGAAGGCTGCAAGGTGATCCGTGAGGCACGCGGGCGCGGGCTCAAGCTGTTCGCCGAGACATGCACGCAGTATCTGACGCTGACGGTCGATGATCTCGACAAGCCCGGGCTCGAGGGCGCGAAGTGGATCTGCAGCCCGCCGCTGCGACAGAAATCCGATCAGGAGGCATTGTGGCATGCACTCGAGATTGGCGATCTGCAATTCATCTCGTCAGACCACGCGCCCTACAAGATGGACGAAACGGGCAAATTCCGGCTCGGCAAGACGAACCCGAGCTTCAAGGAGATTGCGAACGGCATGCCGGGCCTGGAACTACGGTTGCCGCTGATGTTCGACGCCATGGTCTCGAAGGGCCGCTACGGCATCGAGAAGTTCGTCGAGTGGACCTCGACGGCGCCGGCACGCATGTACGGCCTGCATCCGAAGAAGGGCACGATCGCAATCGGCGCCGATGCCGATATCTGCATCTGGGACCCGAAAAAGAAGGTCACAATTCGTGACGAGGACGTGCACGACAACACTGGCTTCACGCCCTATGTTGGCCGCAAGATCGAGGGTTGGCCGGTGACGGTATTGCGCCGTGGCCAAGTGATCATGGAAAAGGGTAAGCTTGCGGCCGAGCCCGGTTCGGGCCGGTTCCTGGCACGGCAAGCTGGCGCCGCCGCGGTCCCGACCGGACGATTGTCGCCAGAATTCGATCCTAAGCAGAACTTCGGAGCCAAACTCATCAGCTGAGGTAGCCCATGCGTTCCATGCCCGCCCCCCAAGTCGAACAGCTTCTCTCGGCACTCAAGAGATGGTCGGGGCGACGTGACGGAATTCAAGCCGTGGCGCTCGTCGGCTCATGGGCCAACGGGCGCGCGCACGCGGAAGCCGACGTCGACGTTGTCTGCGTGGTCGATGATCCCGAACGTTTCCGCGCGGATTCCGGCTGGATGGCCGAAATCGACTGGCCTTCCGCCGGCTTGGCCGTCGGCCGCTGGACTGACGTCGACTATGGCCGCGCGCGCTCACGGCATCTCGCGTTCGGCAGCGGCGAGGAGATCGAAATGAGCTTCGTCGATGCTGGCTGGGCCGAGATCGATCCGGTCGATCAGGCAACGCGGCGCGTCGCTGCCGACGGCATGCGTGTGCTGCATGACCCGAACGGCCTGCTCGGGCGGTTGATCGTGGCGTTGTGATTGGTCTGACGCAATGCAACTGTAGGTTGGCTGAGCAGGCCAAAACGCTCGTTTTTGCCCGAATCTCCGACACCGCGTATCCCGACGCGGCAGGCGCGAGAAACTGTGGGGTTACTGTCGGGTTTCGGGCAGAGTAAATGCCGGGCTCATCACTGCGTCGTCCCCTCAGGCCAGAACTTACTGCCGCATCTTCCAATCGAACGAGCGCGAGGCGCCGAGACGTGCTTCGAATCGGTCGGCTGCCTCCGTGATCGGGCTCGATGCGGCGTCGCCGAGATAGCGCGTGTAGCCGGCCGAGGCGAGCAGCTTCCAGTCCGCGGTCAAAGCGTACTCGGTCGAGAGCAGTGCGCCGATGCTCTTGAAGCCGGCGCCAGCACCGAACGTCGTCAGGCCCGAGCGGGTCGATTGCAGCGGCGTGACACCGAAGTAGGCCTGCATGTAGTCTTCGCCTGCGTAATCGAGTGTGATGACGCCCTTGATCAGGATCTTCGGCGCAACCTGCCGCTCGGCACCGGCCGAAACGCGGAGCAAATAACCCGTGTCGCTACCGGTTACCTGATGCGAGAAGAGCGCGCGCAGGTACAAGGGTCCAAAATTATAGCGCGCAAAGCCGCCGACGACGAGGCCGCCGTCGATGTCGCCGAGACCGGAGAGGCGCGGTGATTCCTTCTCGGCGCGACCCTGACGATAACCGAGCGACGGGCCGATTTCGAAGCCGTGCGATTGGATCACCGCGAAGGAGACATCGTCCAGCGCACGCGCGTCGAACGGACTGTGGCCCCCGGCACCGCCGGCACCCGTCGTGATCGGGCTGAACTCGATGATCGGCAGCGCCGAGAACACATAAGCCTTGGCGCCCTCGAATTTCGGTTGGTAGAGGGCCATCGCACCAACCGTCACGCGGATGCCGGCAGGCATCATGCCGCCGAGATCGGGCGCCGCTGGCATCTGCTGCGCGACGGCTCCGTTGGTAAAAAATGAACCCGAAAACGCCAGCGCCGACAGGAGTGCGACGGTGCAAAGGTCGGAAAAATGGCGGTTCGACATTCATTATCCCCGAGAGATTGGCCGATGCGCGGGCCACAGCTTGAACGGAAGCTCTCTCGCCTAAGTTGATTCGGGCCTCTCGAACAATGATTATCCGTGCCGGGAGCAGGCAATCAATGCCGCCCGCCCTCCAGATAGGCTGCGCGGATCTCCGGTCGCGCGAGTAGCTCAACCCCCGTCCCCGACATCGTGATGCGGCCGTTGACCATGACGTAGCCGCGGTGCGCGAGGCGGAGTGCGTGATAGGCGTTCTGCTCGACGAAGAAGATCGTCATGCCGGCCTTGTTGAGTTCGCGGATCGCCGCGAAGATCTGCTTGACGACCAGTGGTGCCAAGCCGAGCGAGGGCTCATCCAACAGCAGCAACTCGGGCCGGCCCATCAACGCACGCGCGATGGCGAGCATCTGCTGTTCGCCGCCCGAGAGCGTGCCGCCGCGCTGATCAAGGCGTTCTTTCAGGCGCGGAAACAGCGTTGTGACGCGCGATAAATCCTCGTCGAAATGCTTGAGGCCATCGATCTCGGCACCGATCTGCAGGTTCTCGAAAACAGTCATGCGCGGGAAGATGCGGCGGCCCTCTGGCGCCTGAGCGATGCGGCGGCGGGCAATCTCGTGCGTGGCCAAGCCCGTGATGTCGTCGCCCCGGTAGGTGATCGTCCCCGAGCGCGCGCGCGGGCGTCCGAAGATGGTCATCATCAGCGTCGATTTGCCGGCGCCGTTAGCTCCGATCAGCGTGACGATTTCGCCTTTGGCGACGTCGAGGTCGACGCCGCGCAGCGCCTGGATGTTGCCGTAGAACGTCTCGACGCCACGCATGGACAGAAGCGCACCGCTCATGGCTTGCCTCCGGCGATCCGTTCGGCTTCTGCTTCGTCTTCGACGCCGAGGTATGCGGCGATGACTTTCGGGTCGTTGCGGACAAAATCCGGAGGCCCGTCAGAAATCTTCTTGCCGTATTCGAGCACCACGACGTGGTCGGAGATTTCCATCACCACGGACATGTCGTGCTCGATCAGCAGGATCGACGTGCCGAAGTCGCGTTGGATCGATTTCAGCAGCGTGTTGAGCGCGGCGGATTCGCGCGGGTTCAGGCCCGCTGCCGGCTCGTCGAGGCAGAGCAGCACCGGGTCTGTGCACATGGCGCGCGCGATCTCGAGCCGCCGCTGGGCGCCGTACGGGAGTTCGCCGGCTGCATCGTCGGCGCGGTCGGTGAGGCCGATACGCTCGAGCCATTCGGCAGCTTTTTCGACGGCGGCTTTTTCTGCCGCCAGATAGCTCGCCGCGCCGAACAGTCCCTTCACTGTCCAGCCGGAGGCGTCCATCAGCTCGTTGTGCTGAGCGACGAGCAGATTTTCCAGCACCGTCATGCCGGAGAACAGGCGGATGTTCTGGAACGTGCGCGCGACGCGGGCTCTCGCCGCGATCTCGTAGTCGGGCATACGCTCGAGCAGGAATACGCCGGCTCCTCGGAGGCCCGCAACAGGAAAGCTCCAGCGTCCTCCGGCGCGGGTCGCCGCTTCGACGCGGCTCGGGTCGAGTGCGCCCCTGATCAACGCCATCCGCCCGGCGGTCGGCTTGTAGAAGCCGGTGATGCAATTGAAGAGCGTGGTTTTGCCGGCACCATTTGGCCCAATGAGCGCCGTGATCTCTCCGGTCTTGGCTGTGAACGAGAGATCGTTTAGGGCGGTGAGGCCCCCGAAGCGCATCGTCACATGCTCGACGATCAGCAGCGGCGTTTGAGGCGGATTGAATAGCATCACCCATGCCCCGCTTTGACGAGGGCGCCGGAAATCGCCTTGCGCTCCTTCAGCACGATCGACGGCTCGCGCACGGAGATGAGGCCGCGCGGCTTCCAGATCATCATCGCCACCATGGCGACGCCGAAGATCAGCATCCGGTACTGCGCCGGATCGAACGTTGGTCCGAAAATGTATTTCAGCCAGTCGAGCTCGCGCAGCAACTCGGTCCCGCCGATCACGACGATGGCGGCGAGTGCGACGCCGAGCAGCGATCCCATGCCGCCGAGCACGACGAGGGCGAGGATGGTCGCGGACTCGATGAACTCGAACGACTTCGGGTTGATGAAGCCCTGTCGCGCCGCGAAGAACGCGCCCGCCAAGCCGCCGAAGCCGGCGCCGATCGCGAAGGCGGTGAGCTTCGTTGATGTCGTGTCGATGCCGAGCGAGCGGCAGGCGATCTCGTCCTCACGCAGCGCCTCCCATGCGCGCCCGACAGGCAGGCGACGGAGGCGATTGGTGATGAAGGCCGTCAGCAGCGCCAGCGCCAGGATCACGTAGTAGAGAAATATCGAGCGGTAGATGGTCGGCGAGCCCGACAGGCCGAAGATTTCGCCGAAGGTTCGGTCCCCGGTGGCGCTGGCGAAGGGGATGCCGAAGAACGTGATGCGCGGCGTCTGGATGCCCATGTCGCCTTTGGTCACATCCACCCAGTTGACCAGCACGAGGCGGATGATCTCACCGAACGCGAGCGTGACGATGGCGAGGTAGTCGCCCTTCAGGCGCAGCACGGGGAAGCCGAGGATGATGCCCCAGAGTGCGGCGAGGATGCCGGCAACGGGCAGGCAGATCCAGAAGGCCCAGACGCCGAGTGCAGGCGCTGTTGCCGGGATCACCTGCGTCGCGATCAGCGCGTAGGCATAGGCGCCGACGGCGTAGAACGCGACGTAGCCGAGATCGAGCAGGCCGGCGAGGCCGACGACGATGTTCAGCCCCCAACCGAGCATGATGTAGATCAGGATCTGGACGCCGAAGTTGTCCACCCACTTGATGGCGCCGGAAGTGCCGGTGATCGCCAGCATCAGCAGGGGGAACGCGATGAGCAGCGCAAGGCCGCCTTTGGCCGCTGTCGCAGATGCGGCGCCGTTGAGGCGGGCAGGCCGTGTCGGAATGTCGGCCGACAAGTGTTCGCGCAAGCCGTGGACGACAAGCATAAGTCCGGCAATCGCCAGTAGTCCGCAGGCCAGCAACGCGAGCGCCATCACGAACTGCGACGTTGGCTCCGAGAGCCCCGGATGCAGCGCATTGCTCCAGCCGTGGAACGCGCGGATCAGGAAGAACAGCAGCAGCGCCGAGCTTGCCGTGTAGAGCGCTTCGGCTGGCCACTGGTTCGGCCTCGCAAAAGCGCCGCGGCGCAGCCCGATGGCGAAGGCGACGAGCAGCCAACCGGCCACCAGGATGAAGCGCGGCTCGATGATCAGGCGGTTCGAGATGTCCTGCGCCAGCCGCAAGACGACCAGCGGCACCGCAAGGCCGAGCGCCAGCAGCATCGCCATACCGGCGTGGCGGAGTTGGCTGACCAAGTTGAAGGGCGCAGCACGCGGCAATGCGTCGGTGGGTGCCATGCTGCGTCAGACCTTCTCGACTTCGGGCCGGCCGAGCAGCCCCGAAGGCAGGAAGATCAGGGTCACGGCCAGAATCGAGAATGCAGCGACGTCCTTGTAGTCGCTCGACACGTAGGCCGCCCACAGCGACTCGATCAGGCCGATCATCAGCCCGCCGAGCACGGCGCCCGGCAGCGAGCCGATACCGCCGAGCACGGCCGCCGTGAACGCCTTCACACCCGGCACGAAGCCGTCGGAAATATTCACGCTGCCGTACTGGATGACGTAGAGGACGCCCGCGACTGCCGCCAGCGCCGCGCCCATGATGAACGTGATCGAGATCGTGCGGTCGACATCGATGCCGAGCAGTGCCGCCATGCGCATGTCCTGTTCGCAGGCGCGCTGGGCGCGTCCCAAGGGTGTGCGCTGGACGAGATACCAGAAGATGCCGAGTAGTCCTGCCGTCACGGTGACGATCAGAATCTGTTTCAGCGAGATGACGATGCTGCCCGTCGGCCCGAGCGCGATGAAGCCGGTGACAAGCGCCGGGATCGACTTGTTCGTGGGGCCTTGCAACACCTGCATCAGGTTGACGAGCAGGATCGACATGCCGATCGCGGAAATAAGCGGCGCCAGCCTGAACGAGCCACGCAAAGGCCGATAGGCGACACGCTCGATCATCCAGTTCCACAGCGACGTCAGCGCCATCGCCAGGACGAGGACGATCAGCAGCGCCAGCGCGATCGAGGTGATGCCGAGGATTTGCGTCAGCAGCAGATAGAGACTGACCGCGATGAAGGTCGACATCATGAACACATCGCCGTGCGCGAAGTTCACCATGCCGATGATGCCGTAAACCATCGTGTAGCCGATGGCGATGAGACCGTAGATCGAGCCGAGCGTGATACCGTTCACGAGCTGCTGGACGAAGTACTCCATGCGCGGGCAGGCCTCCCCTTCGAATCCCTCACTCACGCTAGCAGAGGTGGCCCCGTAATGCCTAGGTGGATGGCGGAGGGGACACATAAGCTAGGCACCGCACAAGGTGCGACGTCGGCGGGCAGGCCCAAGCATGCAGCACTCGCGGCCAAGGGGGATAAGTTTGCGCGCCGGCCATCGCCTTATGGTGAACGGCTCTGACAAAGGGGTCAGACCAGGTCTGACCCCTTGGCGATGCCGCTGCCCGAGGCGCAAGTTTGAGACAGGGCCCATCGCTCACTCGGAACGGCACTTGTAGGTTGGGTCAAGTCCTGCACTCTCGCGACCCAACAACTTGTGGCCGTTCTGCATTCCGACCAACTTTACCGCACGCCCATTAGCGGCAGCAGCACTTTTGTTCCGACCAGCATAAACACCTCAAGTGATGGCAGAGCCATCAGAACAGCACCTATTGCTGCCAGCACCGAAGCGATGAGCAATGCCCCGGATTTTGTTCCTTCGTTGCGATAGAACCAAGCTTGCCAAATGGTGCTCCGGGACTCCGGCAAGTTGTGGTAAGTGAGCGATCCAAGAACCCGTTGTGGCTCCATTTTTGACGTTAGGGTCACTGGTGCGCTCGGTAGCAGTGCAGGGCTTGACCCACCCGCCTCGCCCCAGTCTCCGGAGCCCCCGATGCTACGCCTGACCGAACTGAAGCTGCCGCTCGGCCATGACGAGGCTGCGCTCCGTTCGGCGATCGTGCAGCGCTTGCAGATCAAATCCGCCGACCTCATCGCCTATCACGTCTTCCGGCGCGGTTGGGACGCGCGCAAGCGCTCGGCGATCCAACTCACCTACACCATCGACGTCGAGGTGAAGGCCGAGGCGGTGGTGCAGGCGCGCACGGCCCGCGAGCGCAACATCGGCCCGAAGCCCGACACCGCCTATCGGCTCCCCTTCAAGGCGCCGTCCACCCACACAGCCCGCCCGCTGGTGATCGGCACCGGCCCATGCGGAATTTTTGCGGCCCTGATCCTGGCGCAGATGGGCTTTCGCCCGATCATCCTCGAACGCGGCAAGATTGTGCGCGAACGCACCAAAGACACCTGGGGCCTCTGGCGCCGCTCGGTGCTCACGCCCCAGTCCAACGTGCAATACGGCGAAGGCGGCGCCGGCACCTTTTCCGACGGCAAGCTCTACAGCGGCATCAAGGACGACGCCAACCGCGACCGCAAGGTGCTGGAAGAATTTGTAAAGGCCGGCGCACCCGATGAAATCCTCTACGTCGCCAAACCGCACATCGGCACCTTCCGCCTCGTCACCATGGTCGAAAGCATGCGCGCCTCGATCGAAGCGCTCGGCGGCGAATACCGGTTCGGCCGTCAAGTCACCGACATCCACGTCGAAACCGGGCCGGACGGCGCGCGGCGCATGGCCGGCGTCACGCTCGACAGCGGCGAGGAAATCGCGGCCTCCCACGTCGTGCTCGCGATCGGCCACAGCGCCCGAGACACGTTCCAGATGCTGCACGACCGTGGCGTCACCATCGAAGCCAAGCCGTTCTCGGTCGGCGTGCGCATCGAGCATCCGCAATCGCTGATCGACCGTTGCCGGTTCGGTGAGTACGCCGGCAACAAGATCCTCGGCGCCGCCGACTACAAGCTCGTGCATCACGCCAGCAACGGACGCGCCGTCTACAGCTTCTGCATGTGCCCGGGTGGCACGGTGGTCGCCGCCGCCTCGGAGCCCGACGGCGTCGTCACCAACGGCATGAGCCAGTATTCGAGGAACGAGCGCAACGCCAACTCCGGCATCGTCGTCGCCATCACACCCGCCGATTATCCGAGCCACCCATTGGCTGGCATCGCGTTCCAGCGGCAGTGGGAGCGCGCCGCTTTCACGGCCGGCGGCGGCACGTTCGCGGCACCCGCGCAGCTGGTCGGCGACTTCATCGCCAAGCGCGCATCGACGAAACTCGGCAAGGTCACCCCGTCCTACAAACCCGGCGTCACGCCGACTGATCTCGCCGCTTGCCTGCCGGATTTCGCCATTGCCGCCATGCGTGAGGCGTTGCCCGCGTTCGACCGCCAGATCAAAGGTTTCGCGATGCCCGACGCCGTCATGACCGGCGTCGAGACGCGCACGTCGTCGCCGATCCGCATTCGCCGCGACGAGACGTTTCAATCGTTGAACACACGCGGTCTGTTCCCGGCCGGCGAAGGTGCCGGCTACGCGGGCGGCATTCTCTCGGCCGGCGTCGACGGCATCCGCGTTGCCGAGGCGGTGGCGCGGACAATCATGAAAATGGGCATCAAAATGGGGACAGTCACCCATTAAGTCCGGCGCGTTCCGTCGTCTGGCCTCGGCTCGAGCGCAATTGGTGACTGTCCCCATTTTCCGCTATACTTCGAGCAGCCACACATCAGAGCACGCGGAGTTCCCATGGACGTGAGACAGCTTGGACGGACGGGCATCAAGGCAACGGTGCTGTCGTACGGATGCGGCGCCGTCGGCGGCCTGATGACGAAGGGCTTGGCCGCCGATCAGGAATGCGCCTTCCAGCGCGCGCTCGATATGGGCATCACCTATTTCGACAGCGCGGCGCAGTACGGCAACGGCGCCTCGGAAACGAACGTCGGGCGCATCCTCGCCAAGCTGAAACCCAAGATCACGCTCGCGACCAAGGTCCGCATCAAGGAGGCCGACTACGGCCGCATCGGTGACGCCATCAACGAGTCGCTCGACGCCAGTCTGAAGCGCCTCGGCCTCACGTCCGTCGACATCTTCTATCTGCACAACCGCATCGTCGAGACATCCGAAGGCGACGGCTTGAGCGTCGAGGCCGTGCTCGGTGACGTCCGC
>JANLQP010000299.1:0-43108 GCA_031367895.1 Hyphomicrobiales bacterium
CGGCTCGACGATGACTTGGGGCAAGAGCGTCGGACTCGACAAGACAACCGAGCGTCGTGGCCTGCGCGTCGTCGATCACGGCATGCTGAAGGCGTCGATGTTCGGCATCGACGGCCTGCGCATCTTCAAGCCGATCACACCCAGAATTACCCGTTAACCGATTCCCGCTGATCACGCGTTGCGCGGACGATCTGGCAATCAGCTGGCGTTCCGAGCTTGCTTTGCAGCCTTCTGCGCGCGCTTCAAGATATTCGTGGCCTTGCGCTGCTTGGCTTGAATGCGCTTGCGGCGGTTGTCCGACATCTTCGGCATGGTGAACTCCTGTGTTGCGCACCTTGTAGTGCCATTCGCGGCGACTTGCCAAGCCAGTTCCTCGCCGGCGCTGTGCGTTCGGTCCAACGGCGCCAAACTGCGGATCGTGACAAGCGGGCTCGGCACGGGTTAGCCTCATCCCAGGGTCCAAGCCATTGGAGACGAGGGGCATGCCGAAACAGGTTCGCTTTGCCGTGCAGATCGGCGCGGTCGATGCTGATGGCGCCAGCGATGCGCAGATGTATCGCGAGGCGGTTGGCGACGCCGGCTTGGCGCAGAAAGTCGGCTTCGACGCCGTCTGGATGGTCGAGCATCATTTCTCCGACTACTACCCGACGCCGAATCCGCTGATGTTCCTCTCGCACCTGGCGGCCGCCTGCCCCGGCATGGGGCTCGGCACGGCGGTGATGGTGCTGCCCTGGTACGATCCGATCCGCTTCGCCGAGGATGTGGCGATGCTCGCGACGCTGACCAAGGGCGAGCTGTCGATTGGCATGGGCCGCGGCACGGCGAAGCTCGAGTACGACGCCATGCGCGTGCCGATGACCGAGGCGCGCGAGCGGTTCCGCGAGTGCTGGGAGGTGACGCGCCTCGCACTCGCCGGCAAGCCGTTCACCTATCAGGGCCGCCACGTCAAACTCGATCGCGCCATTACCGTGCGTCCCCTGCTGACCGAGCGGAAGCCGAACTTCTTCGGCGCCATCGGCAGTCCGGAAAGCGCGGAGATCATGGGCGAACTGGGCTTGGCGCCATTGTCGCTGTCGCAGTTCCCGAACTTCATGCTGGCGAAGATCCTCTCGCGCTGGCGGGCCAAGGCTGCCGCATCAGGCCACGCGACCGACGTAACGTTGCCGGTCTCCACGAAGTGCTTCATCGGCGACACGGATGCGCAAGCCCGCGAGGAGGCGCGCGGCCATCTCGCCCGCTTCTACAAGCTGCAGGCCGAGCACTACACCACCGACACGACGCCCTGGGGCCACATCGCCGGCTATCAGCAGTTCGCCAAGATTTTCGGCAACATGAAGCTGATGGGCGACCCCGCGCAGATCGATCCGATCCTCGACCGCAATCTCGTCGGCTCACCGGAGACGGTGGCGCGGCGCATCACGGAACTGCGCGCGCTCGGCTTTGATTATTTGCTGATCTCCAACGCCACCGCCGGCGTGCCACGCGAAGCCCGCCACCGCATGATGCGCCGCTTCGCCGAAGAGGTGATGCCGATCGTCCACCGCACGCCCGTCCCAGCCGCGCCCGTGTTCGACCGCGTGCGAGCTGCGGAGTAGATAACAGACCCTCCGTGTCTGATATCGAGCATGCTCACTGTTGCAGAACAAGGTATCAGACCCAAGGGTCTGACACCGTCCCATACCGCCCGTCCCTACCACCGTCCCCTATGACACCACCGTCGCCGTATCCACGCGCCGGTTGGCATTGGGCAACCGAAAGCGCAAGTAAATGACCGAGAAAAGCGAACTCTACAAAAAGGGCGAGGCGATGCGGCGCAAGTTGCGCAGCGATGCCGAGTTCGAGAAGAACGCCAAAGAGTATGCGGGCGACCCGCACACCCAGAAGTTCATCGACATTGCCACCGAGACCGTGTTCGGCGCGCTGTGGTCGCGTCCGGGCCTCGACCTGAAAACACGGACGCTGATCTGCGTCATCACCGACACCACCATGGGCCGCCACGCCGAGCTCGACATCCATCTCCGCTTCGCGCTGAAGCAGGGCTGGACCGAGGACGAGCTGATCGAGGTTCTGCTGCAGATGTCTGGCTACATCGGCGTGCCCTTGATTCGCGAGGCGATCTATGTGGCGAAGGACGTGTTCGCCGACGAGCGCAAGAAGGCCGGCAAATCGGCGAAGAAGAAGTAAGCACCCGACATGGTCGAGCATCGCCCGTACCGGAACCTCTTCGCGCATCTGGTGCTGTGCATCGGGGTCGCCATCGTCGCGTTTCCGGTCTACCTGACGTTCGTCGGCTCGACCCACCCGCAAAGCGTCATCTCGAACGGACAGATGCCTCTGACGCCGGGGCCGCTGTTCTTCGAGACCTATTGGCGGACGCTGTTCGTCGGCACCAGCGGCACGACGCGCGAGCCGGTCGGCCGCATGCTGCTGAACAGCTTCATAATGGCCTCGATCATCGCGGTCGGTAAAATCGCGATCTCGATCCTGTCGGCCTACGCCGTCGTCTACTTCAAGTTCCCGTTCCGCATGGCGGCGTTCTGGCTGATCTTCATGACGTTGATGCTGCCGGTCGAGGTGCGCATCTATCCGACCTACAAGATCGTCGCGAACTTAGGGCTGCTCGACAGCTACGCGGGTTTGACCGTGCCGCTGATCGCCTCGGCGACGGCGACGCTGTTTTTCCGTCAGTTCTTTCTCACCATTCCGGACGAGCTGGTCGAAGCCTCGAAACTCGACGGCGCCGGGCCGATGAAATTCTTCTGGGATACGGTGCTGCCGTTGTCGCGCACCAACATCGCCGCACTGTTCGTCATCCTCTTCATCTACGGCTGGAACCAGTATCTCTGGCCGCTGTTGATCACCACGCGCGACGACATGCAGACCGTCGTCATCGGCATCAAGAAGATGATCGTCACGTCCGACGCGCTGACCGAGTGGAACATCGTCATGGCCACCGCCATGCTGGCCATGTTGCCGCCCGTACTGGTCGTCGTCTTCATGCAACGCTGGTTCGTGAAGGGCCTGGTCGAGCCGGAGAAGTGATTCCGTCGGCATGCGGCACCGATATGCCGAGTCCGAAAGGTGCCCCACTCATGCCGCCGAAGATTCGAGAATTGATTGCCGAACTGGAGCAAGCCGGGTTCCAAAATGACGGCGGCAAAGGTAGCCATCGCAACTACCGTCATCCGATATCGCGCAAACGTGTTACCATTTCGGGAAAACTTGGAGCGGATGCCAAGACCTACCAGATTAGACAAGTTGCATCCGCAATCAAGGAGAGCGAGCATGAAGGATAGTGACCGCTACGCAAAAATCGTCGAATGGTCGGACGAAGACCAGTGCTACGTGGGAATGGCGCCCGGCTTGATGTTCGGCGGCTGTCACGGTTCCGACGAGAAGGCCGTCTTCGCCGAGTTATGTACGATCGTCGACGAGATCATCGACGGTCACAAACGGCATGGCGACCCGCTACCACCATCGACGTCCGGCACAGACTGGACTGTGATGATCGAAGACCGCGTCGCTTGACTGTATGGATTCAGATTCGGTCGGTCTCGGCGCGCCTGCCATCACGATCAAGGTTCCTCACGGCCTGCCATCCTACGCCGGGTTGCCGAGACACGCCTTGAGGTCCGCCGCCATTGCGCGCATCAGGCTCACATAGTGCTCCGCACCGGCCGGAATGGCTGCACCCAGCGGATCGAGCGTCCCGCGACGTGCCGTCGTACCCTCGACGATCGTGTCGATGATGCGCGGCTGGAACTGCGGCTCGGCGAAGACGCACGCGGCTTTCAGCCCCGCGACCTTGCGGCGTAGCTCGGTCAGGCGTTTCGCGCTCGGCGGTACGTCAGGGCTCACCGTCACCGAACCTACTGGCGTGAGGCCGTAGCGGCGCTCGAGATACTGATAGGCATCGTGGAAGACGATGTAGGACTTGCCCGCGACCGGCTTCAATGCCTCCGCGAGTTCCGCATCGAGCTTGTCGAGTTGCTGGCCAAGCTCCGCCGCGTTCGCCTTGAACCTCACCGCCTGATCCGGCGCCGCCACGGCCAGAGCCTCGGCAATCGCAGTGGCAATCAGTTTTGCGTTCGCGGGGTCGAGCCAGATGTGCCCGTCGTTTTGAGTAGCGTCTTGGGCACCCTGCATTGGCGCCGGGCGGTGTTGCTGGTGGCCGTGGCTGTGTCCGCCCTTCGCAGCGGCGGCCTCATGCGCATGATCCTCGAACGTTTCCCCGGTCCGCAGCGCATGCAGCGTCAGGCCCGGCGTCGCCGCTAGCGTCACCACGCGCACAGCCGGGGGCAACGACTTGACGAGCCGGCCCGTGAACGGCTCCAATCCTTCCGAGACCCTGAAGAACACATTGGCCGCGCTCAGCGCCTTCGCGTCGGACGGCTTCAACGTGAACGTGTGCGGCGAGCCCGCCCCGTCGATCAGCAGCTTGGGTTCGCCTGCGCCGCGCATTACGGCCGTCGCCAGCGCATGGATCGGCTTGATCGTGACGACAACCTTCAGGTCGGCTGCCCGCGCAGCCGAGGCATGCAGGCTGATGCAGGTGGTTGCCAGAACGGCAGTCCGGGTCAAAACTCGAAACATGACTTTCGGTCCCTTGCGGCGACAATGGGTGTTCATGGAACGATGTTATAACATATCTTTTCCGACTGTCACCCGCCGCTTTGCATTGCAACCGAGCGGTCCACATAGGCGACCCGCACGTATCGCAATTGGCGGAGCAAGGTACTTGCACGCCTGAACGTGGTACACCCTTGCCAGTCATTGCGTAACGTCCGAGGTCATCGATGCCCCATACGACAAAACTCCTTTTCATCGCCGGTTCGGCCCGCGAGGCCTCGCTCAACAAGCGACTAGCCAAGCTCGGCGCCGATATTGCACACGCCAACGGCATCGTGGCGACGTTCGCTGACCTCGGCGATTACCCGATGCCGATTTACGACGGCGATCTCGAAGCCAAAAGCGGCGTTCCGGAGAACGCCAAGAAGCTGAAAGCGCTGCTGCTGGTGCATGACGGAGTCTTCATCGCCGCGCCCGAATACAATGCCTCCTTGGCGCCGCTGTTGAAGAACGCGCTCGACTGGGTCAGCCGCAACCGCGACGAGGGCGAGCCGCCACTGCATGTCTACAAGTCGCGCGTGTTCGCGATCGGCGCGGCGTCGCCTGGTGCACTCGGCGGCATGCGCGGCCTGATCGCGCTGCGGCAGACCATGGAGTTGGGGCTCAGCGCACTGGTCCTCCCTGACCAGATCTCGGTGTCGCGCGCCACGGACGCCTTCGACGACAACGGGCATCTGAAAGACAAAGTACTCATGGAGATGTACAAGGCTCTGATCCAGCGGCTCGCACGCGCCGCGCACATCATGCATGGGTGAGCATTGCCGATGACTGCCACGCCTGACCCGCGAGCCCGCGTTTTCGTCGCGATCGACGTGCCCGAGGTTGAACGCGCGCGCGCCCTCGTCGAGCGGTTGGGCGCGGAAGCACAGTGCTACAAGGTTGGCCTCGAGCTGTTGTTCGGCGGTGGCTTGGCGTTCGCGCAGGGCTTGAAAGCCGCGGGCAAGGACGTCTTCCTCGACATGAAGCTGCTGGACATCCCGAACACGGTCGAGAAGGCGGTGGCCAAAATCGCCGGCCTCGGCCTCGATTATCTCACCGTGCATGGCACCGACCGCAAAACGCTCGATGCGGCCGTGAAAGGCCGCGGCGCCTCTCGGTTGAAGCTGCTGGCCGTGACGGTGCTGACCAGCCTCGACGCGAACGACCTGCGCGAGCAGGGTGTTTCGGCCATGAACCCTGCCGAACTCGTCGTCCACCGCGCCAAGCTCGCAAAGGCCGCCGGCTTCGACGGCGTCATAGCCTCCGGCCAAGAAGCTGAAAGCGTCCGCGCAGCCGTCGGCCCCGGTTTTCTGATCGTGACGCCCGGCATCCGTCTGGTCGATGGTCCTGATCGCGATCAGGCGCGTGTCATGACGCCGGCGAAAGCCATCGCCGCCGGCGCCTCGCATCTCGTCGTCGGCCGCCCGATCACAGAGGCGTCCGATCCCGCAGCAGCCGCTCGCCGGATCATCAGCGAAATCGCCAAGCTCAAACCCTGAAGGAGACCCCCATGCCCAAAGGCTATTGGATCGCCCACGTCGATGTCACCGATCCCGAGGGCTACAAGGAATATGTGGCTCTGAACGCCAAGGCGTTCTCCAAGTACGGCGCGAAGTTTCTCGTGCGTGGCGGCAAGTTCACGAAGAAGTCAGGTGATGCGCGCACCCGCCACGTCGTCATCGAGTTCGAAACCTACGAGAAGGCGCTCGCCTGCTACGACAGCCCCGAGTACAAGGCCGCCGAACTCGTCCGCAACAAGCACTCGAAAGGCGACGTGATCGTCATCGAGGGCTATGAGGGTTGACGATTAGACCGCCATTGTGCGCTGCCATTGTAACGCCCGTCCGCTGAGCTAAAGTGTTGGTGGGGCCGTGACCCGGAGGCGGCCATTTGGGCACTCATCGAACAACGCAAGGTGTCATCCTCGGGCTTGTCCCGAGGACCCATGGCGCCACGAGTGCGAAGGGTGTCGTTTTCTGCAGCGTTGCAGCACTACTCCTAGGTCGCGCCCGCTGGACAATGGGTGGTCGGGACGAGCCCGACCATGACAACCGATGATATTACAGAACATCCAAAGGGGGCCGCCCGTGGCCGTCAACGTCTCGTTTCTGCAAGACCTCTTGAACACCATCGCCCAACAGGGCCGCCAGTTGTTGCCGAGTTCGCTGACGGGTGGCGCGCGCGAGGACATCAACACGCTGGCCGAGGCGCTGGTCTCGGGCCGCGGCGAGGCCTCGGGCGTCGCGATCGGCCGGCAGATCATCCAGTTCTACAGCAACATGGGCCCGGACGACCGGCGCGGCTTCTTCAAGTTCCTGTCCGAGCATTTCAAGCCCGATCCGGTCGCCGCGGAAACCGCAGCCAAGGCCTATCTTGCCGATCCTTCCGATCACACGTTGCAGCGGCTGCGCAATGCCATTGAAAGCCCACGCCAGGAATTCTTCCGTCGCCTCAACCTCGCGCCCGGTGCCACTGCCGAAATCGTCGCCATGCGCCGCGATCTGCTGCGATTGCCGAAGGCCGAGCCCGGCATCGCCGCCGTCGACACCGACATGGCGCATCTGCTGGCGTCCTGGTTCAACCGCGGTTTCCTGGTCGTCAAGCGCATCGACTGGCAGACGCCGGCCGCGATCCTGGAAAAGATCATCCAGTACGAGGCCGTGCACGAGATTCAGGGCTGGGACGACCTGCGCCGCCGCCTCGATCCGGTCGACCGGCGCTGCTTCGCGTTCTTCCATCCCTCGCTGATCGACGAGCCGCTGATCTTCGTCGAGGTCGCGCTGATGGGCGACATTCCCGGCTCGATTCAGGCCGTGCTCAACGAGAAGCGTAAGGGTGGCCCCGCCGAAGCAGCCCCCACAACTGCGGTCTTCTATTCGATCTCGAACTGCCAGGAAGGGCTGCGCGGCATCTCGTTCGGCAACTTCCTGATCAAGCAGGTCGTCGAGGAATTGGTCCGCGAGCAACCGCAGCTGAAAACCTTCGTCACGCTGTCGCCGGTCCCGCATTTCGCCCGTTGGCTCGATCGCGCTCTCGCTGACGATGCCGCCAGCGCCGTCACCGATGCTGACCGTGTTGCGTTGCAGGTGCTGCGCGATCCCGGCTGGCTCGAAGACCCCGACGAGGAGGAGGCGCCGAAGGACACACTGCTGGCGCTGGCGGCGCACTATTTTCTGCTGGCCAAGTCCGGTGACGGGCGGCCGGTCGATCCGGTGGCGCGCTTCCATCTCGGCAATGGTGCAAGACTCGAGCGTATCAACTGGCTCGGCGACGTCTCGGAGAAGGGCTTGCGCGAGGCACACGGCCTGATGGTCAACTACCGCTATGACCTCAAGGAGATCGAGCGCAACCACGAGGCCTTCGCCAATGACGGCGAAGTCGTCGCGTCGCGCACCGTGCGCACATTGCTCCGCGCGCCGGTCAAGCCGAAGCCTAAGGCAATCGAGTTGAAGCCGCCGGCGAAGTCTGGCGAACCAACAGCCGCTACCGCAAAGGACGACAAGAAGGGCAAGGCGAAGGCGGAGTAGCTGGTAGGTCGGAGTAAACTGGCCCAGCGGCGCAGTTGCGCGCGCCCGCATTTCCGGTGAAGTTTGTCCGACAGCGGTTGTGCCCAGCACGCACCTGACGGGTTCGCACCGCCGGCCCGCTCGCTTCAACCGACGATGCTATGACGAGATCAATGTGGCCCCGGCCCGATCGCGTTGAGGTTGATCAGGCCCTTGGCGATCGCGACATGAACGATCGCAAAAACGACGCAGGATACGGCGGTGTTGATCAGCACGATTCTGCGGAAGGCCGGCTTCGACGGCGCGCTGCCGGGGGTCCCAGGCACAACGTTACCCTCCTCGTCTTGCGTGCGCACTCCCAGAGGCAGCACAGCAAACAACATCGTCCACCAGATGATGAAATAGAGCGCGATGCCAAGTGTGATGCTCATGGGGGCCTTATTCAGTTTGGACTGCACAACTCGAACGTCCGCGATTGCCGCCGCCCTCACCCTCTCCCCGTTCAAGGGTGTCTTGGTGGAGATGCTTCGCATGGACGAGCAGGGAGAGAGGATCAAACTATCAAACTTGCTCGAGTTCGACGAGGGTGCCGAGGAAATCTTTCGGATGGAGGAAAAGCACAGGCTTGCCGTGAGCGCCGATTTTGGGTTCCCCGTCGCCCAAGACGCGTGCCCCCTCTCCTTTCAACTTGTCGCGTGCGGCGATGATATCGGGGACCTCATAGCAGACATGGTGAATGCCGCCGTCCGGATTTTTTTCCAAGAACTTGGCGATCGGGGAGCCCTGTCCGAGCGGCTCCAACAGCTCGATCTTGGTATTCGGTAGCTCGACAAAAACCACGGTGACGCCATGCTCGGGCAGCGCCTGCGGGGCTGTGACCTTGGCGCCGAGCGTCGCCGCGTAGACCGGTGTCGCGGCTGCCAGCGATTTGACGACGATGGCGACGTGGTTGAGGCGTCCGATCATGGCGGGGTCCTGCTTGAGCGTTTGTCCGATGGTCCTGGGCTTTATATCGATGCTCGCGGACTTGACACCAGAACGCCATCGGTCGCGGCTACAACCGGCGTTGCCTGGCCGGGGCGAGACGGTTTTCCGGTCGCTGGGGGTACTGGACCGTCCTGGATCGGCTACACTTTGGCCGCGAAGCAGGTATAGCAGGTATGACGGCCGGACCCGCGGGGGTATTTGGGAGCGGGCCGATCGAAGGCGGGCGTAGGGGGCGGTGCAGGCGATGGCTGAGGCGGCTATGGCGGAGGATCTCGGCACGACACCGATGTCGCCTGCGCTGCAGGCGACACTGATGCGCGCGCGCGAATACGCGAGTAGTCAGTCGCATTTGCAGGTGACGGTCGAGCATTTGCTGCTGGCGCTCAGCGAGGACGAGGACGCGGGCCTGGTGCTGCAGTCGTCGCAGGTCGACCTCAATCGCCTGCGCAACGACGTGGCCGGATTCCTCGGCAGTCTCGGCGACCGCAGCTCGGGTGGCCCGACAAATCCAACGGTTTCACCGGGACTTGCTGAAATTCTCAAGTACGCCACGCTGGCAGCGAAGCAAGGCCGCCGCAACCGCATCGACGGCGCCATCGTGCTCGCGGCGCTGGTCGGCGACGGGCGCAGCATGGCCGCGAGCTTTCTCAAGGCCCAAGGCCTGACCTTCGAGGAGGCGATCCGCGTCCTGCAGCGGGCGGCGCAAGCAGCACCGGTCCAAACTGCACTGCCGGCGCGACAGCCAAGTGCTGCCACACCGCCACCGGCTTCATCCCGGGCAGGCTCCAACGCCGAGGACATACTGGCCGCCGCCCGTGAGCGGGTGGAACAGCGCACCTTGCCGCCACGTTCGGAGTTGAGCGTTCCAGCCGCGGCACGCACAGCTACCGTCCGGCAAGCGCCGAAGTCGGTTGAGATCTTGCCTCCACCAGCGGCCGCCCCAGCGCCGGACGTACCGACGGTGATGCTTGCGACCGCGCCGGTATCGCGACCCGTCGAGCAGCCGGTCGAACCAACGGAAACAGCACCACCCGCCCTGGAACTCGAGGCACAACCGCCCAAGCTTCCGGAGCAACCAACGCAGCGTCCAAGCTCGGTGCTGGCGGAGCTTGCGCCTTCGCGATGGGACCGTCTGCCGCAGCCGGCCTATCCCGTCCCGGATGTGGCTTCTCCCGCCGCGCCGGAAGAATCACCGCAGCGCCCAGCGCCAGTTCCAAGGCAACCATCCTCCAACTGGGCGCCGCCGCCATTGCCCACGCCGCCTGCGCAGCACTTAACCCCGCAACCACGCATGCCGTTGCCGCAGCCGCCGGCACGCCAGCCGATCTCGGGTCTGACCGAGCGCTTGGCCGAGCGCATGCCGGAGCGCGCGCAGCAACGGCCCGAACCGATGGCCGGCGCACCCTGGCCAGACCCGACGCCGAGGCCACCCAACCCGCAGCCCCAAATGCCGGGTGCGCCACAGATGCGTGCTCCCGCCCCAATGCCATCGCCAGGTCATCAGGGACCGGTTGCAGCTCAGCGGCAAGTGGCTCCCGTGCCTGCCGGGTTGCCGGGGGACGCGCCGCGGGCACCCGCCATCGAAGCAGGGCAAGTCTCCTTTACGCTGCCAAAACGCCTGCGCCACGACGTCCCGACGACGATCGAGGTTCGGGTCGCCCGTGCGCCGCTGGCCGGAAGTGGTTCGGGGCCGATGCCGTCGTCGCTGCGAGCGGAGTTCGTCGCTGTACGCGCGATCACGGTCCGGTTGCGTGGCGGCAAAGGCGCATTCGCGATCGAACCCGGGTCGCCGGAGACGCAATGGGACCAAGCCACTCAAGCAACCGCGCGCGCGGCCGGCGATGCGGCCGTCTGGCGGTTCACGTTGACGCCACTCCGTGGCCACAGCAGTGACCTGCAATTGATGGTCGCCGCACGCACGGTCGGCGCCGATGGCATGATCGCGGATACGGTGCTGCCGGATCTGGTGCTGCCGGTCAAGATCGCGCGCAACCTCAAACGGCCGTTACGGCGCATCTTGAGCGCCGCCGCCATCGCCTTCACCAGCATCGTGCTGTGGACCGTGATCGAGCAGGTGTTCAAGCTTGATCTCTGGCACGTGGTTCAGCGGCTCGCCGGTTTCTGACCGAGCGACGCAATACCCCAACTTCCAGTAGGCTCGAGGCGAGCGACCCTACCGGAGGGCGGGGCGAGAACGGAGTGATAGCCATCGTCGTGCTTTGGACGTAGCCGTGACGAGGGCATGCGACGTCCGTCTGCTCGCGTGGGGACGCTGACGAACGCAGGGGCCAGATCGCGTGATTCAAACGAATGGGGATTAGTTTCTCGGAATTGGTGAATTTCCTGCGTCGTCCCGCTTGCCCGCACATGCGAACACGGTTATTTTGCAGTGCAACATAGTCTGAACAGGCAAATCCGCGTCGTTCAGCGGTGAGGGCGCCGTCAATGCCGCCCCGCTGCCAGGAAGCTACCCGTTGCCGGGTAACTAACGTCCAAAGGTCGCGTTCGATTCAACCGGTCAACCTCGCCGCGAGGCAGGCCGGGCAGCGCCGCCCTGCGGCCCAACCCAGAAGGTCCGTCACATGCAACAGATCACCAAGATCGGCGACCTCAAGATCGCCAAGGTGTTGTTCGACTTCGTCAATCAGGAGGCGCTCCCGGGTACGGGCGTCGACCAGACGGCGTTCTGGGCGGGCCTCGATACGCTCGTTCACGCCCTCGCCCCGAAAAACCGTGCGTTGCTGGCAAAACGTGACGCCTTGCAGGTAAAGATCGACGCTTGGCATCGCGGCCGCAAAGGCCAGCCGCATGACGCTGCCGCCTACAAAGCGTTCCTGACCGAGATCGGCTACCTCGTTCCCGAAGGCCCGGAGTTCAAAGTCGACACCGCCAACGTCGATCCCGAGATCGCCGTCATGGCCGGCCCGCAGCTGGTCGTGCCGGTCATGAACGCGCGCTACGCGCTGAACGCCGCCAACGCACGCTGGGGCTCGCTCTACGACGCGCTCTACGGCACCGACGCGATCCCCGAGACGGACGGCGCCACCCGCGCCGGCGGCTACAATCCGTTGCGCGGCGCCAAGGTCGTGGCGTGGGCGTCGGGGTTCCTCGATCAGGCTGTTCGCCTGCAGGGCGCCTCGCACGAGGATGTGCGCCGCTATTTCATCGAAGAGGGCAAGGTCGGCGCCGAAATCGGCCTCGGCGTCAAGGTGCGCCTCGCCGACGAACGCGCGTTTGTCGGCTATCGCGGTGACGCGGCGGCACCGACCGCGATCCTGCTCGCCAACAACGGCCTGCACATCGAGATCGTCATCGACCGCAAGACCCCGGTTGGCGCGACGAGCCCGGCGGGTGTCGCCGACGTCGTGCTCGAGGCGGCGTTGACGACGATCATGGACCTCGAGGACTCGATCGCGGCCGTCGACCCGGAGGACAAGGTCGCCGCCTACCGCAACTGGCTCGGCCTGAACAAGGGTACGCTCACCGACACGTTCGAGAAGGGCGGCAAGGCGCTCACCCGCCGCCTCGCCGAGGATCGTGTCTATACCGGCCCGACCGGCGGAAACGTCACGCTCACCGGCCGCAGCGTCATCCTGATCCGCAACGTCGGCCACCTGATGCTGGACGCAGGCGTCCTCGATCGCGATGGCAACCCGGCGCCGGAAGGCGTGCTCGACGCGGTATTCACCAGCCTGATCGCGCTGCATGACATCAAGCGCGGTTGCGAAGTGGGCAACCGAAGCGCAATCCAAAACTCCCGCACCGGCTCGATCTATATCGTGAAGCCGAAGATGCACGGGCCTGAGGAAGTCGCGTTCGCCGACGAACTGTTCGCCGCGACCGAGGACATGCTCGGCCTCGCGCGCAACACCATCAAGATGGGCATCATGGACGAGGAGCGGCGCACCACCGTCAACCTGATGGAGTGCATCCGCGCCGCGAAATCGCGCGTGTTCTTCATCAATACGGGCTTCCTCGACCGCACCGGCGACGAGATGCACACCTCGATGGAAGCGGGCCCGATGATCCCGAAGGCGCAGATGCGCGCGCAACCGTGGATCAAGGCCTACGAGGACTGGAACGTCGACATTGGTCTCGCCGCAGGGCTGCCAGGCCACGCCCAGATCGGCAAGGGCATGTGGGCGATGCCGGACCTGATGGCCGACATGCTCCGCCAGAAGATCGGCCACGTCGAGGCTGGCGCCAATACGGCTTGGGTGCCCTCGCCGACGGCGGCGACCCTGCACGCGACGCATTATCACAAGGTGAATGTTGCGGCCCGCCAGGAGACGCTGAAGTCGCGCAAGCGCGCGTCGCTCGACGACATCCTGACGATCCCGGTGGCACGTCGGGGCAACGGCGCGGCTGCGGAGTGGGCAGCCGAAGCGCCAAGCCAAGAAGATATCCAACGTGAGCTCGACAACAACGCGCAGGGCATCCTCGGCTACGTCGTGCGCTGGGTCGATCAGGGCGTCGGCTGCTCGAAGGTGCCCGACATCAACAACGTCGGCCTGATGGAAGACCGCGCAACATTGCGTATCTCCAGCCAGCACATCGCCAACTGGCTGCGCCACGGCATCACGACCGAGGCCCAGGTGATGCAGACGATGCGGCGCATGGCGGCCGTGGTCGACAGCCAGAATGCGGGCGATCCCGCGTATGTGGCCATGGCCGCGGACTTCGAGCGTTCGATAGCGTTCCAGGCCGCCTGCGATCTGGTCTTCAAGGGCGCCGCCCAGCCGAACGGCTACACCGAACCGATCCTGCATGCCCGCCGCGCCGAGGCGAAGGCCAAGGCGAAGGGGCGAGCGCCACTCCACAAAACTTATCCCCCTCGTTCGGCGGCATGACATGCTCCCCGCGCTCGCATCGATGAGTGGCGCTTCCGGGGCGTCTTGAAGCGTGATGCGGGCACCGCTCCTGGTGCGGGGAGGTTTTGGTTTTTTGCTGGCGCCTTCGGATGCCCACTACGCATCCGGCGCGTGTTTGCGCCGTCGGTTGCCCAGTGGCCAACCGGCGCGTGGATACGGAAAGCTGCTGCAATCCAACCTCCCTAAGTTCACCAGCCTGCCATCGCCTCCGCGGCTTTTGCCGGCGCTTCAGTTGCCAGTCGTGTTGGAGGCACGCCTCCGGCATGATCGCAACCGCGCCACGCACCGGAGTAACCCGCCACTCCGACGGGCACGATGGGTGGAGAAAGCGGGCGGTAACGGGGCGGCGAGAGCCGCACAAAGGTTTCACTCGGACGCGGTTCTGCCGCCCCGCTCTTGTTTTGCGCCTTCGGTTGCCCAGTGCCAACCGGCGCGTGGATACGGTGACCTATGGTGATTCGCCTTCGGTTGCCCACTTGCGCAACCAGGCCGTGGATACGGCGAGCTATGGAGATTCGCCTTTGGATGCCCGGCTTCTTGGTGGCGCTTCGGTTGCCGCCGTGCCGAAGGCGCGCCTCCGGCACGTGGATACGGCTTGCTATGGAGAAGCGGGCTCGCGCCACAAGTTGTTGGGTCGCGCAAGTGCAGGGCTTGACCCAACCTACAAGTTCGGCGCGTGGATACGGCGAGCTATGGAAAATGTTGCATCGGCAAGTGGCGTGCAGAGAAGCGAACTCGGACCGTAGGGCGTCAATAGGCGACCCTGCGCTTGCCGCCGTATTGCGCCGATTTGAGCGCTGCATCGGCGCAATACGCCGCTGAAGGAGCGGCTATTGACGCCCTACGAAGGACCTGAAGCCGACACTGAATTCACGGCCCGCTTACGCAAGTGGGCAACCGAAGGGCCAAACGAAAACACGCCGGATGCGCAGTGGGCACCCGAAGGCGCAAACAAAGAACGCGGCACCATGTCCGCGGCCACGCTTGCGTTTGATGCTATGTCGGGGCCTCGAAACAACCACCCGAGGACCGCGCCATCTTTCCGAACTGGACCATGGAACAACGCATCCTGTTCTGGATGTGCGTGCTGGTGGCCGTGAACCAGTTGGGCTTCGGCGCCATGGTGCCGTCGCTGCCGCTCTATGCGCAGTCGTTCGGCGTGCCAGCCTCCGCGATCGGCATGGCCGTCGCCGTCTACGGCCTCGCCCGCTTCGTCGTCGCGCTGCCCTCGGGCCAGCTGGCGGACGGGCTCGGCCGGCGCCCGACAATCGCGCTCGGCGGCCTGCTCTCGGCGGTGGGCAACCTCTGGTGCGCGGTGGCGACGAGCTACCCGGAATTCATGCTCGCGCGCTTCGTCGCCGGTGCAGGCGCCGGCTTCGTGATCACCACGGGGCAGGTGGTGCTGGCCGATATCAGCACGCAGGAAACCCGAGGGCGGACGATCTCGCTCTACCAGGGCACGTTCATTTTCGCGGTCGGCATCGGCCCGTTTCCGGGCGGGCTGCTCGCTGAGCGTTTCGGCCTCGCGGCGCCGTTCTGGTTCTGCGGCATCGCTGCCCTCGGCGTGGCAGCGCTCGCCTGGTTCACGGTGGCCGAGACGCGGGACCTGAAGCCGTTGCTGGCAGGGGCGACACGCCCGCGCACATCGCTCAGCGATCAGATGCGGCTGCTGACGACCTTGCCCGGCTTCCGGCTGGTCAGCCTGCTCTCGCTCGTCAGCGCCATCGTGCGCACCGGCGGATTGTTCGCGATCATGCCGCTGCTCGCCAACGAGAAGCTCGGGCTCTCCGTCTCGCGAATCGGCTTCGCCATGATGCTGGGCTCGGTCGCGGGGCTCTTCACCAGCTATCCGGCCGGTTGGCTTGCCGACAAGTACGGCCGCAAGGCGGTGATCGTGCCGGCGACGCTGCTGACCAGCGTCTCGATGCTGAACTACTGCTTCGCGCCGAACTACGCGGTGTTTATCGCTGCAGCGATGCTGTGGGGCGTGGCGAGTTCGGCCGGGGCAACGGCACCGGCCGCCTATGCCGCCGACACCGCACCGCCCGGCATGAACGCCGCCGCCATGAGCACGTTCCGGATGATGGCGGACGCGGGCTATGTGATCGGGCCGATCCTGCTCGGCGTGATTGCCGACATCGGCGGCGCCACCACGGCGATGGTCGCAGGTTCGGCCATGCTGGTGGCGATCGGCATCGCCTTCGGCCTGCTGGCGCCCGACAGCTACCGCGGCAGCGCGCGGTCTTGAGTGGCGCCTTCGGATGCCCGTCGTGTCGGAGACACGCCTCCGGCATGATCGCATCCGGCGCGTGGATACGGCGAGCTTTCCGGTACTGGAGGTGCCCCCCCCCACCGCGCGTTTGCGTCCACGCAAAGAGTCGCAACCAAAACGCAACCCTTCGATGCGCCACACGCGATGCACGACAGCTGGCGCCAGTCGTCGGCTGCTGCTCTATTGAGGGGCGAAACCCACAGACGCGTCGCACCTGGAGAGCATCATGGCCGCACAATCGAAGAACCACGCCTGGTTGGCAAAGCACACCGAACCCGTGCTCGAGCCGGAGATCCCGATCTGCGACCCGCACCACCATCTCTGGGAAGCGCGCAAGGGCGGCTACGTGCAGCCGCGCTATCTGCTCGATGAAATCCTCGACGACATCTCGGGCGGCCACAACATCGTTTCCACCGTGTTCATCGAATGCGGCGCCATGTTCAAGCAGGAAGGCCCCGAAGCCTTCCGCTGCGTCGGCGAAACCGAGTTCGTCAACGGCATCGCCGCCATGAGCGCGTCCGGCGGCTACGGCAAAACCAAGATCGCCGCCGGAATTATCGGCACCTGCGATCTGCGCATCGGCGATCAGTCAGCCGACGTGCTCGACGCGCAGATCGCGGCGGGTGGTGGCAGATTCCGCGGCATCCGTCGTGGCGCCTTCTGGCACGCGAGTCCGGAGATCGAGAACCACCGCACGCAGCCGCCCGAAGGCTTGCTGCTGCGCGAAGATTTCCGGTCGGGATTCAAGCATCTGGCCAAGCGCAAGCTGACGTTCGAGGTCTGGTGCTCACATCCGCAGATCCCGGATGCGGTGAGCCTGGCGAAGGCCTTCCCGGACACGACGCTGATCCTCGACCACTTCGGCGGCCCGTGCGGGATCGGTCCCTATGCAGGAAAGCAGGACGAGGTTTTCGCCGACTGGAAGAAAAAGATCGACGATCTCGCGAAGTGCCAAAACGTGATGGCGAAGCTCGGCGGCCTGAACATGCACGTGAACGGCTACGGCTGGGAAAATCGCCCGAAGCCGCCGTCCAGCGAAGAACTCGCCAAGGCGACGAAGCGCTACTTCGACTACACGATCGAGAAGTTCGGGCCGAAGCGCTGCATGTTTGAATCGAACTTCCCTGTCGACAAGCTCTCATGCAGCTACACGGTGCTCTGGAACTCGTTCAAGATTCTCTCGAAGGGTTATTCGGCCGACGAGCGTGCGGCGATGTTCCGTGGCACCGCCGAGCGCGTGTATCGGCTGTAGGCGGGGTCTCAGGCGGGGTCATCGACGCCGGAGAAAGGGTGCCGTTCACAGCATCAGACCCGGGTCTGAAGACTGGTCTTGCTGACACCTGATTCGCCGGTCACGACCAGCGCCTTGGCATTGCGCGCCAGCCAGACGGCTCGCCTTTGACCGGCAGCAAGCGAAACGCCGAGCCGGGCCTTCGACCCAGGGCAAGGCCTTGCCAGCAGGGATTACGCTGAAAGCGCGCCTACGGGATCACGCTGAAAGCACGGCTTCGGCATGACGAAGTGCAGCCAGCAGGGTGAGGGGGTGACCCGGCCCACGCCCTCGTCTATAGAAGCGCGCCCATTCAACGCCGATCACCCACATGAACGCCCGGAGCACGCCGCCGATGTCCGCTGACCCGAAACTGATCGACCGCCTGGAGCGCCTCGCGGCCGCCCTCGAGCGCATCGCGCCGCCCGCCGCCCCACCGATCGATTTCGAGGTGGCCGAGGCGTTCGTCTGGCAATCGGCGCCGGAAGCGTTCATCCCGGTCCCCTCGGTCAATCGGCAACCGCTCGCGCTGCTGAAAGGCATCGAGCGCGCCTCCGACCAGCTGCTCGATAACACCCGGCGTTTTGCGGACGGGCTGTCCGCCAACAACGCGCTGCTTTGGGGCGCGCGCGGCATGGGCAAATCGAGCCTCGTCAAGGCCGCCCACGCCGAGGTGCGCAAAGGCCTCGCCAAGGCGAAAGCCACCCACGACCTGAAACTCGTCGAGATCCATCGCGAGGACATCGCCACCATGCCGCGCTGCCTGTCACACGTGCGGGAAAGCCGGCACCGCTTCATCGTGTTCTGCGACGACCTCACGTTCGACAAGGACGACACGTCCTACAAGTCTCTGAAAGCCGTGCTCGAAGGCGGCATCGAGGGGCGACCCGAGAACGTCATCTTTTACGCCACGTCGAACCGGCGCCATCTGATGCCGCGCGACATGATGGACAACGAGCGTGCGACGGCCATCAACCCCGGCGAAGCGATCGAGGAGAAGGTGTCGCTGTCGGACAGGTTCGGCCTCTGGCTCGGCTTCCACAACGGCACCCAGGACCAGTATCTCGACATGGTCCGTGGCTACGCCGCCCACCACAAAATCAAGTTGGCCGACGCCGAGCTGGTGCGCGAGGCGCTGGAGTGGAGTGTGACGCGCGGCGGCCGTTCAGGGCGCGTCGCGTGGCAGTACATCCAGGACGTCGCCGGGCGGCTGGGCGTGAAGCTGGTGTGATGGGCTGTTGGGTGCAATAGCCGCTCCTTCAGCGGCGTATTGCGCCGATGCGGCATTCAATTGGCGCCCAACGGTGCGGTGCAATACGGCGCAAGTGCAGAGCGCCTATTGCACCCTACGCTCCGCGAAGTCGTAGACGGCGGTATGATCGGCGGTCGGGCCGAGTTCCGCCAACACTTTGCCGAGCAATTCGCTGACAAAGCCCAGTTCCGCGGCGTCGATGCCGAGTTCCTTGGCGAGGCGGCTCGCCATGCCGACGTCCTTGTCCATCAGCGCCAGCGCGAAGCCCGAGTTGAAGGCGTGGTTCAGCATGTAGCGCTCGACCTTATTCTCGGTCGAGTTGTTCTTGCCGGTCGAAGCGTTCAGCACCTTGGTCATCACGTGCCCGTCGAGCCCGAAGCGCTGGCCGACCACCAGTGCCTCCGCCGTCGCGACCAGACCCGCCGCCGATACATAATTGTTGAGCGCCTTCATGGCGTGGCCCGAGCCGAGCATCCCCGTGCGGTGCACCGTGCCCATGGCCTTCAGCATCGGCTCGACCTTGTCGATGTCGGTCGCCTTGCCACCGGCCATGATCGCGAGCTGGCCGGTGATCGCTTTCGGCACGCCGCCCGAGACCGGCGCATCGACCAGCGCGATGCCTTTCGCTTCCAGTTCGGCGCCGAGCTTCTGGGTATCGATCGGATAGGACGAGCTCATGTCGATGACGACGGAGCCCTTCGCGAGCCTCGAACCGAAACCGCCATTGCCGTCCGCGCCGTAAGTGGCCATGCGTACGATCTTGCTGTCGGGCAACATGGTGATGACGGTGCGACACTCGGCGCCGAGTGTCTGCAGATCCGGTGCCACCGTGAACAGGTTCGATTCAGCCTTGAACGGCTCCATCGCCTTCGTGTTGGTGTCGAACAGCATAACGGGATGCTCGGCCTTGGCGAGACAGCGTGCCATCGGCGCCCCCATGTTGCCGACGCCGACGAAGCCGATCCGGTTGCGCTCTGCCATGATGCTCGTGTCCTTGCATTCGAATTGTGGTTGCGTGGCGGTTTCCGGCCTACTGTGCGGCGGTTCGGGACACGAAACAAGCGGGTGGGACTTGTCGCCATTCCGGCCGGGGAACACGGAATGGACTATCTCTGGATCATCGCAGCGGCTTCCGCCGCTCTCTTCCAGGCGCTGCGCTATGCCGCGCTGAAAGAGTTGAACAAGCACCTCTCGGCGATGGTGACGGGCTACACGCGCGTTCTGTTCGCGCTGCCGCTGCTGCTGATGCATTTGGGCGTAGTGGCGCATGTAACGGCCAAGCCGTTGCCGGCGATCACGCCGTGGTTCGTGGTCCTCGCCGGCCTCGGATCCATCGGCCAGTTCCTCGGCACCGTGCTGATGGTGCGCCTGTTCCAGATCGGCAACTTCGCCGTCGGCACCATGCTCGCCAAGGCCGACGCCGTGATGACGGCGATCATCGGCAGCCTGCTGTTCTCCGAGGTGATCAGCCGGGCTGGGTGGGTCGCGATCCTGGTCACGGTTGCGGGCGTCATGGTGGTCTCCCTGGGCCGCTTGCCGCGGAGCACCTGGCGCAACTCCGGCATTTCGCTGTCCGGCGTTCTGCTCAGCCCCGCGACGCGCATTGGCCTGCTGATCGCACTCGTCAATGCCGTATCCTACCTGTTGCTGCGTGAGGCCATTCTGACGTTGAAGAGCCCGGGCGGCCCGATGGTCGATGCCGCGATCGCCGGCACGGTGATGACGGCGCTCTCCGTCGCGTTCCTCACGATCTGGCTTTACGCGACTGAGCGCGACGACATGCTGCGGATCCGTCAGCACCTGCGGCTCGGCTGCTTCATCGGCATTGCGAGCGCACTCGGCACGGGGCTCTGGTTCATTGCAACGGCGCTGACGAATGCATCCTACGTTGCAGCTGTCGCCCAGGTGCAGGTCGTGTTCGCGTTGGCGATCTCGTACTACTGGTTCCGCGAGAAGGTGCTGCCGCTCGAGCTCGCCGGAATCGCGACGATCCTGGCCGGCGTGCTGCTGTTCAAGCTGGTGTGATGCGGGAGGCGGGGGAGGGAACCTGCGCCCCGTTCCCCGGCTGAGAAATGTCCCCGGCCAAGGACACCGTCTTGGCTGTCCTGCGAAGTGCGAGCGGCTTGACGCAACGGTCGCCCCTACCCATCGACCTACCTATGTCATGGATCGCAATCTTTCAGCCGGGGAAAACGGAGCGCGGGCGTGCGTTGACCGTCATCGGCGCAAGTGCAGAGTGTGACAAATCTCACATCTTGGGCCAAAGGGACACCCTACCGTGGCCGATGACGATATTGCAGGTGCGCCGGCGTCGGACTGCGCGCCGAGCGGTCGCCGGACCGCTGCCGTGAGTGTGCTGAATGCTCGACGATGGGAGCAACATTCACTTCCGCTTGACAGATGCCGTGTTTCAGGCCTCGGAAGCTATTTCCGCAGGCAGCATCTTTGCGTTGCGTTGCGTTCACGCCAGCAATAGACTTTCAGGTCAGATCATTGCCCCGCTTTTCGGGGTTGAGCAACCTGCAAAAGTCATCATGAACGCTCAACGTCGCCTTGTCGCGATTATGTCCGCAGACGTGGCCGGTTACACAAGCTTAATGGAGGCGGACGAAGAGGGCACGCATGCGCGCATGACTAGGCTCGGTGTTGCCGTCATCGCACCATCCATTGCGGAAAGCCATGGCCGGATTGTTAAGCACACGGGCGATGGATTCCTTGCGGAGTTTGAGAACGCAGTCGACGCCACGGGCTGTGCGATCTCGCTGCAGCAGGGGTTTTCCCTTATTGGCTCTGAACCCGGGACGCCTCCGATCCGGCTCCGATTGGGACTGAACGTCGCGAATGTGATCGTTGAGCCGCATGATATTTTCGGTGAAGGGGTGAACTTGGCCGCGCGACTGCAAGCGATGGCTGAACCGGGCGGCATCGTCGTGTCGACGGCGGTGGCAGACCAATTGCGTAGCCGCCCGGGAATCGAATGCGTCGATCTCGGCCCGCGCCGACTGAAAAATCTTCGCCGCCCTGTCCGGGCCTTTGGTATCCGAGCGCGTGGTGTGGCGCCCACGTTACCGTCGCCAGAGGTTCCGCTGATCGCCGCCGACCGGCCGTCAATCGCGGTGCTTCCGCTACGGCAGTTGCAACCTGACCCGGAGGAGGCATATTTTTCTTACGGAGTAGTTGAAGGCATCATCCATACGCTCGCTGGATTGCCGGAACTGTTCGTCATCGCGCATGGCTCGACGGCAGCATTTATGGGGACGGAGGCAGATGTCCGCGACGTTGGGGCAATGTTGGGCGTACGGTATGTCGTGGAAGGCACCGTAAGTCGCGCTTCAGGACGGATCCAGATTGTCATAAAGTTGGTCGATGTCGAGGATGGTAGTGTATTGTACGTTGGCCGTTTCGATGGTGCGCCGAAAGAACTCTTTGAGATTCAAGATCGCATCTCGGCCGAAGTCGTGGCACGGGTCGCGCCTTCCGTTCATTATCGAGAATTGGCCCGAGCGATTCGCAAGCCGCCTGATAGCCTCACAGCTTACGACTGCGTTTTGCGCGCTCTTGACCTGATGCCTCGCTTGGACCAAGAAGGCTTCGATAGCGCCGGAGAGTTGTTGCGGAAAGCCATTGTTGCTGACCCGGCATATGCTCCGGCGAGGTCGTATCTGGCGTTCTGGCACCTCATCCGTCTGGCGCAAGGGTGGTCGCCAAGCGCCACAGACGAGGTTTCCGAGGCCGGTCGCGCGGCCGAAGCTGCTTTGCAATACGATCCGCGAAATTCAACGGCGCTGGCAATCCGGGCGCATTTCTTGTCATATACTCAGCGGGATTTCATTGGTGCGGCTGGATTGCTGGAGCAGGCAGTCGCCATTGGTCCGAACAATCCGATGGCTTGGTCGCTCAGCAGTGCCACCAGTGGTTATCTGGGGGAAGGCAAGCGGGCTGTATTGCAAGCTCAACAGGCATTGCGGCTCTCTCCGATTGATCCGTTTGCCTACCTAAGCGAATATCTCCTAGGGCAGGCCCACTACATCGTTGGGGATTTCGCGGACGCAATCCGCGTTGGACGCAGAGTGGCAGCTCGAAACGGTATGCATGTTGCGAACCTGCGTATGCTGACAGCAAGTCTTGTAGCTGCAGGGGATTTTGCGGGTGCCCATGAAGTTACACGCAGACTACTAGCGATCAATCCGCGATTTCGACTGTCGGAGTTTGTACGTCGGACACCACTGACTGGTACTGTTTCGGACGAGTTCTGCAAGAGACTACGGGCAGCAGGACTGCCTGAATGAGGGCGCCGAAAAATGCGGCAAACAAGGGAATATTAAAATGGTCGGCAACGTTGGGAACGTGGGCAATGTCGGGAACGTCGGCAATGTTGGGAATGTGGGCAACGTCGGCAATCTCGGAGCCGGCGGTGCCGGGTCGTGGGTGATGGCGGACCGAATTGATCTACCGTTTGTCGCAGCTGAGCAGCAAACGTTTAATGGCACGACCTGGGCCGGTACCGGCGCTGATGCCGACAAGGTAAAATTCTCTGGCGCAACGTGGCGAAATCGGGATTGGGGAGCGAATTGGTGGGCTTGGCAGGTCGTACTCGCGTTCGTGGGGACAGATTGGCAAACGTCAATCACCGGGCCGATGTTGGGATCCATCCCAACCGGGCAAGACCTGGAAAAAGAACTGGCTGGTCTTCTGGAAATAGCACGCGACGAGCGGGCGGACGCGATTGGTGAAATTGTCGAGCAAAGTACGAGTTACACTGATTTCGCCGCCTATTTTATGGCGTTATTGCGCATCTCGGCATCCTCGCACCCTCAAACCTATCGATTGCTGCACGTTGCGGGCCTTATCGGGATCGTTACCTCGATGAAATTCAAGAAAGATTTCAACAGGCCAAGGCCGTCACAGCTACTCCCTGCGCTCATGCCGCCAGTACCAGTGCCTGGCCATCCTTCGTTTCCCAGCGGCCATGCAACGCAGGCTGTCCTCATGGCGAAATGTCTGCAAGCCGCACTACCAACCGCCCAACAAACCGACATGGGAAAGTTATTGGACACAATGGCATGGCGCATTGCGCGTAACCGCGAAATCGCAGGATTGCACTATCCGAGCGACACGGATGCCGGTACGAGGCTTGCGCTGCAGGTATTCAGCAAACTCAGCACAATTCCACTTTTTGCCGACGAGACGCTTAAGAATGCCAAGGACGAGTGGAAGTAATCCCATGGATGACAATGTTCGCCTTAAGGATTTCGAGATATCACTTCCAGAGCTTGACACACCAGGTGGACTTCAATTCTTCAAGGATCTGACGCCAGAACGCCTGTTCGAACTCGGACTGCCGCCGCGTCCAAACAAGCTGACCGAGCGGGCGCTCCACAAGCATTGGGTCGAAATGCTTGAGAATGTCGTGCGCACAGAAGAAGCTGTGTTCAGCGGTGATCTCGGGTCGGTGAGCATGCCGCAAGTATCTCCAACGCGAATTGAAACGAGCAGAAACTGGTCCGGCGCACGCCGTGCTCCGAGCCACGGGCAGCGTTTTGATCGTGTGATCGGTCGGTGGAAAATCCCGCGGGTGCGTCGAGCAACTGCTGCTACGCCATTGCAACCGAACTGCTCTATTTGGATAGGCTTTGGGGGGCATCGGCGCTGGAGCAAAGCAATGCCACAAGTCGGGACTGAACATCGTGCGGAAACCTTCGACGGTACGTCAGCTACACGGCACGTAGTTTGGATCCAATGGTGGGTTCGCGGCAACACCACTCCTCCCTTCCAAGCGCAAATCCTTGCCCAACCGACGATAATGGCAGGAGACACTATATTGTGTTGGATTGAGCTGCTGTCAGCCCGGAAGGTACGCTTTTACATTCGCAAGCGGGGCGACTCAGTTCTCTATCGCAAGGAACTTGATACGACCACCTCAACCGTCAGGGGCGTTGATGCTTATGGCTCATCGGCAGAGTGGATCGTTGAGCGACCGCGCGATCCCACTCAAAGTCCACCCCAGCTTTTTCCACTAGCAGATTTCAAAAAAATCCGCTTCACGAGATGCGCCGTGAGTGCTGGAGGGGGCCAACACAGTTGCCCGCGCATCATCCGCATGGTCGAGAAGCAACGATCGCCGCAGCGTTTGGCTACAATCTCAATGCCGCGCAAGCATGGCGCCCTTAATGGTGGCCGGTTGCTCGTGAAACGGCGAGGCCCCCGGCCATGATGGCCTTGGAGTCGATTGATAGCCTGCCGCTACCGGGGCTCCAACACCGTAAGCACCCCTAGGTTCATGGCAGCTGTCCATCCGGTATGGCAGCGCTTTTCCGGACAGCCTTGCCTTGCTATTTCAACCACCCCCACCCTCTCGCGCCCGCCCAACCCCCGCCCCTGCTGCCCCCGCCCCTTGCCACCCCTGCGAATTGCTCGCACACTCCCCGGTCGAAGAACGTCGGCGTCGACGCGTTCGCGGGCGCTGGCGTGCACGCCGACACGCTGACGTGCACGCCAACACGGGGGGCTCGCCATGCGCAGCCGACACGATGGTCTCGACCAGATCTCGATCTTTCGCAGCCTGACTGCCGAGCAACGCGCCGATGTCCAAGCCAGATGCGTCTGGAAATCGTTCGCCGAGCAGCAGACGATCGTCCAGCACGAGGACAACAGCACCGACGTCTATTTCCTGCTGTCGGGTCGCGCCCGCGTGCTGATCTACTCCGCGGCGGGTCGCGCCGTCGACTTCCGCGATTTCAAGGCCGGCCAGTTCTTCGGCGAGTACTCGGCGATCGATGGCCGGAAGCGCTCGGCCAATGTCGTCGCACTCGAGCGGTGTTCTGTCGCCAGCATGCCCGGCGCAACGTTCCGCGCCGTCCTCGAACGCTACCCGACCGTGATGCTCACGTTGCTCGAAGCGGCCGTCGCTCAGATCAGGACGTTGACCGAGCGCGTCGTCGAATTCAGCACGTTGCCGGTCAAGGTCCGCATCCACGCAGAAGTCTTGCGTCTGGCCATGGCCGGCACAATTTCCGGCAACGAAGCGCGCGTCACGTCGCCGCCGACGCACCACGAAATTGCCAACCGCATCAGCACGAACCGCGAAGCCGTCACCCGCGAACTCAATCACATGGAGGCGATCGGTGTCATCCAGCGGAACGGAACCCACGAGCTGGTCTGCTATCTGGCGGAACTTCGACGGCTACTGGACGGCGAGCGCGGCGACTAGGCCGAGCCCTGCTGACACCAGCCTGCGACCGGCGCCGATCAATCACCGCATCGCGTTCCGGTGTTTCCGAAGTTCGCCCTGACGGTGCCATAGGGCAACTTGCCATAGAGAGCTTCCTCGGCCAGCGCGAGCACATCGCTCTGTGGCGCCATCAGGTCGGGCGATCCATGCCGCGCGGGCGACCGCGGCCCAACGTGCAACGGCTTGGATTTGTGCGACGCCGTGCGGAACCGACGTCGGGACCACTTGGCCTCTTCCAGCAAGGTTTCTGCTGACGCCAGCGCTCCTGCCTCGGATTGACGCCGCCCCCAGTGCTCCAAATGCTCGCAAAGCAGAGCGACACAATTCTCGACGCAAAGCCGGTCGCTGTTGAGAGTGAGGTCATAGAGCCCAGGAGCATTGAGATCGGCGCCGAAGAAAGTTTCTGCGAATTCGGCGCATTCCGCATCCGCAGCCCGAAGCATCTCAACCGCGGATGCCACGTCACCGCCGGGCTGGCTCCCCATGACGGCCCTGGTTCGTTCTTCGATCGAGCCGACGATCCGAACCCGGATGACGTGTCGCGCATGCGCCAGGATCGCCGGTGCGCAGCACCCTTGGATCACGGCGTTGCCGCGAGCTGCAGCGTCCAGCACCGGCCCCACAATCGCTTCCCGCAACGTCCATGGGTCGACGTGCGACACGCGTCGATCCTGCCAATCCGCGATGTCGATGACCTTGTCATGCGGATAGCCGGTGATGTCGTCGTGAATGAGAAGCGTCGCACCGATGCGTTCGCTGAGCATTGTGGCGATGGCTTCGCTCGGCGTCCCAATGTCGTTTGTCACCGCAAAAACGCACATGATTGCCTCCTGCACTGCTGAATCGTGCCTGCTGCGCAAGCTACGAACAAAAGCTACGTTGGAGCCAATCAGTGGCAAACTAAGCTGCTGGAAGATGTGACAATGCACACAACTCGCGGTGCAAAACACAATTGCATGCAGCCGCGCACCTAAATTGCATGCATAGCGCGTGAGGCGATCGCGATGCCAGGCGCATTGCGCAGGAGCGCAAGTGCGCGACAGCACGTGTGTTCACGCTTTTGCCGCTGCTCTCGCAGCTGCCAGCATGCCGGCCATGGCCTCCACCGCCACCGGGTAGCCGTTGACGCCGAGGCCGCAGATCAGCGCGGTCGCGGCGAGCGTCGTGTAGGAATGATGCCGGAATGCCTCACGCTTGTGCGGGTTCGAGATGTGCAGCTCGATGATCGGGCCCTTGAACATGGTCAGCGCGTCGAGAATGGCGACCGACGTGTGCGTGTAGGCCGCCGGATTGATGATGATACCGTCATTGTTCTTGATCGCGCCCTGGATCCACTCGATCAACTCGTATTCCCGGTTCGATTGGTGGAACGAAATCGTCTGGCCGAACGTGGCCGCCTTCTGCCGGCACATCTCCTCGACCTCTGCTAATGTCGTGGCACCGTAGATGTGCGGCTCGCGCGTGCCGAGCATGTTGAGATTCGGACCGTTCAGGATCAGGATCGGCTTGCTCATGCTGGTTGTCCTTGGCTGAGGAACCTGCGGGTGTCGGCGGCGAGCCTGGTGAGACGCTCGGCCGGCGACTCCTGCGGAAATTGCGGCGGTAGCGGCACCTCTACGCCGATCGCGGTACCGGCGGGAAGGGCATCGAGCATCGCGAACAGCGGGAAGGCGCCGGCGCCGGGTGTCTGGCGTTGTCTGCGGGCCTCGGCGACGAGATCAGGCGGCGCCGCGAGCGGGCCATCGCAGATATGGAATGTGCCGACCAGGTGCGGATCGAGGCGGCGTAGATCCTCCAGCGGTGTGCCGGAGCGGATGATGTGCAATGCGTCGACGAGGATATGCGCGTTGAGCCGACCGCAGGCATTCACCACGTGCACGGCGTCGGCCAGTGAGCGCACACCGCGGAACGGCATGAACTCCAGATCGACGGCGAGGCCGAGCGGCTGGGCGAAATCGCAGATCGCTGCCAATTTTTCGGCCACGATCTCGAAGTTGTCGGTGTCACCGGCCGCCACGACGCGGGTCGCACCAATCGCAGCGCCAGTCTCCAACATACGGCGGAAATCGGCGGGCACTGTCGCTTCAGTGATCGCGATCAGCTCGATGTGGAGCACGGCAACGCCAGTGTCCCGGCAGCGTTGGCGAACGTCGGCTTGTTCGGTCGCGGAGGGCAGTGGATAGGCGAGGCCTCCCGGCGACGCGGGCGCGATCCGCAAGCCAACGGTTGCAATGCCGGCCTTCGCCGCGAGTGGGATCAGCGCCGCTGGCGGCGTATCGAGTTCGCAAAGATGCGCCATCGATAGCGGCGCTTTCGCGTACCAGGGGCTTGCCGGCATCGTGGGGGCTCGCTGCATCAAAACTCTTGGCCTAAAACCAGCGCCAGTATGGCGTACGGTCAACCGCGCGTCGAACGTTGAGCAGCAGTGCATCTGCATCCCGGTTGACTCAGCCGTCGCTTGAACATGGGAGCTTTGCCGGCCGTAACGAGCGCTCCGCTCCAACGCATGTGTGCCCTTTTTGCTCGCCTCCCTCCTGATTTCGTGTATAACGCGCCGAGCAACCGCGCCCTCGTGGTGCATTGCACAATTCCGTGACCCTGCTGCCCCGTGACCCAGCTGGACGACATCCCGGCTGTGGCCAATCCCGGCACGCCCGCCTCCGACATTTGCGCGGATCGGCTGCCAAATCCCTGACAAGAAAGGATTTTTCGATGTCGCTGTCGACCGCACGCAAAGCCGAAGTGATCAAGGCATACGCCGCGAAGCCGACCGATACCGGCTCGCCCGAAGTCCAGATCGCGATCCTGACGGAGCGCATCAATAGCCTCACCGACCATTTCAAGATGCACAAGAAGGACAACCACTCGCGTCGCGGGCTCCTGAAAATGGTCAGCCAACGTCGCCAGCTTTTGGATTACGTGAAGTCGAAGGACCAGTCCCGATATCAGAAGATCATCGAGCGTCTGGAATTGCGCCGCTAAGGCGATAAGGGGGCGTTCTTTGGTTGCGCCTTCGGATGCCCACTTTGCATCCGGCGCGCTACGCCAAGGGTGCCCATTTTTTCAAATGGGGCTCACGCGAGCTTCAAGCACCGACGACCGATGCGCCCGGCTCCAACATGGAGATGCCGGCACTTCGGGCATTGACGGGCGACCGGCAGGGGCCGGCGCCTCACCGTGAACGAAAGAACGAGAACCGACATGTTCGACATCCACACCGTAACGATCGATTGGGGCGGCCGGAAACTCACGCTCGAGACCGGACGCATGGCACGCCAGGCCGATGCCGCCGTCATCGCCCAGTACGGCGAGACCAGCGTGCTCGCGACCGTCGTCGCCGCCAAAAGCGTGAAACCCGGTATCGATTTCTTCCCGCTCACTGTGAACTACCAGGAAAAGACTTACGCCGCCGGCAAGATTCCAGGCGGTTTTTTCAAGCGTGAAGGCCGTCCCTCGGAAAAGGAGACGTTGACCTCGCGCCTGATCGACCGGCCGATCCGGCCGCTGTTCGTCGAAGGCTTCAAGCACGAGACGCAGGTCGTCATCACGGTGCTTAGTCATGACCTCGAGAACGATCCCGACATCCTCGGCATGGTTGCGGCCTCCGCCGCGCTGACACTTTCGGGGCTGCCGTTCCTCGGCCCCATCGGTGCTGCACGCGTCGGCATGATCGACGGCCAGCTCGTCCTCAATCCAATGCTCGACGAGATGGACAAGAGCACGCTCGACCTCGTTGTCGCCGGCACTGTCGACGCCGTGATGATGGTCGAGTCCGAGGCCAAGGAATTGGACGAGCAGAAGATGCTCGAAGCCGTTGTGTTCGGCCAGAAGGGCTTCCAACCGGTGATCCAGGCGATCATCCAACTCGCCGAGAAGGCCGCCAAGGAGCCGTGGAACTTCCAGCCGGCCGACCATTCCGACAAGAAGACGCAGATGAAGGGCCTGATCGAAGGCGATCTGCGCACCGCCTTCGCAACGCCCGAGAAGGCAAAGCGCCACGATCTCGTCGATGCCGCGAAGAAGAAGGCGTTTTCGGCGATGTTGCCGGAAGGCGCCGGCGCCAGCGACACAGCGGCACTCGGCGGTGTGTTCAAGAGCCTCGAAGCCGACGTCGTCCGCGGCGACATCATCCGTACCGGCCGCCGCATCGACGGACGCGATCTGAAGACCGTGCGTCCGATCCAGTCCGAGATCCACGTGCTGCCACGCACGCACGGCTCGGCGCTGTTCACGCGCGGCGAGACACAGGCACTGGTCGTCGCGACCCTCGGCACCGGGGACGACGAGCAGTTCATCGACGCGCTGGAAGGCACCCGCAAGGAACGCTTCCTGCTGCATTACAACTTCCCGCCATACTCGGTTGGCGAGACGGGCCGCATGGGCTCCCCCGGCCGCCGTGAGATTGGTCACGGCAAGCTCGCCTGGCGCGCTGTGCGTCCGTTGCTGCCATCCGCAGAAGAGTTCCCCTACGTCATCCGCATCGTCTCCGAGATCACCGAGTCGAACGGCTCGTCGTCGATGGCGACGGTCTGCGGCGCCTCGCTGGCGATGATGGACGCGGGCGTACCGCTGAAGTCGCCCGTAGCCGGCATCGCCATGGGCCTGATCAAGGAAGGCAACGACTTCGCCGTGCTTTCCGACATCCTCGGCGACGAGGATCACTTGGGCGACATGGACTTCAAGGTCGCCGGCACCGCCAACGGCGTCACGTCGCTGCAGATGGACATCAAGATCACCGGCATCACCGAGGAGATCATGCGGGTTGCGCTCGACCAGGCGCATCACGGCCGCTTGCACATCCTGGGTGAGATGGCGAAGGCGATCGGCTCGGCGCGCACCGAACTCGGCGAGTATGCGCCGCGCATCGAGACGATCAAGATCCCGGTCGACAAGATCCGTGAAGTGATCGGCTCGGGCGGCTCGGTGATCCGCGAGATTGTCGCTGAGTCCGGCGCCAAGATCGACATCGAGGACGACGGCACGGTGAAGATCGCGTCGGCCAACCGCGAGTCGATCGACAAGGCGATGGCCCGCATCAAGGGCATCACGCAGGAGCCCGAGGTCAACACGATCTACAAGGGCAAGGTCGTGAAGATCATGGAGTTCGGCGCGTTCGTGAACTTCTTCGGCGCCAAGGACGGCCTCGTGCACATCTCGCAGCTGACGCAGGGCCGCCCGGCCACCGTCGGCGAGGTCGTGAAGGAAGGCCAGGAAGTCTACGTCAAGCTCTTGGGCTTCGACGATCGCGGCAAGACGCGCCTGTCGATGAAGATCATCGATCAGGCGACCGGCCAGGAACTGCAGCCTGAGTTGCAGGGCACGCCGGATACTGGCGGCGGCGGCGGTGATCGTGGTGGCGATCGTGGTGGCGATCGCGGACCGCCACGCCGGGAAGGTCGTAGCGAGTCACGTGGCGGTGGTGACCGTGGCGGTGATCGGGGAGGCGACCGCCCCCGCCGTGAAGGTGGTGATGGCGATAGGCCGCGCCGTGAAGGTGGTGGCGATGGAGACCGTCCGCGCCGCGAAGGCGGTGGCGACGGCGACCGGCCGCGCGGTGGTGGCGGTGAGCGCCGTCCGCGGCGCGAGTTCGACTGAACTCCGACGGGCGGCGCACCATTGTAAACGCGCCGCCGTCAATGCTAGTGGAAGCCGCCAAGCCTCAGGCTTCGGCGGCTTTCGATTGCCTGGATCATGCGTCGCGACAGGAGTGGGAGCAGACGTGGGCAGGACCATCCTTCTGGCGGCTCTGACGTCCTTCGCATTGGCACTCGTCATCGTGCGGCTGCTCTGCACCGAGCGTTTGGCGCGGCTCGTCGTCGATATCCCGAACGACCGCTCGCTCCATTCCGTGCCGACGCCGCGCACTGGCGGAGTAGGCCTGATGCTGGCGGCGGCGCTGGCGTGGTTGGGGTTCGGCGCCAGCGCGCTTCCCACGATGGCCGCTCTCACAGGCCTCCTCGCCCTGATCTTCCTGATCGACGATGTGCGCGGTCTTCCCGTCCTGCCGCGTTTTGGTGCACAGTTTGCGGTCGCGATCGCATTCGTAGCAGTGAGCGGGCCATACCCTCCGTTGCTGATGCCGCTGCTCGTTCTCGGCATTGTCTGGGTCTGCAACCTCTACAATTTTATGGACGGCTCGAACGGCTTCGCCGGCGGCACGACCGTGTTCGGCTTCGCTAGCTACGCAATTGCCGCACACCTTGCAGGTGCCGCTGACATCGCGCTCGTGGCCGCAATCGTCGCCGGTGCAGCGGCCGGCTTCCTGATGTGGAACTTCGACCCGGCGCGGATATTTCTCGGGGATGCCGGCTCGATCCCGCTGGGCTTTCTCGCCGCCGCGATCGGCGTCATCGGTTGGAGTCGTGGATTGTGGCCGTTCTGGTTGCCGCCTCTGGTGTTCGCGCCATTTGTGATCGATTCGACTGTGACGCTTGTCCAACGCGCGCAGCGGCGCGAGAAGCTCTGGCAACCCCATCGTACACACTACTATCAGCGGCTCGTGCAATCCGGCTGGAGCCACCGTCGGCTGGCTCTCTCTGCCTACGCGGTGATGGCAACGGCATCGGCCTCGGGGCTCTTGCTGCGCAAAGCACATCCCGTTGCGGTCATCGCGCTTCTGATGTTTTGGTCCGCAGTATTCGCCTGGATCGCGCTCGCAATCGACCGCCGTTGGGCTCGGTTCAGGGCGGGCAAGCCAACCGAACTGTCATCCGCCAAGAAATGACCGGATCAGATCGATCTGCTCGGGCACGTTGAGTGCGGGCGCATGACCGCAGCCGGCAATCTCGACGATGCGCGCCTTCGGCCCACGCCGCGCCATCTCAAGGGCGACGTCGGGCAAAAGCAGGTCGGAGTTGGCGCCGCGCAGCACCAGCGTCGGCTGGGTGATGCGGTCGTAATGCTCCCATTGCTCGTAATCCCGCGGATGCGCGAACATCTGCCGGACGATCGCTGGATCGTAGTGCGTCGTAATGCGCCCGCTCGGCAGCCGGCGCAACGACGTCTCGGCCATGTGCCGCCATTGCGCGTCGCTATGCCAACCGAACGGCGCGTAGATCGTGCGGAAATAAGCCTCCATCTCGGCAACCGTTGCGAACTCCGGTGGATTGCCGATGTAAGCCTTGATGCGCTCGAACGGCGCTTGCGGGAACGTCGGGCCGATATCGTTGATGACGAGGCGTCCGATGCGCCCCGCAAGCGTCGTCGCTGCCGCACGGATGCCGAGGGAGCCACCCATCGAGGTGCCGACCCAGTCGAACGTGGCAAGGCCCAAGGCGTCGGCCATCGCGCGCGCCGTCTCGGCGTAGAAGGCAAGACAATACTCCTCGTCCGGCTTCGTGCTCCACTGCGACAAGCTGCGGCCGATCGTGTCCGGCGCGATCAGGCGATAGCGGTCCGAAAGCGCGGAGGCGATGACATCGAAATCGCGGCCAGTGCGGGCAAGGCCGTGCCACAGGATCACGGGACGCGCATCAGCCCGGCCCCATTCGGCGTAGTGCATCTCACGGCCAAGCGCGGAGACATAGCCGGAGCGCGGCCGCATGGGGACGAGTTCGACAGGGGTCATGGACGCACCTTTCGCGATTGGGGGCACCGAACGTGTGTGCCCGCGTCAAATCAACCGGCAGTGTGCACGAGGAGCGCCCGGCATGCCAATATGCCATTGCTCCGAAGCGCTTGCCGCCCGCCCGGCCGCTTGGAGACGGGGGAATCGCCAGATGATCGACAAGTATCCCTTCGGGCCGGCGCTGCGTGCACGGCTGACGGCCAATCTCGGGGCTTTCGAGCGCACCAGCGTCGACAACGCCGAATTGCGCCAGGCCGGCGTCGTCATCGTCGTCGTCCGCAATCTCTTCGACGATAGCGCGTCTGTGCTGCTGACGAAGCGGCCGGAGAACCTGCGCCGTCATGCCGGGCAGTTCGCGCTGCCGGGTGGTCGCCTGGAGCCCGGCGAAACCTCGACCGAAGCCGCCATCCGCGAGCTCGCCGAGGAGATGCGCTTGCACATCGACGCCGCGAACATCCTAGGCACGCTCGACGATTTCCCGACGCGCTCGGGGTTCCGCATCACACCGGTCGTTGCCTGGGGCGGCGATGTCGGCGAGATCGATCCCGACCCAGTGGAAGTGGCGAAAGTCTTCCGCATTCCGCTGACGGAGTTGGACAGCCCGGCGATCCCGCGGCTGACCAGATCGCAGCAGGACGACAAGCCGCCGGTGATGTCGGCACCGCTGCCGACGACGGGCGGTGTGGTCTACGCGCCGACGGCCGCGTTGCTCTACCAGTTCCGTGAAGTGGCGATGCACGGCCGGCCGACCCGCGTCGCGCATTTCGATCAGCCACGCTTCGCTTGGAAGTAGAAGCAGGGCGGAATAGGTGAAGCCGTATTCCGCCACTCGACGCTCAATCGGCGCATCAGCGCTTCGCTTGATGCACCCTACGCTCGCCCGCTCAATCATCCACCAGCTTGCGGCCGGGCTTCGTTGGAACCTTGTCGGCGAGCGTGTTGACGGCGAACATCTCGGCGCCAAGTTCGACACGTTCGTACAGGTCGATCACGTCGTCATTGTGCATGCGGATGCAGCCGTTCGAGGCCGCCTTGCCGATCGACCAGGGCGCCACCGTGCCGTGGATGCGCCAGAGCGTCTTGCCGAGATAAATGGCGCGCTTGCCGAGCGGGTTCTTCGGATCGCCACCCTCGATCACGTCACCCTCGCCGTCCTCGTCGGGCTCGATCCAGCGCGGATCGACCCTTTTCGCGGTGATCATCTCGCGGCCGACCCATTGCTCGTCGGGAACGCCGATGGCCACGGGGTAGCGCCGGGCCTGACCGTCAGGCAGCACCAGATAAACCTTGCGCTCCTTGTTGACGACAACCAGGGAGCCGACCGGATAGGCGGCGTGCGCGAAGGGCACGACCTCGCCGAGCGTTGACACCGGCGTCTGCATCGCGACGTGCTGCTTATTCCCCTGCGCCAACGCGGGTGAAGCCGTCGGCTCTCCCAGCGCGACGAGGGCCGCGCACGCAAAAATCGCTGTCAGTTTCATCGTCGAACGCATCGTTTTGGCCTCCGCAGTCGCGTTCCCTCCGCCTCATACTCGTCGGATCTTAACGATGTCTTGCAGCTATGTCGCCGCCCCGGCCAAGGCCTCCGCTTGGCCCTCGAGGAACGTCGTCAGATTTTCCGTCATGTGGTGTATATGCTCCGGCGGCTCCGTCCAAGTCCGAATTTTGAGCTGAATGGGATGGTCGATGGTGCTCGAATGCACGAGCACCGTGGTCATGCCGAGCGCGTGCGGCGCCACCAGATTGTGCGGCATATCCTCGAACATCGCGGCCTCGAGCGGATCGACGTTGTGTGATTTCAGCATGCGATGATAGGGCTCCGGCTTCTCCTTCGGCACGAACGCGCTGTCGACGATATCGATGATGTCCTCGAAGAGATCGAGTATGCCGAGCTTGCCCGCCACGCGCTCGGCGTGGCCATGCGAGCCGGCGGTGAAAATGATCTTGCGGCCGGGCAGGCGATCGATCGCCGCACGCAGCGCCGGGCTCTCCGGCACCGGTGTCAGGTCGATGTCGTGCACATAGTCGAGGAACGGCGTCGGGTTCATGCGATGCACCTGCATCATGCCCGCGAGCGTCGTGCCGAACTGCCGGTAGTAGGACTTCTGCAGGTGCCGGGCGTAGGCGAAGGGCACGCCGAGGAATTTCGCGATGAACTCGGCCATTTTCTGGTCGACCTGCGCGAACAGGTTGCATTCGGCCGGATAGAGCGTGTTGTCGAGATCGAACAGCCACACGCTGGTGCGCTCGAAACCACGGGTCTCACGCAAGGGATGGGGCCGCATCGCGGTTGGCCGCAAGGTCTTAGGGCTCACGGTATTGCTCCGCCGAAACTTGCGGGCCGTGCGAGAGCGCAGGCCCAGACGGCGCGAACCATAGATGAGCCGGGGCCTGAGGCCTAGTGCAGCGCGTCAACGGTGACGAGGAAAACGGCGGTCAGTTGCGCGCCCCCAAGCGCTGCCTACTTCCCCCGCTTAGCGTTGGCGCGCACAATCGTGCCGACGCCGTGCTCGGTGAAGAGTTCGAGCAGCACGCAATGCGGCACCCGCCCGTCGATGACGACGACCGCCTCGACGCCGGCTTCCACCACCTCGATGCAGCCTTCGATCTTCGGGATCATGCCGCCGCTGATGACGCCCGAGCGAATCATCTCGCGCGCGCTGTCGACGGTCAGGTCCTCGATCAGCTTCTTGTCCTTGTCGAGAACGCCGGCGATATCGGTCAGCATCAGCAGGCGCGCGGCTTTCATGCGGGCGGCCAGCGCCGATGCGAACGTGTCGGCATTGATGTTGAGCGTCTGCCCCTGCCGGTCGACGCCAACCGGCGCGATCACCGGAATGATGTCCGACCTCGAGATCACGTCGACGATCTCGGGGTTCACCTCGAGCGGATCGCCGACGAAACCGAGATCGACCGGCTCGATGATGTTGGTCTCCGGATGCGGCATCTCGGTGATCCGCTTGGCGATCATCAGGTTGGCATCTTTGCCCGAGATGCCGACCGCCTTGCCGCCCTGCCGGTTGATCGCCGAAACGATACCTTTATTGATCGACCCTGCGAGCACCATCTCCACGACTTCGACCGCGGCCTTGTCGGTGACGCGCAGCCCGTGCACGAAGGTCGATTTGATATCGAGCCGCTTCAACATGGCCGCAATCTGCGGGCCGCCGCCGTGCACGACGATCGGGTTCACACCCGAGCGCTTGAGATAAACCACGTCCTGGGCGAAGGCGTCCGCAAGCGCCGGGTCGACCATGGCGTTGCCGCCGAACTTGATGACGACCGTCTGCCCGTCATAGCGAATGAGATGCGGCAGTGCCTCGGCCAGGATATGCGCCTTGGTTTGCGCCGGCACCTTGTCCGCGCCGCCGTTGGTCGATCCCGCGCCAGCGGCGCCCGCACCAGTCGCACCCGCATCCTTGTCTTTTGTCATTCGTATGTCTCCGCGCGCGGGCGGGCCCAGGGCCGCCGCAAATCCAAGTCGATTTTCGGGAGACGTTATAGCGTGGTCGGGCGCGGCGACAATGGCCAGATACCGGGATGATACCGGCTCCGTCTCGGCTAACGCCGCGACAGCTCGCGGAGCAGGCGCTCGACGTCGGGCGGGAGTCCGCCGCCATTGATCGCACCGGCCAACTGCCGCTCGAGCAATTCGACCTGGCGCTGCAACTCCCGCATTTCAGGATCGGTCGGCTTTCGCGCAGGCGCTCGCCCAGCGCTACCAACCGCAACCTCGGTCACCGCCGGGAGGATCGGCTTCGTCGGCACGCGGAAGTTGGTTTCTGAACGCGCCGTCAGACTCGATATCCCCATCACACCTGCAAGCGAGGTCGGAACCTCGGTCTGAACCGACAGCGCAATCGTGCTCTTGTCCGGCGCGATCAGCACAGTGAACGGCAGGTTCTTCAGGTTGGCCGGCAGATTGGCGTCGAGCTGGGTGCGGGCAACCTCGATAACGTGATCGTGCGGGGCGTCCAAATGCGGCAGCAGTGCCTCCGCCGCCGCATCCCCCGCCCGTTGCAGAGTGGACTGCACCCGTGAGGCACGGCCGTAGTCGATCGCGAAGGCCGAAATGCCGGCGATCGGAATCGCAAACAGAGCGAAGATGATGCCGACGTTGCCGCATTCGTTCGCCGCGAAAGCAGTAAACCGCCGACGCGTGCCAAATCTCATCCAACGCGGCATACACACCTCCATCCCCTCCGTGCGATCTTGCCAGTGCAGAGCAAGGAAAAGGTTGACTGCAGCGTCACGAACCATGGCGGTTCTTGAAATGCTCGCGCAGATGATTAACGCAAACACAACACCCGTTCTGCGTTGGTGCGCCGATTGCCATTCACGCGGTAAGCCAGTCGGCGCACGGTACATCATTGCGGCAAGGTGGCTGCGCGCTTAAGTTGAGCCAAGGCCGAACCGGCCGCTTACGAAGACGAAGGATCCCCAGCATGTTCGACGCAAAGAGCCTTCTCGAGAACCTCATGCGTGGCGCCGGTCCGAGCCGCCAGCCTGAACCGCAGGCCGCTGCCGGAGGGCTCGGCGATATTCTGGGACAGCTCGGCAAGGCGGTGGGACAGGGCGGGCAAGGCGGTGCTCAAGGGGGACGTGGCGGTCAGGGCGATGCAGGCCTCGGTGGGCTCGGCGACATCCTGAAGAACATGCTGCCCGGCGCCGGTCAGGGCCAGCCACAAGGCCAGCCTCATGGACAATCACAGCCGAGCGGCGGTGCCGGTGCCGGTGGCCTTGGTGAAATACTCGGCAAGCTGCAGGAACAGCTCGGCAAAGGCGGCCAAGGTGGCGGGGCCGGCGGCCTGATGGACATTCTCGGCCAAATCCTTGGCCAGGCAGCGTCCGGCGTCAAAGAAGGCGCCCAGCGTGCCGATCAGGCGACCGGCGCTTCAGGACATGCGCGTGACGCAATCGGCAAGGCCACCGGCCAGTCGCCGGACGACCTCATGAACCAGTTGAAGGACCTGATCGCCAAGAACCAGCTCGGCGCGGGTGCGGCCGCCGGTGGTCTCGGCGCTGTCGTGCTCGGCACCAAGACCGGACGTTCGCTTGCCGCCCAGGCGCTGAAGGTTGGCGGCCTCGCCATGATCGGCGGCCTCGCCTACAAGGCGCTGCAGAACTACCAGCAGGGCAAGCCCATCCTCGATGCACCGGGCCAGCTTGCCGTAGATGAGGCACCACGCGGTTCAGGCTATGAGACGGCTGCTGTGACGAACGACGCAGCCACCACATATATCCGCGGCATGATCGCGGCAGCCGCGTCCGACGGGCGCATCGATGCCAAGGAGCAGGAGAAGATCCTCGGCGGCCTGAAGCAAGCGGGTCTCGGCCAGCACGCCGAAGAGTTCCTGGCGAACGAGCTGAACAAGCCAGCGACCATCGCCGAGCTCGTGAAAGGCGTATCGTCGCAAGAGGAAGCCGTGCAGCTGTTCACCGCAGCGCGCATCGCGATCGACCTCGACACGCAGGAAGAGCACGATTTCCTGGTTTCGCTGGCGCAAGCACTCAATCTCGACGGCAAGCTTGTCGAGCACATCGATGCGGCGTCGCGCTCTGCGGCTTGAGATCTGATAGATAGGTTGATTTGATGACGCGGCGGATGGCAGCGCAAGTTGCCGTCCGCGGCAGCCGTGCATGCGGGGACACACACGGCAGATAAGTCGAGAGGGAGAAAAATCATGGCCAAGGCAAAGCCGGCCGCGGAGAAACGCGCCAAGAGCACAGTGGTCAAATCCACCACGGCAAAGAGCACCGTCAAGTCCAAGCCGAAGGCCAATCCACTCCTGACGAAGTGGAAATCGCGGCTTGGCGTGCCGCCCTTCAAGGCGATCAAGCCGGACCACTACCGCCCAGCGTTCGACGCCGCGCTGAAGGCGCACGAACGCGAGATCGCACGCATCTCGGCCGCCCGGACGCGGCCGACATTCACCAACACGATCGTGGCGCTGGAAAAAGCCGGCGCTGCACTCGGCCGCGTCAGCCGCGTGTTTTTCAATCTGGCCTCGTCGGATACCAATCCGGAGCTGCAGGCGATCGAGCGCGAGATGTCGCCGCGCCTCGCCCGGCACTCGACCGCGATCAATCTCGATGCCGGCATCTTCAAGCGCATAGATGAGCTGCACGAGCGCCGCGCCACCCTGAAGCTCGATGCCGAACAACTGCGGCTGCTCGAGCGCTACCACAAGCAGCTCGTCCGCGCCGGAGCCAGGCTCGAAGCGCTCGCCAAGAAGCGCATGGGCGACATCAACGAGCGGCTGGCGACACTCGGCACGCAGTTTGCGCAGAACGTGCTGGCGGAAGAGCAGTCCTTCCGTATGGAACTCTCAGGTGAGGCAGACCTCGCAGGCCTCCCCGATTTCGTGCGCGCGGCGGCGGCGCGAATGGCGGCCGACCTGGGACAGCCCGGCAAGCACATCATCACCCTGTCGCGTTCGAGCATCGAGCCGTTCCTGCAATTCTCGACGCGTCGCGATCTCCGCGAAACGGCATTCAAGGCCTGGACCCGGCGCGGCGACAACGACAACGACCACGACAACCGCGCCATTGCGGCCGAGACGATCGCGCTTCGGGGAGAGCGCGCGGCGCTGCTCGGCTATCGCACGTTCGCCGACTTCCGGCTCGATGACGCCATGGCGAAATCGCCGGCAGCCGTGCGCGGCCTCCTGGACGAAGTCTGGGCCGCCGCTGTGCCGCAAGCCGGCCGTGAGCGTGAGCGGTTGGAAGACCACGCGCGCAAGGAAGGCCAGAACATCCGGGTCGAGGCGTGGGACTGGCGGTTCTACGCCGAGCGCGTGCGCAAAGCGCAGTTCGATCTGGACGAGGGTGAGATCAAACCGTATCTGCAGCTCGACCGCATCATCGAGGCGGCGTTCGATACCGCAAGCCGCCTGTTCGGCCTGACATTCAAGGAGCGCAACGACCTCGGCCGCTACCATCCGGATGTGCGCACCTTCGAGGTGACCGACAAGGACGGCCGCCATATCGGGGTGTTCATCGGCGATTACTTCGGACGCCCCTCGAAGCGCTCCGGCGCCTGGATGAGCACGTTCCGCGGCCAGCGCAAGCTCGGGGCCGAGGAACGCCCGATCGTCGTCAACGTGATGAGCTTCGCGCGCGGCGCCGATGGCGAACCGACGCTGCTGTCGTTCGACGATGCCCGCACGCTGTTCCACGAGTTCGGGCACGCGCTGCACGGGCTGCTGTCGGACGTGACTTACCCTTCGCTCGCGTGCACGGCGGTGGCCACCGACTTCGTCGAATTGCCGTCACAGCTCTACGAGCATTGGCTGTCGGAGCCCGACGTCCTGAAGTGCTACGCCCTGCACTACAAGACCGGCAAGCCCATGCCGCAGTCACTGCTCGATCGCCTGAAGGCGGCGCGCACGTTCAACCAGGGCTTTGCCACCGTCGAGTACGTCGCCTCGGCAATCGCCGATCTGGAGTTGCACTCGCTCGACGATCCGAAAGGCCTCGACATCAGGCACTTCGAGACGCAGATGCTCGAACGCCGTGGCATGCCGCGCGAGATCGTGATGCGCCACCGCTTGCCACACTTCGCGCACATCTTCTCGGGTGGTGGCTACGCCTCCGGCTACTACAGCTACATGTGGTCGGAAGTGATGGATGCGGACGCGTTCGACGCCTTCACCGAGACCGGCGACGTCTTCGACGCGGCGACTGCTGGACGGTTGAAGGAGTTCATCTACTCCGCCGGCAACCGCCGCGACCCGGCCGAGGCCTACACGGCGTTCCGCGGCCGCCTGCCGACGACCGAGGCGATGCTGAAGAAGCGCGGGTTGGCAGTGTGACCGGAATCGAAGCTCCGTGGTAGGTCGGTGTCGAGCCTGCGCAGTAGACCGAGCCGAAGCCATCGCCCTCGTCACCGGCCGGATTCTTTAAATGGCCCTGGGCTAAAATCGACCCAGCTTGACGATAACCGCCCGGCCATGGCTTAAGCGAAGTCTGTTCCCTCGAAAGGATGCGGCATGCGCGCCGAGCCCCAAGCTCCGTTCCCGACCACACCACAAGAGATCCTGGCCAACCTCGTCGGCTTCGACACGACGAGCCACAAGAGCAATATGGCCATGGCCGATTGGGTCAAGGCCTACCTCGCGAGCCACGGTGTCGAGAGCGCGTACGTCCCCTCCGACGACGGCATCCACACGAGTTTGTTCGCAACCATCGGACCGAAGGGCAACGGCATCGGCCTCTCCGGCCATATGGACGTCGTGCCGACCACCGGCCAGCCTTGGGACACCGATCCCTACACGATGGTGGAGCGTGACGGACGCCTCTATGGCCGCGGCACCTGCGACATGAAGGGCTACATCGCCTGCATGCTGGCGATGGTACCGGACCTGAAGGCGCGCAAGCTGAAAACGCCTGTGCACCTTGTGCTCTCCTACGACGAGGAGATCGGCTGCACCGGCGTCAAGCCGATGATCGAATCGTTCGGCCAGACGCTGCCGAAGCCGCGCATCGTGCTGGTCGGCGAACCGACGCTGATGACCGTCGTCGACGCACACAAGGGCGGCTATCGCTTCCGCACCGACGTCACTGGCAAGGACGCGCATTCCTCGAAGCCGCAATTGGGCGTCGGCGCCATCCGGATCGCGGCGGAGCTGATCGCCGAGCTCAGCCGCATCGAGTCGCGCTTGAAAGCCCACCACCAGAACCCGCGCTTCGACCCGCCGTACGCCTCGATCACGGTTTCCGGCATCGAGGGCGGCATCGCGCACAATATCCTGCCACCGAAGTGCGCGTTCACCTGGGGCGTACGCGCCATGCCCGGCACCGACGCACCCGGCATCGCGGCCGAGTTGCAGGCCTTTGCCGAGCGCGAATTGCTGCCCGCCATGCGCGCAGTATCGCCGGAGTGCAACATCGAGACGACAATGCTCGGCGTGCTACCGCCGTTCGCGTCCGGCGAAGGTTCGGAGGCGACGACACTCGCCCTGAAGCTCATCGGCCAGAACGAGACTTTTGCAGTGCCCTACGGCACGGAGGCGAGCCACTTCCAGGCGGCAGGGTGCTCGACCGTCGTCTGCGGCCCCGGCAGCATCGATCAAGCGCATCAACCGAACGAATACGTCGAGATCAGCGAGCTGGAAAAGTGCATGGGTTTCCTGCGCAAGGTCGCCGACTGGGCGCAGGGGTGATGCGCGTCCGCAACTAACGCAACGACTGCGCACCAAGCCTGTTGTATTCAGCCCCCGGCTCGCTCGTCGTGCAGGCGACGCGGCGAATGGAGCAACCCTTGACGGCGTTGCGGCAGCCGTTGAGCGCATCCTGCTCGGCGGCCGCACGCGTCGCGCCCCAGCCTGATCCGAACCCGTTGGTGACGCCGACCGCCAGCGCGACACAACCGTTCTGCACCCAGACCGGCGCCGTGCAATCGGAGGCCTGCCGGCGGCAGATGCCGAGCACAGCGTCTTCAGCGGCGGTCCGCGAAGGATGATTGTAGGCGACGTTGTTGACGCCGGTTGCCCGCGAGTAAGCGATGGCCGCGTACTTGTCCGCGGACCAGGCAGCGCCGCCC
>JANLQP010000320.1:0-2094 GCA_031367895.1 Hyphomicrobiales bacterium
CAGGTGACGGTGCGCTGATGCAGGATAAATTCCAACCGACGACCAACTCTCCGGCGCACGCTGAAACGATCGAGGTCTCGATCTGGCGCGGCGGCGACAGGGGCGATTATCAGACCTTCACCGTACCGATGCGGGCGAGCCAGACCGTGCTCGACGTGGTGACCCACGTGCAACGCCATCTCGATCCGACGCTGTCCTATCGTTTCGCCTGCCGCGTCGGTGTCTGCGGCTCCTGCGCCATGACCGTCAACGGCCGTCCGCGCTGGACCTGCCGCACGCATGTGTCAAAGGTGGTCGAGAAAGGCCGCCTCGAGATCGGCCCGCTCGCCAATCTGCCGGTCATCAAAGACCTCGCCACCGATATGAGCCGCTTCTTCGAGAAGTGGCAGGACGCCAAAGGTACGTTCGTTCCGTCGAAGACGCGCTACGACCCGGTCGAGGAAATCTCACCCGCCTCGCCCGAGCGCCGCGCCGCCGACGCCGCCATCGAGTGCATCAACTGCGGCGTCTGTTTCGCCGCCTGCGATACGGTGCGCTGGAACGAGGACTACATGGGGCCGGCAGCCCTCAACCGGGCGTGGACACTCGTCAACGACGTGCGTGACGCCGGCAATGCCGAGCGCATCTTCGCGGTGGCGCAAGGCGGCGGCTGCCATGCCTGCCACACGCATCAATCGTGCGAGCAGCATTGCCCGGTATCGCTGAACCCGACCGCATCGATCGCGGGACTGAAGCGGCGCACGATGCAGGCGTATATTCGGGGGGAGGTGTAGGGCGGAGGCGGGTAGGCGACGTGTAGGGTGCAAAAGCCGAAGGCGCATTGCACCGACAGAGCGCTCACGGTTCGGACACGCGGAGCACGTCGCTGCGCGAGCGAGGCCAGCCTCGCGCTCCGTTGGGAGGCGGAGCCTCCCAAACCCACCCCTTTTTATGCGACAAGCAGCGATGCCAACACCAATCGCGAGGATGTTCCCATGTCAGAGATGAGTCACGCCACAGCCCACCCGCAGCCCTTGGCAGACGAACAATTGAAAGAACTCGCGCATCAAGATCTGATTGCGTCGGCAACGTTCGCTCGCGTCGTCAGCATCCTCATGCGTTCGCCAACTCACAAGCACTACGCGCTCGCGGACCTTGAATGGTTGGCACTCCCGCCGGTTCTCCTGGGCCAATATGCTTTGCTTGATCAGAAAGTCGAGGGCGCAGCCCTTCCGGTGCCCTCTGCGTTCGCGCTCTGGGCTGAAGTTTCGAAGGATGTCGATGTTGACGATGACAGCATCCGTCATCGGAATAAGTTGGTGCTTGTCGTTCTGCCGAGCATCGAGATCGTGCGCGACGATCACCTGCGCTTCACCGTCGACCGCGGCCTGGCCATTGTAACCTTGGATGTAGCCGTCCTTGGTTTTCATGATGCGGCTCGCGGGGTCGGTGAAGTTTTTCTGCGCTTTGGGGGCGGGATCGTCAGTTATAGGAGCGGCGGGTTTGCCCGGTTTCTTGCGGCCTTCCTGGCGCCGCTGTTCGTCCGCCTCGGCTTCGGCTTTGCGCTTCTCTTCGGCCGCCGCCTTGGCTTCCGCCTCCAACTCGGCCTTCGCCTGCCGCGGCGGAGCTGCGTGACGTGCTGCGTGCCAACCAGCGTGATGGTTATGCCGCACTGATGCAGGCCGCAGCCTTGTCGATCGTCGAGCTGGCCCGCGACAAGCGCTACGTCGGCGGCACGGTCGGCGTACTCGCCGTGCTGCACCCCTGGACGCAGCAGCTCGTCTACCATTCCGCACGTGCATTGCCTCGTCACCGGCGGCGGCGTGTCGGCGGACGGTCGCAGTTGGTGACCGGCGCGCCCCGACTATCTGGTGCCGACCAAGGCGCTGGCCAAGCTCGTGCGCGGCAAGCTCAGGACTGCGCTCGCCAAGCGCCGCCCGGATCTGGTCTTGCCGGAGGCGGCATGGCGCAAGCCCTGGGTCGTGCACTGCACATCCTGGGGCGACGGCGCCGACGCGGTGCTCGAATATCTTGCACGCTACGTGTACCGCGTCGCCATCACCAACGGCCGCATCGTCGGCCTTGACGACACCGGCGTCACCATCCGCCACAAGG
>JANLQP010000337.1:0-9084 GCA_031367895.1 Hyphomicrobiales bacterium
GGCGGCGAGATCGTGGTCGATGCCGAGTTGCTGGTGCTTCGCCAGGACGCGCAGGTTCTCTGCGGCCGCGATCTGGCCGAGGGCTGCCAGTGCCGTCTCGCGGCCGGCGGTGCGGACAACGACGATGACGTTCGGCGTGTACGGGTCAAAATCGGTCGCGGCGGCTGGCACATCTGGTTCCGCCGGTTCCGGTGGTGCATCGGTCATCGCCGGGGCCGATGTGCGGACCCAGACGCGCGAGATTTCCGCCTGCAGACGCTCCGCCAGCCGCTCGGTCGCGGCGGTGCCGAGATCCGACTCGGACGCCAGGACCTGACGCAGGTAGGCGTCCTTGGCGGCGCCCGAAAGTGAGTTTACGGATTTTGCCATACGCGGAACCCGTTACCCGGCTTTGGCGAGGGCCAGACGGGTGCCGAGCACCTCGTCGTGCAGCGCCCGCAGATGCGGCAGCGCATCGCCGTATTTCTGCTCCATCGACTTCTTCGTCTCGTCCCAGTCGAAAGCGCGGGCGACGCTGTCGAGCAGCGGCACGCGGGATTTCAGCATCGGGTGGTCGAGTGCCATCTGATCGATCAGCATGTTTTCGCGGCCGGTGTTGCGCAGGTAGTTCGGCAGGCAAACGTAGCGGCGCTTGGCGAACGGGATGTCGGCCAGATCATCGGCTGTATCGACGCGCTCGATCAGCAGCGCGACGCGGTCGAGCGCGAACTCGGAGACGTAATCCGGGCGGAACGGCACGACCACCTTGTCGGCGAGATCGAGCGCTGCCAGGGCCGCGAACGAGAGCCCCGGCGGGCAATCCAGGATGACGAGATCGAAGTCCATGCCGAAATGCTTCATCAGCCGCTTCATGCGCGTGCGCGTGTCGAGTGCGACCGCATCGGGATCTTTGCCGGCCTTGGCCTGCTTCAGGAACAGCGTGCCTTGCACGTCCTCCAGCAGTAGCGAGCCCGGCAGCAGCGCAACGTGGCCTTTGCTGGTGCGCGGATGCGTGACGTCGCCGGCCTGCTTCAGGACGTACTCCGACTCGTCCTCGGCGACCTTGTCGAAGCGGTCGTAGAAGTAGTCAGAGATCGTTTTGCCGGCACGGCGGGCCTTGCTCCAGCCTTCGCCGCCGACCAGCATCAGCGAGGCGTTGCATTGCGTATCCAAGTCCATCACCAGCACGCGGCGACCGCTCCAGGCGGCGGCGGCATGCGCCAGCATCACGGCAATCGTCGACTTGCCGACGCCACCCTTGCGATTCGCAATTGCCAGAAATTCAGCCATGCATTCTCCCGACCTTTTCCCCGGCCGACTGCTCGCAATCCCTCGCCTCCGTTACATGACCGGGCTGATGCTCGATCAAGTGGCACACCCACAGCTCCAAGGCCAAGGGCGCATTCCGGGTTTGGGATTTTGCTCAGCCGGGGAATGGCTCCCGTTGAATTCGAGAGGGACGGGTAGCGCGATTCGATGTCAGTCGTCGATGCCGGAGACGACGTGCGCAACGAGATCCGGCCGGTGTGTCCGCAGCACTGCCAGGATATCGGCGCGGTCAATGTCGAGCCGGTCGAAATGTATGCGCACATCCGGCGGCGGCATGCGCCCGCGGCCCTTGATCTTGAGGGCCGCCTGCGCCGGGGAGAGATCAACGGCGATGACATCGCGCCAGGCGAACCGGCGTTCACCGAGCAGGCCGAACGCGGCGATGCCGTCAGCGTCCATCACGATCTCGGTGGATGGTTTGACGTAGCGGGCGAGTTCCGAGATACCGACCAGGAACAGGAACGCCGCGAACGCGATGAGCATGGCGCCGATCAGCCACTCCGGCGGCTCGACGAAGATGCCGAGGCGCGGCGGCAACATGCGGCTGGTGGCCAGTGCGCGCAGTCCTGAGAGCATGAACGCGGCAGCCATAGCAAGCGCGACGAGGAAGCCCCACGCGGTCACGCGCGAGTGGATGACGAGCCTCGATTGCTGCGACGTTGCCATGTTGCTTTCCAAAAAACACAGGCGCGCAATAGGCCATGCCGCCAGTTCGGCGTCGCGCAGTGTCTGCAGGAAAGCTTAATGGCAATTCGGCCGGTTGTGCATCCCCCCATAAGCTGGCCCCATAGGCTGGCTGCACAACTCGTATTGTCAGGCTTGCCTGGTTGCGTCCAGCTTGACTGGCGTCGTCGCCACAACCTCGCGGGACCGGTCGGCCCTGAACGGGTACATGAACTGCGCCTTGTAGCCGTTGGGCACCGGATGCCCGACGATGCCGTAGCCCTTCGGCCAGACCTTCTGCGGCATGTAGTGGGTGCCAAACAGCCAGTCATAGAGCGGGAAATGGATCGAAAAGTTCACGTCGATCGCTTCATGTTCCAGGCCGTGGTGCCAGTGATGGAAGCGCGGTGTCGCCACGAACCGCTCGACCGCGCCGAAACTCCAGCCGATGTTGGCATGCAGGAACGACGAGTAGAGGTAGACCAGCAGGATGTAGGTCTGGATCGCAACAGGGTTGAAGCCGAACGAGAACATCGGGATCGCGGTGACGCTGCGCAGCACGACGATCTCGACGAAGTGCATGCGTGCGCCGGCGAGCCAATCCATGTGTTGCGCCGAATGGTGCACGGCGTGGAACTTCCAGAGCCACGGCACGCGATGGAAGATGCGGTGCAGCCAATACTGGACGAAGTCGGTGAACAGCATGATCAATAGGAGCTGCAGCAGGAACGGCTGGCTGCCGATGTAATCGCGCAAATCCGCGATCGGCGCGACGGTGGTCACGACTTTCGCCGGGGCCAACGTGAGGAACGCCAGGATCTGCACGAACAGCGAGCTGACCAGATAGTAGAACATGTCCTCCTGCCACTCGGGGCGGAACACGGTCTGCTCGCCACGGTTCGGGAACAGGCGCTCCAGGGGCAAGAACAGGAAGCCGGTGAAGAGCGTGTTGAGGACGAAGAAATCGAGGCCGAAGTAGATGTTACCGCTGGAAGCCGGCGCGCCTTCCGCGGGTGTACCACTCGCCAGAGCCGCGAACATGACCAGGGCCAGCGCCGTGAAGCCGAGCACCTTCTCCTTGCGTAACAGGAGGCTTGTCAGCGCTAAGGCGTAACCGAACAGCAGGACGAAATGCAGGAACAGCGTGAACGCGAGGCTGCTGCGGGCCGCCGCCAGCTCCGGCGTCGTCAGGATCGCCGGAAAATGCAGGCAGAGCACCAATGCCACGGCAACGATGCCGCTTAGAAGCGCGCCGCAACCGCTGAGCCAGCCCGAGCCGAGCCAGCGCAGATCGCGAGGTGTTTCGAGCTCGTGGCGGATGCGGCCGATCAGGGATCGCAGCATGGTGAACCTGCGGAAAGAATGCGTTTCGTCCGAAGCAGTATCGCTGCAACAGATTAAAGGGGGACAACTTTGGCGGAAATATCGTGCTTTTTGTTGCGCCTTCGGTTGCCCAGTACCAACCGGCGCGTGGTTGCGCCTTCGGTTGCCCGTCTTGGCGAGCCAAGCTCCGCTTGGACACCAACCGGCGCCGACGGGGTTGTATCGGTGCTGGTGACGCGCGATAACGCGGCGAACCTGAACAGTGACACGCACGAGGCCCCATGCATTTCGCGCTCACCGAAGAACAGACCGCCATCCAGGATACGGCGCTGACGTTCGCCAAGGAGCGGATCGCGCCGGGCGCCGCGGAATGGGACGAAAAGTGTCATTTCCCGGTCGATGTGATCCGCGAGACGGCGGGCCTCGGCATGGCGACGATCTACGTGCCGGCGGAGAAAGGTGGTTCGGGGCTCTCACGGCTCGACGGCGCGCTGATTTTCGAGGCGCTCTCCTACGGCTGCCCGGCGATCGCATCGTACATCTCGATCCACAATATGGTGGCGTGGATGGTGTCGAAGTACGGCACGCCTGAGCAGAACACCGCCTGGATGCCAAAGCTCGCCAGCATGGAGTGGCTGTCGAGCTATTGCCTGACCGAACCCGGCGCCGGCTCGGATGCAGCGGCGCTCAAGACCAGCGCACGTCGCGACGGTGGCGACTACATCCTGAACGGGACCAAGCAGTTCATCTCGGGTGCCGGCGTCGCGGACTTCTATTTCATCTTCGCGCGCACGGGGGGCGAGGGCGCCAACGGCGTTTCGGCCTTCGTCGTGATGAAGGACACGCCCGGCCTTGCGTTCGGTGCGCTCGAACGCAAGATGGGCTGGAACGCACAACCGACGCGACAGGTGATCATGGACAATGTGCGCGTGCCGGCGGCCAATCTGGTCGGCGGCAAAGAGGGCGAGGGATTCCGTTTCGCCATGTCCGGCCTCGACGGCGGGCGCATCAACATCGGCGCCTGCTCGCTCGGTGCTGCCTGGAATGCCCTCGACAAGACACGTGGCTACGTGTTCGAGCGCAAAGCGTTCGGCAAGGCGCTGGCGGAATTCCAGTTGCTGCAGTTCAAGATCGCCGACATGGCGACCAACCTCGAAGCAGCGCGGATGATGATCTATCGCGCCGCCGATGCGCTCGACCGGTCCGATCCGCACGCGTCGAAGTATTCAGCGATGGGCAAACAGTACGCGACGGATCTGGGCTTCGACATCTGCAATGAAGCGCTGCAGCTGCATGGCGGCTACGGGTACCTCAAGGACTACGGGCTGGAAAAGCTGGTGCGCGATCTGCGCGTGCACCAGATCCTGGAAGGTACGAATGAGATCATGCGCGTCGTCATCGCGCGCAAGGTGCTCGGGGGTAATCGGGGGTAAGCTAAATTCCAGCACCTGCACCGTGACGCTACAGAGGTGCAATTGCCATAACTGCGGGCGCGGATGCTCAGCGAGAGGCCCGCGTCGACGCGCCGCTCGTAGGCGATGCCGGCGCCGACGGCGCGCGATCCTGAAACGACACGGCGGCGGCGGCAATTCCGATGCCGATGAGAAACTTGGCGGCGATCGATTTCCAAGGCCAGCCCGAGCGGTTGCGCAGTGCGCGCGGTGGGGCCTTGCGTTCGCCCGGATCAGCGGTGGTTTGTGCGGGGCGAAGGGATGGTTCCGACCTTGGCAACGCCTTGCCTGCGGTGCGGGGCATTTGTGGCGGTGGCAGCGACTCGGGAGACAGACTCGCGGCACGGACTGATGGCGCCGCCTTGCGCCAGCCGTCCATGAAGGAGCCGAGCAGGCCGCGCGACGTCGCAGGCGCACTGGACAACTTCGATGTGGCCAATGGCGCCGGCGCCTGGATTGACTCGCGATGCGCAGACGGCGACGGTTCCGGCATCGCCACGGGCGCTGGTACGATGATCGGCTCCGGCGCAGCCTTCGCCTTGCGACGGCCGGTCCAGGATGCAGCCTTCTTCGCCGGCGCCATCAGCTCGGCCCGCCAAGCCGCGACAGACTGCGGGCGCGCGGACATGTCCAGGCGCAAGGCGTGATCAATGGCGGCAAGAAAGCCCGGCCGGTACGACGAGAGTGCGGCATCGCGCACCGGCACCATCTCGTCGGCGACCATGCGGGTCGGCGCGTCGGGCGGACGCTTGCCGGCGACGGCCTGATAGAGCGTGGCGCCGAGCGAGTAGATATCCGTCCAGGGGCCCTGCCGCGTACTCGTCGTGGCGTACTGCTCGTAGGGGCTGTAGCCGGGCTTCACCAGCGCCGACAGCGTTTTCGTATGCTTGGCGATATCGCCGCGCGCGGAGCCGAAGTCGATCAGCACCGGCGAGCCATCCTTGCGGATCATGATGTTGTCGGGGGCGATGTCGCGGTGCAGGAAATCGGCCGTGTGGATGACCTCCAGCGCGTCTAGGAGCGGCACGAGAATCGCGTCCAGCTCCTGCTGGCGCGGAGCACGGCCGAGGCCTTTCAGCCAGCCCTTGAAACTGGCGCCTTCCTCGAAATGGAGAACGATGTAGCCGGTCTTGCGGGCGCGGAAATAGCGATAAACACGGACGATGTTCGGGTGCGAGAACTTGGCCAGCGTTTGTGCTTCCTCGATGAAGCGGTCGAGGCCCCATTTGTAGTCGCCCTCGCTGCCTTGCGAGCGTGGGCAGACATCGTCCGCTGAATCGCGAGCGGCGAAATCGACGGGGAAGTATTCCTTGATGGTGACAAGACGAGCGAGCGGCGTCTCTTCGGCGAGATACGTTATGCCGAAACCACCGGCGCCAAGCACGCGCTCGACCCGATAGTCTTCGACAAGCTTCGTTCCTTTGGCCAGCGCATATGTGTTGGTCATTGGTCCCGCAGCAGGGCTCGACGTGAGTGCCATTTCCCCAAAATCCCCGGCGGCTCCGACGCCGCTGACAGCCGGCAATCCGGTCGGACCGCACGAAAGACGATCTCTGGCCAATATTGTGGCGGAACCATGAGCTAGTATGGCGGTTCGGACGTTCGCGTCCACTTCGCGGCTGGCTCAACGCGCGAACTTCCGAACATGACGCCACGGCCAGCGCTCGCTGCAGGTGGTGACCAACTTCGCGAACGAGACGCCAGTGCGGACTTCGCGATCTTTCACATGCCCTGCGGCAGATTCGGCGATCGTGGCAACGGTTGCCACGGTGGCGCCATGTTGCCGCCCTGTTGCGCGGCAACGCTGCCCGCACCTCGAAATGGAGTTCCAATGCGCCGGCCAACGATTGCCCTGATCGCCGTAACAACGACTACCGCAACCGGTATTGCGCTGGCGTCGGGCAGCATTGAAGTCGATGCCAGCATCGTGAATCCCGTCGTCGCGAAACTGACTGCTGCAGCCGCCATCGCCAGCGAGCATTTGGTGCGCATCCCGCCTGCCGTGGCGCGGGGCTATCTGCGGACACCGGAAATGATCATCGGCCTCGGGACCGCACTAGCATTCCCACTGGTCGCGCTGCTCAGCGTGACCGCGAGGTGGATTGCGCGCGGTCGCACCGACCGGCAGCGGTTGGCAGGGAAACGACGCGAGGCGCTAGGACCGCGAACGCGTCCGAGCGCGAAGGCTTGGCTCGAGGTGGCCGGCACGACCGGCGTCAAAGGGCTTGAAGTCGGCGGCGAACTCACTCGCATCGGCCATGACTCCGACAACGATCTCGCACTGCCGTTCACAGGCGTGCATCAGTTTCACGCCGTAATCCGGCGGACGTCCGAAGCCGAGTTCATGCTCGTGGACGTCACCGGGCAAGCCGGCTTCGGCATCGCCGTGAATGGACGGCGGCTGCGATCATGCGCGCTCCGCGACGGTGACCGCATCGAATTGGGTGGCGAGACGGCTGTCACCTTTCATCGCGCCAGCATCGCCCGCCGCCCCGCCCCGGACATGCCGTCGACGACGCGGCATTGACAGCATTAGCAACCGCCACACAGGGAATGACAATGACAGCTGAATCCGGAGAGAGAACTGGCGAGCCCGCGGTGACGCCGATCGCGGAGCGCCGGCTGATGGGATCATTGCGGGACGCGCTGGCCGCCGCCGGCTCGCCATCGAAACCGCCCGTGGGTATGCCGCCGCCGCTGCCGGCACCCGTCCTTCCAGCGCCGGCCAATGACGCGAATGCCGGGTCCGTGCGCATTCCCGATCGCAGTCCGGATCCCGGCGCAGATCGGGACCACCTCGAGACGGACGCGCCGCAAACCAGGGTGATGCGGCAGGCACGGCCGGCGCCAGCCGCAGCGAACGGGCGAACGAAGCTCATCCGCGGCCGCAACACGGTCAAAAAAGGCGACTTCCACCAGGATCCCGTCGTCGGCTGGCTGGTGGTTGTCGGCGGGCTCGGGCTCGGCGCGTTCCGGCCGGTCTTCGAGGGCAACAACTCGATCGGCCGGGCGAAATCGCAGCGCATCCCGATCGATTTCGGCGACGAGACAATCTCGAACGAGGAGCAGGCCTTCATCCGGTACGATTCCGTCGACCGGACGTTTTTGCTCGTGCCCAATCTCGCCAAGACGAATATTGTCGCCGTCAATGATCGCAAGCCGACCGGTGCGGTCGAGCTCGCAGCGATGGATCTGATCACGATGGGCCGCACACAACTCGTGTTCGTGCCATTCTGTGGTGCAGACTTCGATTGGGCGGAGCTGTCCGAGATGAAGGGTTGATGCTGGAAGTTCAGTTCGCAAGCCGCGCCAGCCAAGGCGCGCGCAACTACCAGGAGGATGCCGCGGCCGTCTGGCCGGGGCCGGGACAGCTCGTGCCGAAGGGCCAACCACCGGCCGGCACCGCGCTGGTGGCGGTCCTCGCCGACGGCATGGGTGGACACGCGGCCGGCGATGTCGCGAGCACGACCATCTGCGGCATCTTCCTGCAGAACTTCGCGCTGGCCGAGGGTGGCAATCCGGAGAAGCTGTCCGCCTGCCTGACGGCCGCAAACAACGCGATCCAGGCGCACGTCGACGCCAACCCGGGTCTCAGCGGCATGGGCGCGACGTGTGTGGGCTTGGTCGTCGGCGAAACCGGGCTCGATTGGATCAGTGTCGGCGACAGCCCGCTGTACCTGCATCGCCGGGGCAAGCTCAAGCGGCTCAACGCCGACCATTCACTGGCGCCGGCTCTCGATCAGTTGGTTGCCGACGGCAAGATGGACGCCGACAAGGCGCGAAACGATCCGCGGCGGCATTATCTACGCTCGGCGGTGACCGGAGAGGATCTCGACCTGATCGATGTGTCGGATATGCCGCTGCCATTGCAAGCCGGCGACACGATCGTGCTGGCCAGCGACGGGCTGCTGACGCTCGAGGACGACGACATCGGGCGGCTGATCAAAGCCTACACCGGCGACGGTGCGACAGCATTGGCTGAGGCTTTGCTGCGCGGAGTCGAAGCGGAGGGCGTGCCACACCAGGACAACACGACCGTGATCGTGCTGGTGGTGACCTGAGCAGCGTCGAGCAGCGTCACCGGAGGACACTTTACCGGAGCGGCGCACGGCGCTCGGTTGTGGCTGCCTGGGATTGGCGGGCCATGCGCGCAATCTCCAGAAACAGGCGCTCGGCGAGCGGCGCTTCCAGACTTGAAGACAGCCGCGCGGCCTTTGCGGTGCTGCCGATCCGCGCAAGCGCGGTGCCCAGCGCCGCCGTGCTCCACATCCGGCACTGCCGTTCGAACACGGCGCGCTGCTTGAAGTGCAGCGGCGGCCGCATCTGGCGGACCAGGTCC
>JANLQP010000344.1:0-2744 GCA_031367895.1 Hyphomicrobiales bacterium
TGATGCGTAAAGCAGAGATGGAGGACGCCATTTCGGCCGCCCCATTTCTGAAAGATCACGACATGAGGAATATCCAAATCACCGAGTTCACACGCGTCATCGAACCTGTTGCGGGTGGCGTTTTCGCCATCGAAAAGCAACTGCAGGCCGTGAGCCCCTACCACGATCAAAGGCTCACATCGAAGCAAGCCGCGCGCTACCTCGGCATCAGTCCGGGAACTCTGGCGCGCTGGAGGGCGGAACGTCGTTCGCCCGTTTACTTGAAGGCTGCCGGCAAGTATGGCGCTGTGGCCTATGCGTTCTCGGAGCTTGTCGCTTGGCAGCAGCAGCGCCGCTTTCTTGGTTTGTCGAACGGCGGGCACGACGAACTCGTGCATTGAGCAACGCCCCGACTGTGGCGCAATAGGGAGTTGAAATTCCGGCAAGCATGGCCAGTTCCGTTTCCCTTTCCCGCGCGCCCTAACGTTGGGAAGCGGAACGGGAACTCGGCCCCGCGCCGACCCGGCGCAACCGTCTCCGTCGAGCCCGGCTTGCGATCCGGCGTCGGCAACCAGCGGCATGCTTCCGGCTTCGCCGACGCAATGATTCGGTGAACCCGCCTCGACCACTGCAGCCGCTGCCCAAATGATTCGCCCCGCCGGGCGGCCGATGGGCGGCGGCAGGCTCATGAACGCGACGCGTAAAGCATTGATGTGGGCGGCAGTGTTTTCAGGTCGTTACCGCTGGCCGCCGGCTAAGACCGAGGGCTTCCGGGCAAGACCGCAAAGCCCGCAACTACCCACGTCTGAGCGATATGGCGAGGCATCGGAACGTTGCTCGGCAAAAACCTCGGCCCCCCCAAGCTATGACTGAACCAGGAGACCAAGATGAATAAGAAGAAAGAGCAAGTGCTGCCCTCGACGCTGTCCCACCTCACCAACCGCCAGATAATGGAGAACGGCGAGAAGCGTGCTGCCAAGGCGATGGGCATCACGAACGACATGGACGAAACCGAAAAGCATAATCGACTTGTGCAAATGATCGAATGCCTTGGTTTCTACGCCGAACTCAATGATATGGATTTCTATGACGCGTTCGAGCAGGGCATGACCGGCTGGTATCGGACGAGCCGTGACGAGGATGTCGAGATCCTTTGGTTCGTTCGCCACGGGTCGGCGCCCGCCACCCTGCTCCGCAAGAGAAGGCGCGTTGCGATCTCGTTCAACGGCGATGCTGACGAGGTGCTCGCCCTCGGCCTTCGCGATCATTTGAATGATTGGGCGAGCACGCCGTTTATGCTGTCGCGGCCTGGCTTCGGTTTGGCGTCACGAACGCCGGTGCGCGACGCGCTGAACAAGTCGCAAGTCTGCGTGATCTTCTTCACACCCGGCGCCGACGAGAACGACAACCTCATCGAGTATACGGTGAAATGCGCCCTTGAGCGCAAGTTGCCGATTTACATCGTAGCACGAGCGCCGCGAAAGGATGTTGCGCGGTCGCTGCTGGAAATGAAGTTGATCAAGAAGCAGGCTGATCTGAAACGGCTGCGTATCGAGGTGCTTGAGCTTCGCTCGGGCCCGCTCGACTGGTTGGTGGAGGTTATTGGAAACACCAGCTTGCAGAACCCGTCGGGTTGGGATGCGTGCCGTCGCCGGTCGATAGCAAGTGCCGCCGCATGAGGTGATCGAGACGGGTGCCATGGTGGTCGAGCCCGCTTCGACCACCGCACCTGTTGTCCAAATGATTCGCCCCGCTGGGCGGCCGATGGGCGGCAACGCCCCCAAGCCAATGACCGCGTAAAGCAACTGCGCGGCGCCGGTGATCGGCCGCCGCCGCAAGCAGCACCAACCACCACACGACGCCCAACTCGCCGGAACCCACGTTCCGCCGGGCCCGATCAAATGCGCGCTACCTCGGCACAGCCGACCGCGCGCACTCAGCAAACCATCTTGAAGGAGACGACCCCGTGACTCTGACGGCATTCGAACTATGCGCTGGCGCTGGCGGCCAAGCCCTCGGCATCAAGCTCGCAGGCTTCAAGCACAAAAGCCTGGCCGATGTGGCTCCGGACAAGAATTTCACCGGCATGCCCCGCCTGACCATTCCGATGATCGCGCGCCTGCAAGGCTTTCCCGATGACTGGCAGATCGTCGGCAAGAAAACGCACGCCTATCGCCAGGTCGGCAACGCGTTTCCACCGGCCGTCGCCCACGCCGTCGCGCGCCAGGTCATGAAGGTGCTGTCGCCGGTGCACCAACCAGGCGTCGTGCTGCCCACAGTGCTGCGTACCGACGCCGGGAGGATCGCATGACCAAGTCGAGCAAAGGCAAATTGGATCACCTGAACCCCGAGCAGCGCCAAGCCGTCGAGCACGGGGTAGGGCCCGCGCGCGCCGGCGTGAACGGGTCCGGCACCATCTCAGCTCCACCCGTGGCCGTGATCGCCGGGGCCGGATCTGGCAAGACGAAATCCTTATAGTTCCGCTCCGGCTCCGCTCCATATGGCGTGTTGGCGCTCGGGGCTGGAGTGTTTTCGGCGATCTCAGTCCCATATGACACTGGGGCTAATCATCCCGACGACCTCGATGGCCGATGAAGGAACAAGGTTGTCCGTGGTGTCGTTCCCGTTTGCCTTCGCGAGCCGCCGCCGACGTCGAGGCAGTGACCGTCGCCGCGAAGGCGCTGGCCATGTGCGCTCCGACACCAGGAAGGGGTTTTGAGCCGTTTCGCCATATCACAGCTCTTTGCATGCGCGAGGATCATGGC
>JANLQP010000357.1:0-2628 GCA_031367895.1 Hyphomicrobiales bacterium
GTGGCTGAGCACGTGGTGCAACTCGCAGCACAGGCCGGCGATGAACGTGGCGTGCCGCCAGCGTGGTTCCAGTTGCCGGCGCGCCGAGATCGTCGACCGCCCAGCGAAGATGTGGGCATCCGTGCCCTGCAGGCTGAAGAACGCGACCTCGAGCCCCAGCCGCAGCAGCCCGCCCGGGGCGCTGAAGTAGTTGTCGGCCGTGGCCGGCAGCAGGTGCACGCAGGCGGCATAGCGCTGCAGTAGCACCAGCACGTCGCGCTCGAAGGTTTCTCGGTCGATGCCGAAGCACAGCCGGATTCGGCCGATCAGGTCGTCGTTGGAGGCGAGCAGTTCTTCGACCGGCAGGGCAGCGAAGCCAGGGTCGGCGGAGGGATAGGGGTTGCCTGACGGCATGTGTACGGCCATCGCGAATGCAGCGCAGCGGGGTGAGGCATTCTTCGGCCCGACATTGAGATGGGCCCGGCGAAACGGAATCTATTGATGATGCATTTCGGCATCAGATTGAATCAGTAGTGTCCCAACGTTCGTCATAGGAGAACGAGCTGTTCAGACTCGGAATCGTCATCTGGTGAACGTTGGGGCTCTACCGAAGACAAATGCAGCAAGACGGCGCTGCGCGTGAGTGGAAACTCGCAAGCCGAGATTGCTCGATTGCTGGAGCGACACCCCAGCACCATCGGGCGTGAGCTGCGCCGAAACCGCACGACGCATGATGGTGGCTACCGGGCCGAGAAGGCCCACAGCTACGCCACTGCGCGGCGGCGACGATGCCGCAGGAAGGCACTATTCAGCGTCAAAGACATGCTGCGCGTGGCCCGACTGCTGCGCGCCAAATGGGGCCCCGAGCAGATCTCGGGCACGCTCAAGGCCAGGCGTGAGTTGGACATCAGCCACGAGACTATCTACCGGCGCATCCGTTGGGACAAGAAGATCGGAGGAAGCCTTTGACGGTCCACGCGGATCATGTCCAAGTTCGGGCGCAAGCGCTACGGACGCCCGGATTCACGCGGGGTGCAGCCAGGCAAGCGGGCGATCGGCGAGAGGCCAGCGGAGGTCGATCTGCGCGAGCGCCTGGGCCACTGGGAGGGTGACACCTTGATGGGCAGCGACAAGCGCCACTGCATCCTCACGCTGGTGGAGCGAGTCAGTGGTTTCGTCATCATCAAGAAGCTCAAGGCTCGAACCAAAGACCAGGCGACGCGAGCGGTACTGCGGGCCATTGCCAGCCACTTCAGGATGTTCAAGACCATCACGTTCGACAACGGAACCGAGTTCCATGACTACGCCGTGCTTGAAGAGCGCTTCTCAGTAAAGTGCTACTTAGAAGTTATCCGTAAATAGTATACTCTCGTCCCGAGCCGCCTTTCACGCGGCGATCGGGCGGAGGCATGGCAACACGCAAGCGAGTCGAGTCGTGAGTGGTGACAGATGATTTCTGGCGGCGCGTCGAACCGCTGATCCCCGTGCGTGAGCGAGTTGCGAGCAAGGAGTACATGCGAAAGCCTGGAGCAGGACGCCCGCCCAAGCCGGCACGACAAGTGTTCGAGGCAGTGGTGTACGTGTTGCGCACTGGCTGCCAATGGAAGGCCTTTCCCAAGGAGCGCTTTGGCAGCGCCAGCGCGGTCCACAAACGATTCCTCGAGTGGGAGGACGCTGGCGTGTTCGAGGCCATCTGGAGAGCGGGGCTCGCCGAGTACGACCAGATGGAAGGAATCGCCTGGCGATGGCAGAGCATCGACGGGGCCATGTTCAAAGCGCCGCTGGCGCAAGAGTCCGTCGGTCCCAACCCGACGGATCGGGGAAAAAAAGGGGAGCAAGCGTCATCTGCTGGTGTACGGCCGTCGCGTCCCGTTGTCGCTCGTCGTGACCGGGGCGAATCAGGCATGACGTCACGCAACTCGACGCCGTGCTGCAGGCCATCATGGTCAAGCGCAAGACGCCGAGCATTCGTCGCAGCAAACACCTGTGTGCCGACGCCGGCTATCGAGGCCGTCGCGCATTGGAGATCATCGAGTCGCACGGCTACATCGCCCATGTCGTGGGGCGCCGCAAGGAAGCGGATGCCAAGCGGCGCGACCCGACCAAGAAGGCACGGCGCTGGGTGGTGGAGGTCTGCCACAGTTGGTTCAACCGCTTCCGCAAACTGCTCGTGCGATACGAGAAACTGGACCGCAGTTTTCTCGCGCTCAACCACATCGCGGCCGCAATCATCGCGTTCCGTAAGGTGTCGCTAACGATCAACATTATTTACGGATAGGTTCTTAGCTACGCCGTACCGTTCCTGGGAGCGAGGCAGAAACGAGAACCCGAACGGGCTGATCAGGCAGTATCTCCCGAAAGGCACTTGCATGCGACCGGTCACCCAGGCGCAGTGCGATCACATCGCGAAAGACTTGAACAACAGACCAAGAAAGCGCCATGGCTTTCACACTCCCGCCGACATCTATCATCGGCGTCACAGAGTTGCACTTGCTCGTTGAATCTGGGCCTCGTTGCACGAAAGGAGAGTGAAGTGGGGAATTTTATTGGTTGGGCGCTGCTTGGCTGGCACGGAGGCCCTGGATGGCGCTACTGGCTGAAAGTGTGGGCGTTGATGCTGCTTGCAGCGTACTTGGAGCTTTGGCTGGT
>JANLQP010000369.1:0-34130 GCA_031367895.1 Hyphomicrobiales bacterium
CAGCTTTAGTGGCGCCTTCGGATGCCCGCTTGCGCATCCGGCGCGTAGACACGGTTAATGGGGATCGGCTTGTGACACTGGACCCGCAATCGGCGCTCACCATCCGACGCATCCTCAAGGTCAATCACGCTGGCGAGCACGGCGCCATTCGCATCTATCGGGCGCAGATCGCCGTAGCGCGTTGGTGTTATCCGGAACTCGTGCCGGTGCTCAGCCAAATGCTCGGCCACGAGATCGAGCATCATCGCGTGTTCCTGGACGCAATGCCGTCGCGCGCGGCACGACCCTGCCGCGTGATGGCGCTCTGGAGTCTTGGCGGCAGTGTACTCGACTTTGTGACAGCGCTGCTCGGGCGGCAGGCGATCTGGACGTGCACGGCTGCCGTCGAAAGCGCTGTGCATCGCCATCTCGACGATCAGATCGTGTTTCTGGAGCAGCGCGATCCGGGGCTGCACGAGGCACTTCAGGAAATCACAAGCTATGTAACTCTGGTGGCCAGCTTCGCAATTGCCGAACGCTTCAATGCCGATTTAAAGAGAGTATTGGACCGACTTGCTGTCCACCCTGGCTCAGGCGCCCCACGGCCACGACTTGGCTGGGACATTCGAATTGCGATCGTCACGCCCTACGTTTTCGTCTATCGACACACACTTCAATCAGGCCAAGTCAGCGTTCTGCGCGTCGTCCAAGGCCGACGGAAGATCATACGCCGCTTGTTGAAGTAAATCCCCTTCACCCTATCCCTCCCCTCGGAGCCCCCATGCTGAAGCTCAAGACCGACTTCGCCACCATCAGCCTGAAGATCGGGCCCGACAAGATCGGCGTCATCACGCTGAACCGCCCCGAGGTTCGCAACGCCATGAACACGCAGATGATGACGGACATGCGCGACTGCTTCCAGCAGTTCTACATCGACCCGAATGTCGCCTTTTGCCTCGTCGTTACCGGCGCCGGCGATCAGGCGTTCTGCTCGGGCGGCGACCTGAAGGAGCGCAAGGGCATGTCGGACGAGACCTGGCGCCAGCAGCACGCCATCGTCGAACAGCAGATCCGCGCCATGCACGATTGCCCGATCCCTGTGATCGCCGCCGTCAACGGCGCCGCCTACGCCGGCGGCATGGAGATCGCGCTCGCGTGTGACTTCGCCTATGCCGCCGAGCACGCCCGCTTCGCGCTGACGGAGGTGACGCTCGGCATCATTCCGGGTGCGGCCGGCACGCAGAACCTGCCGCGCGCCGTCGGCGTGCGCCGCGCCAAGGAGATCATTTTGACAGGCACGCCGTTCACCGCGCAGGAGGCGCTGGCATGGGGCATGGTCAACAAGGTCGTGCCCGGCCCGAAGTTAATGGACGAGGTTATGGCCACCGCCCGCAAGATCGCGGCGAACGCGCCCATCTCCGCCCGCCAGGCCAAGAAAGCACTGGACAAGGCAACGGAACTCGACCGCAACTCCGGCTACGCCTTCGAGATCGAGGCCTACAATCGCACCGTCGTCACGCAGGACCGGCAGGAGGGCATCAACGCCTTCAACGAGAAGCGGAAACCAGTGTACAAGGGGCAGTAATTCCCGGCTTGCCTTCGCCGATCTGTTCACCATAGGCAGCCCAGACCTGCAATGGATTAAGGCGTGGCGCCGTCCTGGCCCTTGCGCATGGGTTGGATTGGCGGCAATGAAGATATGGTATTCAATGCCGTCCACCATTTTTTGCGCCGGGATGAGCTCGGCAGCGGCGGCGTGCGGCTAAAGCGCCGGAAGGAGCAATGTCATGGCAAAGCCTGATGTGATCGTACGCGAGGTTGGCCTGCGGGATGGCCTGCAACTCGCCAAGTCGTTCGTGCCGACCGAGACGAAGCTTGCCTGGGCGCGCGCGGTTGCGGCGGCGGGCGTGCCGGAAATCGAGATCACCAATTTCGTACCGGCGAAGGTGATCGCCCAGTTCGCAGACGCGACGGAGGTTTCCAAGGCCGCGCTTGCGATCAAGGGGCCGAATGGCCCGAAGATCGCGGCACTGGCGCCCAATCGCAAGGGCGCCGAGAACATGCTGCTGGCGGGCATCCGCAACATCAACTTCGTGCTCTCGGTCTCGGAAGGGCACAACCAATCGAACGTGCGCAAATCCACCGACGCCTCGTTCGCCGAATTCGAGAACGTCGTGGCGCTGAAGAAAGAGCGCCCCGAGTGGAAGAACGTGAACATCAACGGCTGCCTCGCGACCTCGTTCGGCTGCACCATCGAGGGCCGCGTTGATCCCGACCGCGTGCTGCGCTTCGTCGACCGGTACCTGGAACTTGGCGCCAACGAGATCACGCTGGCAGACACAGTCGGCTACGCCAGCCCGAGCGAAATCGGCAACCTCTTCACGCATACGGTGCGGCTGGCCGAGGGCAAGCCCGTCTACGCACATTTCCACGATACGCGCGGCCTCGGCCTCGCCAATGTCTATGCAGCGCTCGAAGCGGGCACCAGCGGCTTCGACGCATCGACCGGCGGCCTCGGCGGCTGCCCGTTCGCGCCCGGCGCCTCCGGCAACATCGTCATGGAAGATCTGGTGTTCCTGCTCGAGAAGGAGGGCCTGAAGACCGGCGTCGACCTCGAGAAATACCGCAAGGCTCGCGAGATCGCCGAGAAGGCGCTGCCGAACGAGGCCTTCTACGGCACCATCCTGAAGGCCGGCCTGCCGAAAGGCTTCACGCCGCCAAGCCAGCTGATGGCGGCGGAGTAATCTTCAGAATACTCCGCACGGCGTATCGGTGTTTGAGCGGCGTCGATGTCGGCGGTGCACGGGTTTTGCGACAGCGCAATTACCCCTTCGCGCCGTAGCTTTCCCTCGCTGCGGTCGCCGAGACGAAGCCGTCCTGGACGTCGGCGTTGACCGCGGCGGGATCGCGTTTCCTGGGGTCACCCATCCCACCGCCGCCTGCCTCGATGATCGCAATACGGCTCGCAGGCGCCACTTCGATTCGGCCTTTCGCATGCACCTGCGTGTTGTCCACCATGTGCATCCTGAGCGCGCCGTCGCCGCCGCCGAACAAGCCTTTCGCCGGGAAATCCGTGCGATTGCCCATGCCGAGCAGCACCAGCGGATGCCCTGTGTCGTTGCGCAGGTGCACTTCCTGGCCTAAACCGCCGCGCCATTGCCCGGGGCCGCCCGAGTCCGGACGCAGACGCTTCGAGAGCACGGTCGTGTGCGTGAGCGTCTCCCAAACTTCGACCGGCACGACCGCCATGTTCGAGGGATGCGGCAACGTCGCCCAGCCGTCGAGTTCTTTGAGCGCCCCGTAGCCACCGGCCGCGAAATAAAGCGTCGTGAACGGCCGCCCGTCTGCGCGCGTGCCCTGGAACGTCAGCAGGTTCATCATACCGCTGTCGGCCTGCACGCGATCGGGCGCAGCCTTCGCAAGCGCGCCATAGATCAGCGGCGTCACGAAATGGCCCATCGCATGCCGGCCGCCGGTCGGAAACGGCGGCTGCGCGTTGAGGATGCAGCCGACCGGCGCTTTCGTCGTGATCGGCGCTGCGGAGCCTTGGTTGTTCGGTATCGACGGCAGCGTCAGCGTCTTGATCGCGTGCAGTACCATCGCGTTCGTATAACAGAAAGGCACGTTCACGCCGGCATTGACGCATCCGCCAGTGCCCTCGAAATCCGCAGTGACGCTGTCGCCCTTGACGTCGATGCGCACGGCAAGTTCGACCGCGCCTGCGAAACCCTCGACCTTGATACGGTTCCGGTAGGTACCATCCTTGATCTCGCGGATCTTGGCGCGCATCTGCATCTCGGCCTGTCCGCGGATCGCTTTCGACAGCGCCGTCAGATCGTCGAGGCCATACTCGTCCATGAAAGCCAGGATCTCGCGGCCGCCAACCTCGCCGCAGGAGACGTTGGCCATCACGTCGCCCATCACCTGCTCAGGCACGCGCACGTTGTTGCGGATGATCTCGACGATCAGCTCGTTGAGACGGCCGGCCTCGTAGAGCTTCAGGATCGGGAGCCGCAGACCCTCGTGATAAATCTCGGTCGCCGACGACCCGAAGCCAGTGCCGCCGATGTCGGGCAAATGCGTGATGCTGACCGTGTAGGCAACGATGCGCCCCTTGCGGAACACCGGCCGCATCATCGTGATGTCGTAGAGATGCCCAGTGCCCATCCAGGGATCGTTGGTGACGATGATATCGCCTGGCTTCAGTGTTTCCGGCGGAAACCGGTTCAGCATGTGCCGCGCGGTAACGGGGGCGCTGCCGATGAAGGCCGGAATACCGAACGTCCCCTGCGCGATCGTGTTCGTCTCGGCATCGAGCACGGCGACGGTCAGGTCATAGCTCTCGTAGACGATCGTCGAAAACGACGAGCGCACCAGCGTCGAGACGATCTCGTCGGTAAGCGAAACCAGCCGGTCCCACATGATGCCCAGGCTCACGGCGTCGAAGGCGCGGGGCTTTGCTGCTGTGCGCTCGACTGCGCGGCTGGCTGACGCTGCTTTATGCGCTCGCATACACGAAATCCTTTACGCAACCACGGCAAGGCCCTTTGCCTTGATGACGGCCAGCAATTTCAACGCCATGCGGCTCGGACGCTTGTCGCCGCATTCCCACTTCGAGACGAGACCGGTGGTGACGCCGAGATGCTCGGCAAAGACCGCCTGGCTGACGCCCTCCTTGACGCGGATCGCCTTGATCTCGGCCGGCGTCAATGTCTCGGTCTTTGTCAGGCACATGCGATCGAACTCGCGCATCGTCGTTTTGTCGACAATGCCGATACCCTGGAGATCAGCAATTGTCTCATGCATCGCGCGTGCGATCTTACTCTTGTATTTTCTAGGCATCACATTGCACCTCGATAAGCGCACCACTTTCTATCGCGTCGCTCAACGGCTTCGATGTCAGACTCATGAGCACCTCCGACGTTCGTCTGGTTCGCAGCAAATCATCCGCGCTCAAGTTGTCGCGCTCATTCTTGGCAAAGCCGTAGACAAAGAAGCAGCGATTGCCTCGTTGGTAGGCAATGAGAGTGCGATATCCACCGGAGCGGCCAGCCTTCTTTCGCCCGACGCGTTGCTTGATGAGACCACCGCCGAGGTCGGCATCGATCAAGCCTCGTTCGGTCCTGCGAACTGCCTCACAAAGCATACTGTCATCAATGTCTTCTCTTCGTGCGAAGCGGGCAAAGACCTTTGTCTTGAAGACCTGCAACGCTTCGCTCCAGATTTCTGATCATATATCACCAGGTGATATCGTTCAAGCGCACGCCCGCTCACCTGGCATCCAACTCAGCCACCAGGTTGAACCGGCGATCCACCGTCACGCGGTCGCCGTTACCGACGACGCACGTGCTCTCGTGCTCCTCGATCAGAGCTGGCCCGTCGATCGTCTCGCCCGGCTTCAGGCCATATCGATCGTAAACCGGCCAGTCCCTGAGCTTGGCCGTCTTCGGGTCGTAGGCACGGCGCGTACCTTTCAGCGCATTGGGCGCGCCCTTCTTGCCCGCGAGCTTTACACCGCTCCCGAGCGACGGCGCCGGGCCGATCGCCTCCACCTTCCAATTCACGATTTCCATCGGCTCGTTCAGCCGCAGCGTATAGGCCGCCTTGTAGGCCGCGCCGAAGAGTTCATCGAGCTTGCCGAACAGCGGACCAGCACTCTTCGCGTCCGGCAACGTCACTTCGATCTCGTGGCCCTGGCCCTGATAACGCATGTCGAGGCGGCGCACGATCGCCACGTCCTTCTTCTTGACGCCCGCCTGATCGAGGAACGCCACCGCGTCAGCTTCGAGCGCCTTGAAGGTTGCGCCGAAATCGGCGGTCGTGATGTCGGCCGCGTGCACGCGCCGCGAGCGCGCCACCTCGAACGCCAGCGGGCTGATCAACAGGCCCAACGCCGACATGACGCCGGCGGCGACCGGAAAGATCACGCGCGGGATCTTCAGTTTGCGCGCGATCGAGAGCGCATGCAGCGGCCCGGAGCCGCCGAACGCCACCATGCTGCCCGAGCGATAATCGAAGCCGCGCTCCGTTGCGTGAATGCGGAATGCCCGCGCCACGTCCTCGCTGATGATGTCGTGAATGCCGTGTGCAGCGCGCAGAGTCGCGAGGCCGAGCGGCTTGCCGACACCGTTCGCAATCGCGGTTTCGGCCGCCTTGACGTCGAGCTTCATCGTGCCGCCGAGAAAGAACCCGGCGTCGAGATAGCCGAGAACGAGGTTCGCATCGGTGAGCGTTGGCCGCGTTCCGCCCTGCCCGTAGCAGGCGGGTCCCGGCATGGCACCGGCACTCGATGGACCGACGCGCAGGAGGCCACGATCGTCGACGTCGGCGATGCTGCCACCACCGGCACCGATCTCGATCATGTCGATCACGGGGATGCGCACGGGCAAGCCGCTGCCGCGCCGAAATTCGTGCACGCGGGCCACTTCCATCGCGTACTTCTTGACGGGTTCACCGCCGCGCACCAGTGCGCCTTTGGCGGTCGTGCCACCCATGTCGAACGAGAGCAGGTTCGGCAACTTCAGCGCGCGGCCGTGGTGCGCGCTCATCAGGGCGCCAGCCGCCGGTCCCGACTCGAGCGCACGCACGGGGAATCGGCGCGCGGTTTCAGTCGTCAGCGTGCCGCCGCTAGAGCCCATGATGTAGAGGCGTCCGCGGAAGCCCGATTTTCCCAAGTTCTCTTCGAGCCGCTTCAGATAGCGATCGAACATCGGCCCGGTGAACGCGTTGACGGTCGTCGTCGTCCAGCGCTCGAATTCGCGCATGTTCGGAAACACGTCGGCCGAGCCACAGACGAAGAGGCCGGGCGCCGCTTTTTCCAGGATGGCAACCGCGCGGGCCTCATGCGTGGGATTGGCATAGGCATGCAGAAAGCACACCGCCACCGCCTCGACCCCCATCGTTCGAAACGTCTTGGCAGCCGCCGCAACGGCTTTCTCGTCCAGCTCGATCTCGATGCTGCCGTCGTGGCGCACACGCTCCGGCACCTCGATCCGCAATGCGCGGCGCACCAACGGCGGCGGATACTTGATGCGCAAGTCAAATAAATCGTAACGCCGCTCGAAGCCCATATCCATGATGTCGCCGAAGCCTGCCGTCACCAGCATGCCGGTCTTGGCGCCCTTGCGTTCGATCACGGCATTGGTGACCAGTGTCGTGCCGTGCACGATCTCGACGACGTCGCTGATGGCAATCTTGTTGTCCGCGCAGAGTGCCGTCACACCCTCGAGCACGGCAATCGATGGATCGGATGGCGTCGTCAGCCGTTTGTGGATCGCGATCCGTTCGGACTTGCCCTCGTGAAGCGCGAAATCCGTGAAGGTGCCTCCAATATCGACGCCGATCCTGTACATCATTGCCTCTGAGTTCCGAACTGTGCGTCCACTCGGCGACGCTGAGACGTGTGCAGCCCGGCGCACCCCGACACCGGAAAACAGTGTCTTCGCACAGCCCAAAGCAGCGGAAAAGCATTGTCGGCGATGAAACGAGACAGATCGAAATCATCGTTAAGATCGCAATCCGCGAAGCTTTGACTACGTGCCCGGCCTCGCCAACTTCGCGGCCGTCGCGCTCTCTTCGGCGATCCTTGCGAGCCGCAAGGAGGCCAGCAACAGAGCAATCATGATCGTCGTCAGAAAGGCGAGGCAGGCACTGAACCCGTCGCTTGATTCATGGATGACGCCCATGACGAGCGGGCCGCTAGCGCCGCCCACTTCGGCTGCCGTGAAGAACATGCCACTCGCCGTCGCCGCCCGCTTCTCGCCGATCCCCGGCGTCTCCACCAGCGTCAGCATCGCAACCGTCATCATCGAAGAACGCGCGATGCCCTGCAGTGCGAGTCCGAGCATCAGCACAAACCCTTGTTCGGCACGCATCAGAACGCTCGCCAGCATCGCCGCGACGAACAACCCACCGAGCATCGCGTAGCGCCGCTGAGGTGTCGCCAGCCGCGGGATGATTAACGACCCGGTGAGGCCCACCATCGTCGGAATCGTCGCCCAGAAGCCGGCCACGGCCGGCGACATCCCCTTGTCGCGCAGGATTTCCGGCAGCCAGTTGTTGAGCCCATGATTGAACAGGAAAATGCCGACGCTCATCGCCAGCAGCATCTGCACCGCCGGCACCGCCAGAAGTTCGCGGATGACGTCGCTCTGCTTCTGGCGCGGTGCGATCGTCGCGGCAATGTCGGCAGCTTTTACCTGCGGCTGCGAAGCAATCGCCAACCAGGCGAACCCGGCCAACAGCGCCAGAAAGGCCCACACTAGCAGCACGCGGCGCCAATTGCCGTCGAATGCCGGCATAATCACCGAATTGGTCGACGACAGCGCGATGATCGAGCCGATCGCCGGGCCGGTGATGTAGATCCCCATCGCGAAGCCGCGCTCCTGGCCGCGGAAGTAGCGCGCGACGAGTTTTGGCGCGCCAGTCGAGATCAGTGGGCCGCCGAACCCGCAGACGGCGACTGCTGCGAACAGCGACCAGTAACCGGGCGCGACGCTACGCAAGAAACCCGAAAGCGCGATCATCAGCGAGGCGAGAAACAGGCTCCAGCGCACGCCGACCTTGTCGGTGAGTGCGCCGGCCGGCACCGCGCAAACGATGAACAGCATCTGCCAGGCGCCGAACACCAGGCCCATCGAGGCATGGCCGATGCCGAGGTCTTGAGTCACCGAGAGTACCAGCGGCGCCAGGCTGACGGTCGTCATCCCGAACGATGCATAGATAAGCCAGATGCCGAACAGGACGACCCAGCGATAACCATTAGGCAGCGGCGGTGCCGTCTCGCTTTCTCCGACACTCGAGAGTGGCAAGCGGGCCAATGGTTGTTCCTCGATTGGCCCTGCGGGCGCGATCACTTGCGACCGACCATAGGCCCGGCGCGGAGATGACGAAAGCGCGTCATGGCCGCACTTGCTGCACTGGTTACCGCATTACTCCAGTGCCCCAAACAAATCCGGCGGGTCGGCGAGAGTGGACGTCACCAAGCCGTCGACGCCGATGCCGATCAGCCGGAACGTGCGGCCGTCGGCTTCTTTCTCGATCAACCGTTGCGCAGCCGCATGGAGCACGACCGCCTTCTGCGTCGGAAACTCCAGGCGCTTGTTCCGCGTCAGTAGCTTGAAGTCGCCGGTCTTGAGTTTCAGCACCACGGTCTGCCCGGCAAGCCCTCGCCGCGCGAGATGCGCCGCAACCCGCTCCGACAACCCGCGCGCGGCTTCGATCAGGTCCTCCGGCCGCCGCAGATCCTGACGGAACGTTGTCTCGGCTGAAAGCGACTTGGCTGCCCGGTCGGGCGTGACGCGACGATCGTCCTCGCCGACCGCAAAACACGCGAGACGGCGGCCAAATTTGCCGAACTCCGTCACGAGTTGCATCTCGCTGATCGCGCGGAGATCGGTGATCGTCTTGACGCCCGCCGCTTCGAGGCGCGCCGCCGTCGCCGCGCCAACGCCGTGGATCTTGCTCACCGGCAACGGCGCCAGGAACGCTTTCGCCTCGGCCACACCGATCACCGAGTAGCCGCGCGGCTTCTTCAGTTCCGAGGCGAGCTTGGCCAGGAACTTGTTGGCGGAGAGGCCGATCGAGACGGTGATACCGACCTCCGCCTCGACCCGGGCACCGATTCGCGCCAGCGCAACGCAAGGAACCTTACCGTCGACCAGGTTTTCCGGGCTCAAGTCGAGATAGGCCTCATCCAGCGACACCGGCTCGATGACGTCGGTGGCATCGAGGAAGATGGCGCGGATGTGCCCGCTGACCTCCTTGTATTTCGCCATATCGGGCGGCACCACCACCGCGCCTGGGCAGCGTTCCAGCGCCTGGAACATCGGCATGGCACTGCGCACGCCGAACTTGCGGGCGATATAACAGGCGGTGGTAACGACGCCGCGCCCGCCCGCATGCCCGACGATCAGCGGCTCGTCGATGAGATCCGGCCGGTCGCGCTTCTCGACGGAGGCGTAGAACGCGTCGCAATCGATGTGTGCGATGGTGAGCGCCCCAAGTTCCGGATGCGCGACGAGCCGTGCTCCGCCACAGGCTGGGCATCGGCTCGGGCCCGCCTCGAAGGGCTTACAGCATTCGCGGCAGAGCACCCGCGACATAGGGGTTGTCACTCCGGCTCATGAAGCGAGCGAGAAACAATCGAAATCGTAGGGTGCAACAGCAACGCGTATTGCACCGATGTGCAGTACCAATTGTCGCGGCGCAACACGGCTTTGCCTATTGCCCCAACTTCCGGTTGAACGTTCACTTCCCCGTCGGCGGCACATAGGCCGCGACCGTGCCGCCATCGACCGGAATGATGGCGCCGTTGACGTAGCCGGACGCATCGCTCATCAGGAAGTGGATCACCTTGGCCATGTCATCGGGTTGTGCGATTCGCCCGAGAGGCGAGGTACCGGACGTACGATAGCGCGTGTTGCTGCCGGTCTGCGGCTTGAGATACGGCTCCGTCATCGGTGTTTCAACCGTCGCTGGCGCGATCGCATTGACGTGCACTTTCCAGGCGGCGGCTTCGACCGCCATCACCTTGGTCAGCGCGATCACGGCTGCTTTTGTCGCGGCATAGGCGCCACTGTCGACCTTGTGACGGATGCCGGAGATCGAAGCCAGGAACACGACGCGAGCGAGCTCATCCTTGGCGCCCGCCACCTTCAGCAGCGGCATCGCCTCTTTCGCCGCCAGCCAGAGGCCGCGCACGTTGACCGCGAACAGGTCGTCGAAATCCTCGACCGGCATGGAATCGAGCGAGCCGATCCGCAGCAGGCCAGCCGAGCAAACGAGACCGTTGAGCTTGCCGTGCCGTTTGCCGATGCCAGCCATGGCAGCCTTGATGCTGCCCTCCGACTTCACGTCGCAGACTTCGGTCTCGAGGCGCGCGCCGTAGTTCGCGAAGTCCTTGCGCAGGGCAGCGAGGCTTTTTTCCGCGACGTCGAGCGCGACGACGGTCCAGTCGTCATCGAGCAGACGCTTTGCAGTGCCGCGTCCGATACCCGACGCGCCGCCCGTGATCGCTGCGACTTTGGTCATGGTGCTTGATCCTCTTTTGGCAATGTTTGCACTACGTCGCCAGCTCGTATCCAAACGCTCAAGTCACACCACAGGTGTCATCCTCGGGCTTGTCCCGAGGACCCATGGTGCAGCAAACACCAGTGTTGAGGACGTGCAGCAGCGTCGCAACGGAATTCGACGCTTGAGTATGCTGCGCAATGGGTGGTCGGGACAAGCCCGACCATGACAACCTCAATTTTTGTGGTGTGACCGCGCGGGCAACGTGCGCACCCCTCAATGCCGGCCGTGGCAGTGCTTGTACTTTTTGCCAGTGCCGCACGGGCATTTGTCGTTGCGCGAAATCTTGCCCCAGGTCGCTGGATCGCGGGGATTGACCGCAACGGCAGCCGGAGCTTCCACGGCTGCCCTCGGCTGCACGCGCGCAACCTCACGTAGCGGTGGCGGTGCCCGCTCGGCTGAGAGCGCAGCGTCCGCCAGCGCAAACTCGTCCTCGCCCGTCGACGGGTTGATGTGGTGCGCCTGCATCTCGGGCAACGGCAGCGGTGGGGGTTCCCGCGGCTGCTCACCCTGGAACTTCACGCTCATGAGCTGTCCTGTGACGGCTTCACGTAACCGCGCCAGCATAGCCTCGAATAGGGAGAACGCCTCCGATTTGTACTCGTTCAGCGGATCGCGCTGCGCGTAACTGCGAAAGCCTATCACCTGGCGCAGATGCTCGAGCGTGACGAGATGCTCGCGCCAGAGGTGGTCCAGCGTTTGCAAGAGAATGGTCTTCTCTATGTCCTTCAAGCGCAGCCGGCCGACGTCGACCGGGCTCTTGCTTGCCGCCGCGTCGATGGCAGTCACGAGGCCCTTGGCGTCGAGGTACTCGCGCAGGAATGCGAAACCGATCCGGTCCGCCTGCGCCATCGCCTCCTCAGGTGAAGCGCCGTTGACCTGGATCCCGCCATCGTTGCCGGCGAGAACTGCACGGCCGATCTGGGTGATGCTCTCTTGCGTCGGCTCGCGCTCCATCAGCGCCTTCAGCGCCGGATCGCGCTCGACGAAAGCGACCAGCCCCGTAGCGTTCTCGTAGCCCTTCAGGATCTCGCGGCCGAGCTCGGAAGCCGTCGCCTCGAACTTGCCGTCGACCTCCTTGGTCAACCGCTCTCGAATCTCGGCATCGGCGATGCCTTCCTCCTCGGCCCATTTCTCGAGTGGCAGATCGAGCGAGTAAATGCGCTGCACGTCGTCCTTCAGGCCGGCAATGTCCCACTGCTCGGCATAGGCGTTCTGCGGAATATGCTTCGTCACCAGCTCCGCCAGCACCTGATGGCGCATGCCGTCGACGGTCTCCGAAACGTCCTCGGTCGCCATGATGTCGAGCCGCTGCTCGAAGATCACCTTGCGCTGATCGTTCATCACATCGTCGTATTTGAGCACGTACTTGCGGCTGTCGAAGTTGCGCGCCTCGACCTTCTTCTGCGCGTTCTCGAGCGCCTTGTTGATCCAAGGGCTGGTGATCGCCTCGCCTTTTTCCAGGCCGAGCTTCTGCAGCATGCCGTCGATGCGGTCGGCGGCGAAGATGCGCATCAGGTCGTCTTCGAGCGACAGGTAGAATTTGGTGCGTCCAGGATCGCCCTGGCGGCCGGAGCGGCCGCGCAGCTGGTTGTCGATGCGCCGGCTTTCGTGCCGCTCGGTGCCGATGACGTAGAGGCCGCCGGGAAACGTCATGGTCTTGGCAGCGTGGCCATTCTTTGCCGGCGCCAGCTCGATCGCCTCGGATGCCGCCCGCACAATTGCCTGGTCGCGCTCGACCTCGGTCACGATCAGAACCAGCTTGTCGCCGAGCCGCTTGATGAAGCTCGTCACATCGTCGCGTACTTTGGTGGCGGCGAGCGAGCCCTCACCGTGCATTTCGCTCCACTGCCGCATCAACTCATCGACAAAGCCCGGGATCTCGGCCTTGAAACGCGCATGCCGGTCGGCCGCCTCGCCGGATTGCTCATCCCGGCTGCTGGCTGTCTTGATCAGCTTGTCGAGCAACTCGCCGACATGCGCATCGATCGTCGCATCGCCAGTGGCACGGCCGGCTTCGCGTTCGCCCGCGATCCAGTCCGCGATACGGTACTTGGCGTTGCCGCCGAGCTGGATGTCGGTGCCGCGGCCGGCCATGTTAGTCGCGATCGTCACGGTGCCCGGCACACCGGCCTGCGCGATGATCTGCGATTCCTGCTCATGGAAGCGGGCATTCAAGACCTGATGGCGGACGTTGCGCTTCTTCAGCAGTTCCGATAGCTGCTCGCTCTTCTCGATCGTAACGGTGCCGACGAGGACCGGCTGTTGCCGCTTCTGCGCCGACTCGATTTCGCCGATGATCGCGTCCCACTTCTCCTCAGCGGTGCGATAGACCTCGTCGTCGAGGTCGCGGCGGGCGACGGCGACATTGGTCGGGATCTCGATGCAATCGAGACCGTAGATGTCCATGAATTCGGAAGCTTCGGTCGCGGCCGTGCCGGTCATGCCGGCGAGCTTGCCGTACAGGCGGAAGAAGTTCTGGAAGGTGATCGAGGCCAGCGTCTGGTTCTCCGGCTTGATATCGACCTTTTCCTTCGCTTCCAGCGCCTGGTGCAGGCCCTCCGAATAGCGGCGACCCTGCATCATGCGGCCGGTGAACTCGTCAATGATGACGACCTCGCCACCCTTGACGATGTAGTCTTTGTCGCGCGTGAACATTTTGTGCGCCTTCAACGCCTGGTTCACGTGATGGACGATCGTGACGTTCTCGATGTCGTAGAGCGAGCCTTCCTTGATGAGATCGGCCTCTTTCAGCCAATCTTCCATGCGCTCGTTGCCGGCCTCGGTCAGCGAGACCTGCCGCTGCTTTTCGTCGTGCTCGAAATCGCCAGGCTCAAGCTTCGGCATCAGCGCATCGACGGCGGTGTAAAGCTCCGAGCGGTCCTCGACCGGCCCTGAGATGATCAGCGGCGTCCGCGCCTCGTCGATCAGGATCGAGTCGACCTCGTCGACGATCGCGAAGTAGTGACCGGCCAACTCTTGAGGCCTGCCGCCGAACTGCACCATCTCACGCGCGCTCATCTTCATGTTGTCGCGCAGGTAGTCGAAGCCGAACTCGTTATTGGTGCCGTAGGTGACGTCGCAGGCGTACTGCTCGCGGCGCTGGTTGTCGTCGAGATCGTGGACGATGCAACCGACCGTGAGCCCCAAGAACTTGTAAACCGCGCCCATCCACTCGGAGTCGCGCTTCGCTAGGTAATCGTTGACGGTGACGACATGCACGCCGCGGCCGGTAAGCGCATTCAGGTAGACCGCGAGCGTTGCAACCAGCGTCTTGCCCTCGCCGGTCTTCATCTCGGAGATCATGCCGTCGTGCTGGACCATGCCGCCAATCAGCTGCACATCGAAATGGCGCTGGCCGAGGGTACGCTTGGCCGCCTCGCGGACGGTCGCAAAGGCTGGCACCAGCAGATCGTCGAGGTCCGTGCCTTCGGCGAGCTGTCCCTTGAGCATTGCCGTCCGGGCTCGGAGCTCGGTATCCGACAGTGCGGCAATCTCCGGCTCGAGCGCGTTGATCGCTTCGACCCTGGGGCGGTAAGTCTTTACCTTGCGGTCATTGGACGTACCGAAAATCTTTGCCGCAATCGTGCCGATGGAGAGCATAAGCGGGCCTCGAATCATGTTCGCCGCGCCCGGCCTTATGGACCGGGGCGGAATGTTGCACCTGGGATCGTCGACGCGCGATGTACTGACGGGCGACATACTCTCCCGCCACCCGAGGCGCAAGGCCGCGAGCTCTGACGTATTTCTCAAGAAGAGAAGCGGAGAACTGCGCCAACGCGCGACAAGGGCCGGGTGACGACCGGTTCGACGAAGAGATAAGGAGCACGCCCTGCATTGTCAACGCGACGCCCTGCACGTGCTTGCGGTGCCGCAGCAGGAGGCGTGGCGCTTGTCGAAATAGAACGAAGCGGGATCGAATTGCACGACGAGAACCCTGCCGGCGCGTTCGGTGCGGCGAGCGTCGCAATTTCGTCAAGGGGTGGCGGCATTGAATACGGGGGTTCGCTGCCGGCCAAGAGTTCACTTGGCAACCAAGGAGGGCATGCATATGAGGACCGACCGGGCGATGCGGCCTGATTTGCGCCGTCGTTCGACCCGCCACATGTCCAGACTTCGCCGCGAACCGATCAACAGCCAATCCGCATCTGAAGGACGCCAGCCTTGAAGCCATCCATCCGCGCCGCCACGGTCCTGACATGCCTCGCCGGCGTGCTTGCAGCCCCCATGCTCGCGCCTCCGTCGTTGGCCCAGGATAAGGTATTGGCCAAGGTCAACGGCCGCACGATCACCGAGGCCGACATGAAGCTCGCCGAGGCCGAAATCGGCAATGATCTGGGCTCCATCCCAGCCGAGCAGCGCCGCCGCGTGCTGGTCGAGTATCTGATCGAAAACCATCTGCTGGCGGAAGCCGCCGAAGGTGAAAAACTGGGCTCAGGCATCGCCTTCGACGAGCGCATGAAGTATTGGCAGCGCCGGGCACTGCGTGACGCCTTTTTCGACAAGTCCGTGAAGGGTTCCGTCACAGAGGCGGAAGCCAAGAAGCTTTATGACTCTCAGGTTGCCGCCGCCAAGCCGCAGGAAGAAGCGCGCGCCCGCCACATCCTGGTCGACAACGAGCTGAAGGCCAAGGAGATCTTCGAGAAGATCGCGCACGGTGAAGATTTCGCCCGCATGGCGAAGGAACATTCGAAGGATCCGGGCAGCAAGGAGGACGGCGGCGACCTCGGCTATTTCTCACGCGGCCAGATGGTGCCGCAGTTCGAGGAGGCCGCCTTCAAGCTGAAAAACGGCGAAATGTCTCCGCCGATTCAGAGCCAGTTCGGCTGGCACATCATCAAACTCGAGGACAAGCGCCAGCGCGGTGCGCCGCCATTCGACACCATCAAGGAACGCATCATGGCGTCGCTCGTGCACAAGAAGGCCCAGGAGATGGTGCAGGGCCTCCGCGATAAGGCGAAGCTCGAGTTCGTCGACCCGGCGCTTAAGGCCGAGGCCGACAAGGATGGCCAGATCCGCATGGTCCCGGCGCCAGCCGCGCCCGCGCAGACGAAATAGCGGAAAGTCGTAGCTGTGCCGATGGCAGGTCGCGTTCTGCGGCCCGCCGATTGGTCATTGCTGCCAGCGCCAGAACCGCCCGCCTTGCGTCTTCGCGATCACTTCCTTGAATGCCTGATCGCGGTTGCTCGGCAATTGGCGCTGACTGGCCGCGAACATCGCCGCCATGTCCTTGAGCAACGGCACGGCATCCCCGAACGTCGAGTGGTTGAAGGCGAAATAGCTCGTATTGAGTGCTGTCACGTCAATCGACTCGAGGCCATCGCCAAGGACCGGCACGCCGGATGCCGGCACCATGCCGGCTGGTATCAGGCCGCGCGTCAGAAAGTCGGAAGACAGTAACGCCCGGTCGTTCTTCGAGGCATAAAGCGTGAGCCCGCGTCCAAAGCTGCGGAGGAGCTGCGTAGAGCGCGCAAATTTCTCCGCGAGCACGTCGGGCGCTGCAAAAACCAGCTCGCCGAAGCGTGGTGCACCGCTTTGTCCTGGCCGCTGCATCCATTCCAGTGCTTCCAGCAAGGCGGCTGATCCCATGCTGTGCGCAATCAGGTGCACCTCAGTCGCCCCCGACTGACTTGCAACCAGCGTCAGGAACCGCGTCAATGCCTCCTTGGCATCGATCGCGCGCCGCAGATCGACGGCATAGCTGTCCGCCCGCCCGGCGGACGGCCAGCTGAACATCAACGGTAAACCGTCGAACTTCATATCGGCGGCAATCTGTGCAGCACGGAAGGCAGCGTCGTCGAATGTCACGTAGTACCCGTGCACGAAAACGAAGGCCTGCCCCTTGAACCTGGTTGCCTGACTGACCTTGGCACGCATCGCCTGGACGAAAGGCCCCTCCTGCATCGGCTCGATGCCGAGCATCGTGAAGTCTTTCGCCAAGACATTCCGCGGCAGATTGAGCGACTTGATCACAACGTCGTACCAAGGCCCGTTCATGCCGGGATCGCGATTGACCGGCACCGAGACGATGGCCTTGCCGAACTCGACCGGACCTGGATCACCGCTGTATGTCGGCGTCTTGACGTTGATGGCGCGGACACGGAGGTCGCCCTGCCTGCGGTTCGTGCCGTAGTAAACCTCGACCGGGTTGTAAGGCAGGTTCGCGCTGGCCGTCGGCTCATTTGAGACGCTGCGGGTTCGCGGCCGGCGCAAGTCCGCCAGCGCATCCGGGCTCTGGGCGGCCAAAACTTCGAGCATGGCGCCCGTGCAGGTCCCCTTCTTCACGGTGACGTCGATGGTCTCGATGAAGCGTTCATCGAAGCGTGCATCGAACATCACGGTCGGCATACCGGCCTTGAGGGCGGCGTTCACGGTTTCCTTGTGCACCTGCCCATTGCGGTAGGTGATCGTCACCCCCTCGATCGTGCACGGGTTCTCTTGAGGCACGATCTTGATGCCGCGCACGCGTCCCTTGGCCTCGAGTGCTGGAAAGCGAATGGTGGCTGTGTCCGGCCCGACCTTGATGACGCCGAACGACAGCAGATCGCCCGCTCCCGGCTGAAGCACGGGTTGCGCCAGCGTTTGTCCAGTTGCAGCCACTGGGACCAGGCCCAAGACGAGCGCCAGCAACGCTTTGGGCGATGCGATCGACCGAACTTTCATGCTCCAACCCCCGTCCGACAACCGATCTCTTTTTCTACATCCGATCGTAGTCGAGGACCAGCCTTGGCGTGGTTGCCACGGCTTGGCAGGTGAGCACGAACCCTTGCGCGATCTCCCAGGCTTCCAGACTGTAGTTCACCCGCATGTCGGCCTTGCCCTCGACGATCTGGGCGCGGCAGGTGCAGCACATGCCGCCCTTGCAGGCATACGGCACGCGCAGACCGGCGCGAAGCGCGCCATCGATGACGGCTTCCCCTGGGGCGACCGTGAAACGGTGGCGCTGGCCGTCGAGCGTGACGACGACTTCGGTGGCGGACTCTGTCGTGACTTCCGTGGCGGGAACGGTTTTCGTCGTCGCAGGTGCCAGCGTCCGGTAGGCGCCGCCACCAGCGGCGAAGAACTCGTGATGCACCCGTTCGCGTGGCACACCCAACGCAAACAGCACGTTGCGCGCGTCTTTGATAAGGCTGCCGGGCCCACAAATGTAAGCGTGCGCGAGGCCCGCCGAGGCGACTGGCCCGACAAGCGCCCGCACCTTGTCGCCATCGACGCGGCCTTCGAGCACCGGCGTATCCGTCTGCTCGCCACGCGAGAGGATGTGCACGAGCGTCAACCGGTCGAGAAAGCGGTCCTTCAGATCTTCCAGCTCGCCGCGAAAGATGATCTCGTCGATTGTCCTGTTGCCATAGAGCAGCGTGACGCGCGTCGCAGGCTCCGTCAGCAGCGCGTGCCGCACCATCGCGATGATCGGCGTGATGCCGGAACCGGCGGCGATCATCAGAAGATGCCGCGGCGTTCCATTGCCGGGTGCGAGGGTGAAGCGCCCGGCCGGCGGCGCTACGTCCAGTGTCATGCCGGCTTTCAGCGCGGCATGCGCCCAGGTCGAGAAATGTCCGCCGTCGACCCGTTTGATGGCAATTCGCAGATCCGGCTCGGCTGGATCGGAACAGATCGAATAGCTGCGCCGCACCGCAACGCCGTCCAGCATGGCGCGCACGTCGACGTGCTGCCCCGGCTTGAATGGGAAGCGCGCGCGATGTTCATCCGGCACGGTTAACCGCGCAGAGATCGCGTCGCGCGTTTCGTGTGTCACACCGGCAATGGTCAGGGGAACGAAGTCGTGCATGGCGATCCGATACTATAGGCATTTGAAGTAGTCGAACGGCTCGCGGCACGTCTGGCAGCGCCAAAGCGCCTTGCAAGCCGTGGAACCGAATTCGGAGATGCGCTGCGTCGCTGTCGAATTGCAGCGCGGGCAGGCGACGGTTTCCTCGGCAAACAACCCCGTTTCCGGCCGGCTGCTGCGGCGCCCTGGCGGCGCGATGCCATAATCCTTGAGCTTGCGTCGGCCGTCCTCAGTGATGTCGTCCGTGGTCCAAGGCGGCGATAGAACCGTTTCCACACGCGCCGTCGCGAGGCCGGCTTCGAGCAGCGCCGTCTCCACCGCGAGGCGGATCGCCAGCGTCGCCGGGCAACCAGTGTAGGTAGGTGTGATGCGGACGACGATCGCGGCGCCTTGCCGCTCGACGCCGCGCAAGATGCCGAGATCCTCGAGTGTCAGCACGGGGATCTCTGGGTCGGGAACGGCGCTCGCGACAGCGGTTGCCTGCGCAAGCTCCGCATCGCGGCCTTGGAACGCAACTGGGCGTGATTCGGTCAGGTTCACCATGTCACCCCCGGATGTGCCCGCGCCAGCTCCTGCATCTCGGCAAGCATCGGCGCCAAGTGCTCAGTGTGCCGGCAGGTGCGCCCGCCCGTGATCGCGGCGCTCACCTGCGGCCGTTCCAGCCCGGCTTCGCGCAACACGCGGTCGATGGTTGCTTCCCAACCCGGCCGGATCGCGGCGCGGTCAGGTGCCACGCCTGCTGCGACCAGCCGGCGCTCGCCGACAGACATGTCGAACAGTTCGCCCGTGTAGGGCCATAGCGCGTCGAGCGCGGCGACCATACGGCGGCGGCTTTCCTCCGTGCCGTCGCCGAGCCGGATCACCCATTCGCCCGAATGGCGCACGTGGTAGGCCATCTCTTTCACGGCTTTGGCCGCAATCTCGGCAAAGTCCGGCATCGTCGAGCGGGTCATTGCCGCGTAATAGGGATGCAGGAACGCCGCGACGAAAAGTTGGCGCCCCATCGTGAACGCGAAATCGCCGCGCGGCAACTCCACCAGCAGCACGTTGCGAAACTCCGACGCGTCGCGGAAATAGGCCAACCTGTCTTCGTCGCGACCCTTGCCTTCCAGCCGCGCGGCCAACTGATAGAACAGCCGTGCCTGCCCGATCACATCGAGGCCAAGGTTGGAGAGCGCGATGTCCTCTTCCAGTGTCGGCGCCTTGCTCGACCACTCCGACAGGCGATGTCCGAGCACCAGCGTGTCGTCGGCGAGTGCCAACGCAAATGCGAATGTGTCCTGGTCGGTCATGCTCGATTTGCCGTCAGTTACCTGATCCCTGAACCCGCATTCACATATGCCCAACCTCGTCCGGCACGTCGTAAAACGTCGGATGCCGGTAGATCTTGGTTCCGGTCGGCTCGAACAGTTCGTCCTTTTCCGCCGGGTCCGAGGCGATGATCGCGCTCGACGGCACCACCCAGAGCGACACGCTTTCGCCGCGCCGCGTGTAGACGTCGCGCGCCGCCTGCAGCGCCATGGTCGCGTCGGCTGCGTGCACGGAACCGCAATGGCGATGCGGCATGCCTGACCGGCTGCGGATGAACACCTCCCAGAGGGGCGTCAAAGCTTGCGTCATATCCTCGTCTCCAGAGCCGTCGCCCAATCCCGTCAGCGTGTGTCAACTCCAGCATGCTTTGCGAACTTCGGCCATCCTCTATTTGGGAGCGCACGCGGCCAGCTGCAACATCGCGCCTGCAGCAGGACTTGCCTCGCGCAAGGATCCACGTAACACTTTATCGGCTAACTTTGGTTCCGTGACGGGAAAGGCCTGACGCCCATGCAGATCGAGAAGGCGGTGCCCAAGGTCGGTGCCCTCGTGACGGGCATCGATGTGAAGACGATGAGCGAGACCCAGTGGGGCAAACTCTATCAGACGTGGCTCGATACCGGCGTGCTGATCGTGCGCGGCCAGGAACTCACAAAAGCTGATTTCATCACCTACAGCCGCCGCTTCGGGCGCCTGAAACCACACCGTGTGAAGGCCACGCACGATCCGGCGTTCCCCGAGATCACGCTGATGGGTGTGACCACCGGCACCGACGAAAAGCAAGACAAGCTGGTGCTCAACCGTGGCCAGGGCTGGCACACGGACAGCCCCTGGGACACCGAGATCTGCAAGGGCACGCAGCTCTACGGCCTGGAGATCCCGAGCTATGGCGGCGATACCCTGTTTGCCAGCATGTACGCCGCCTACGACGCCTTACCTGCCCGCCTGAAGGAACGCATCGCGCCGCTAAAGGTGGCGTTCGGCTACGGCGGGCGCTCACGCCAAGGCATCGAGCGGTTGGAGCCAGAGGATCAAGCCCGCCCGCCCGCCGTCTGGGACATGGTGCGCGTGCACCCGGAAACAAAGCGCCGCTCGCTCTATATCAACCCGACGCACGTCATTAACATCGTCGGCATGCCCGAGGCGGAGGGCGACCGGCTGCTCGCCGAACTCTACTGGTACATGCTGCAGCCGAACGCGGAATACCGGCACAAGTGGAAGGCCGGCGACATCGTCATCTGGGACAACCGCTGCACGGTGCATTCGGCCGCAGGTGGCAACCCCGCCGACCAGCGCCGCGTCCACTGGCGCACGACGATCATGGAGTAGGGGTCGTGGAGGCGCGCGACCGATCCAAATACAGCTCGTAGTTCCCGAATGCACCCCAGCGCAAATCGTCCCAAGACGGCGGATTGTCAGATCACGCGGCACGCGTTCCAATTCGGGGCGCCACCGCAACCACCGCAACCAACCTGACGTCAGTTTGGCACCTCGCGGCCGACAGTTCATGCAGACAGATCGCCGTTCGCCACCTACATTCGGCCGAGCATCAGCCTTAAGGCAGGACTGCCATGACCAGCGAAATCCTCGTCAGCCGCGATGGCGGCATACAAACGATCCGCATCAACCGGCCCGACAAGAAGAACGCACTGACGCGTGCCATGTACGACACGATGACGGCGGCGTTGAAGGAAGCCGACGCTCATGATGACGTGTCGGTGCATTTCATCACCGGCACGGGCGGCATATTCACTGCCGGCAACGACATCGCCGATTTCGCCAAGCGCGCCGTCGATCTCAATCGCGCGGGCGGAGCGTCGAGCCTGATCACGACGTTGCCGGTGATGCAGAAACCGATCGTTGCTGCCGTCGATGGCCTCGCCATCGGAGTCGGCGTGACGATGCTTTTTCACTGCGACATCGTCTATGCGAGCCCGACGGCATCGTTCCGCACGCCCTTCCTCGATCTCGGCCTCGTTATGGAGGCGGCCTCGAGTCTGCTGGCGCCGCGCGTCATGGGGCATCAGCGGGCATTCGAATTACTCTGCCTCGGCGAGCCGTATTCGGCGGAGGACGCACACCGCGCCGGCTTCGTCAACCGCATCGTGCCGGCAGCGACGCTCGAGGCCGAGGCGATGAAGGCCGCGCGCCGCTTGGCCGCGAAACCGCCGGTTGCGTTGGCCGAAGCACGGCGACTGCTGAAGGGCACGGCGCCGGACGAGGCGTTGGCGCGCATGAAGCAGGAGGGTCAAGTGTTCGCCGATCTGCTGGCGTCGCCCGACGCGAAGGAGGCATTCGCAGCATTCCTGGAGAAACGGAAGCCGGATTTCGCCAAGCTGCGCCGGAAAGGGTGAATACAGCGGGATCTTCGCATGCTCGACGCCCGCATCCGCCCGTTGATCGATGGCCCGCTTGACTGGGCGGGGCGACGGATGGCGAAGGCAGGCATCAGCGCCGACGTGGTCACACTTGCGGGCGGTGCGATTGGGTTACTCGCGGCGCTCTCCATCGCGTTTGGCGCCTTCGGCTTGGCGCTCGCACTCATCGCCCTCAACCGAATCTGCGACGGCCTCGATGGCGCGGTTGCGCGCGCAACCGCCAAGACCGACCGTGGCGCGTTCCTCGATATCACGCTCGATTTCGTCGTCTACGCCGCCGTGCCGCTGGCCTTCGCCTGGGTCGATCCTGCACAGAACGCGTTGCCAGCCGCCTTCTTGCTGGCCGGGTTTCTGGTCAATGGTACGGCATTCCTCGCCTTCGCCGTCTTGGCCGAGAAGCGCGCGTTGACCACAGCCGCGCAGGGGCAGAAGTCGCTTTACTATCTGGCCGGCCTCGCCGAGGGCACTGAAACCATCGCGTTCTTCGTGCTCGTGTGCCTGTGGCCGCATCTGTTCGTTTGGCTTTCCTGTCTGTTTACCCTGCTTTGCGTTGTTTCTGCTGCCGCCCGGCTATTTCTCGGGTGGCGTCTCTTGTCTATTGAACCAAGTTCATGTACAAATGAACATCGATCATCCAAGATCGAATGACGTCCCCGACGCTCCTGCACGAGGATGCCGGGAACTCAGTTCGTTAACCTAGATCTGCGATATGGATCATTAGGTTGCAATAACTCGTTGCGCACGGCCGGAAGCTTATTGCGCCAACCCGAGGATTTCAAGATGTTCAGCACGCTCATGACGGCTCGCCGGTTCGCACCGCTGTTCTGGTGCCAGTTCTTTTCTGCGCTCAATGACAATCTGCTGAAGCAGGGTCTCGTCATCCTGATCACGTTCACGTTGGCGAAAGAGGCTGGCGGCGTGCTCGTGCCGCTTGCGGGCGCGGTGTTCATCCTGCCGTATTTCATTCTTTCCGCCCTCGGCGGCGAGTTGTCCGACAAGAACGACAAGGCGGTCATCGCCGAGCGCGTGAAATTCGCCGAGATCGGCGTCGCGTTGATCGCCTGCCTAGGCTTCATCCTGCATTCGGTGCCGGTGCTGTTCGTGGCGCTATTCCTGTTCGGCGTCGTCGGCGCGCTGTTCGGCCCGGTGAAGTACGGCATCCTGCCGGATCACCTGAAGCCGGAAGAACTGTCCGCGGGCAATGCTCTCGTCGAAGGCGCAACATTCCTTGCGATCCTCAGCGGCACCTTGGCTGCGGGCTTCATGGTCGGCGAGAAGACCAACCCGGGCGTCATCTCCGTCATCATTCTGAGCCTTGCAATCGCCTGCTGGCTGTCTGCAAAAATGATCCCGAAGACGGGTGCCGCCGCGCCGGATCTCGTCATCAACCGCAATCCCCTGACGTCGACGTTTGCGCTGCTCAAGGAACTCAAGGCCGACAACCGGCTGTGGGTCGGCGGCCACATCGTCTCGTGGTTCTGGGCTGTCGGTGGCGTCGTCCTGGCGCTGCTGCCGCTGATGATCAAGAACCATTTCGGCGGCAACGAGAACGTTTTGTCGATGACAATCGCCGTGTTCACGGTCGGCATCGCGATCGGCTCGATCGCTGCGGCGCGCGCGAGCAAGTTGCGCCCCAATCTGGCCCTGGTGCCGGTCGGCGCACTGATCATGGCGCTGGTGTCGGCAAAGATCGGCGCACTGCTGCTTGGCACCACGCCCGCCACCACGACGACGGGACCAATGGAGTTCCTGTTCGCCAGCGTCACCGGCGGACCGTTGATGCTCGGCCTGCTCGCGCTTGCATTCGCCGGCGGCCTTTTCATCGTGCCGTCGTTCGCAGCCGTCCAGCTTTGGGCGCCGGTTGATCGCCGCGCCCGCGTCGTCGCCGCCGTCAACGTCATGAACGCCGCCTACATGGTCGCCTCCTCGTTGATCGTCTCGGTGTTGCAGGCGGCCGGCGTCGGGCTTGCCGCACTGTTCCTGCTGCTCGGCGCCGCCAATCTCATCGTCTTCGGCCTGGTGCTCCGTTCCTGGGGCCGCGAGGGCGTGCAGGACTTCGGCCGTTTCATCTTCAATACGTTTCTGCGTCTCGAAGTGAAAGGCATCGAGAACCTGCCGAAAGAAGGCAGCCGCACGGTCATCGCGCCCAATCACATCAGCCTTCTGGATGGGCCGCTCATGCACGCGATCCTGCCCGGCCACGCCGCATTCGCCGTCGATACCGGTATCGCGCAGGCGTCTTGGGCGAAGCCGTTCCTGAAGCTCATCAACGCCATGACGATCGATCCGACCAAGCCGCTGGCGGCCAAGGCGATGATCAATGTGGTCAAGGGCGGCCAGACCGTCGTGATCTTCCCGGAAGGGCGAATCACGGTGACCGGCGGGCTGATGAAGGTCTACGACGGCACCGCCATGATCGCCGAGAAGGCCGACGCCTGGATCGTGCCCGTGCGCATCGAAGGTCCCGAACGGTCGCCGTTCAGCTACCTGCGCAAGACACAGGTCAAGCGCGCCTGGTTCCCGAAGACCACCGTCACCATTCTCCCTGCCCGCAAGATCCAGCTCAATGATGCATTGAAGGGCAAGGCCCGCCGCCAGGCAGCCGGCGCCAAGCTGCAGGACATCATGGTCGACTCGGCCATGGAGACCGCGCGCATCGACCAGACGCTGTTTTCAGGCCTCGTCGAAGCCAAGCAAACGCGTGCGACTGGCAAACCGGCTGTCGAAGATCCGCTGACGGGCAAACTCAGCTACGGCAAGCTCATCCTCGGCGCGCAGGTGCTCGGTGCGAAACTCGCCCGCTACGCGCCCGTCGGCGCCAGTGTCGGCGTCATGCTGCCCAACGCCAACGGCGTCGCGGTTACGTTCTTCGCGTTACAGACGATCGGCCGTGTCGCTGCGATGATCAATTTCACGTCGGGCGCCGGCAACATCGTCGCCGCCTGTAAAGCGGCGAAAGTCGAGGTCGTGCTTTCTTCGCGCGCGTTCGTCGAAAAAGGCCGCCTCGGCGACCTCGTCGCCAAGCTCGACGATTCAGGCATCCGCATCGTCTATCTCGAAGATGTGCGTGGCGAGATCCGCGCGCTGGATAAGCTCGCCGGCATTGCACAAGGCACACGTCCGCAGGTCGTGCGGCAGCCGAACGATCCCGCCGTCGTGCTCTTCACATCCGGCTCGGAAGGCACGCCCAAGGGCGTCGTGCTCTCGCATCGCAACATCCTCGCCAACGTCGCGCAATGCTTGGCGCGGACCGCCGCCAACGGCGACGACAAGGTTTTCAACGTACTACCGGTGTTCCATTCGTTCGGCCTGACCGGCGGCTTGATGATGCCGCTGATCGGCGGCATCCCGGTCTACCTCTATCCGTCGCCCTTGCACTATCGCATCGTGCCGGAGCTCATCTACGGCTCGAACGCGACCATCATGTTCGGTACCGATACATTCCTCAACGGCTACGCCCGCGTCGCGCACCCCTATGACTTCCACAACATGCGCATGATCATGGCTGGCGCCGAGGCCGTGAAGGACCGCACACGCGCTATCTACATGGACAAGTTCGGCGTGCGCATCCTCGAGGGCTACGGCGTCACCGAGACCGCGCCGGTGCTGGCCATGAACACGCCGCTGGCGAATCGCGCCGGCACCGTCGGCCGCCTGTCGCCGCTGATGGAGGCGCGCCTCGACCCGGTGCCAGGCATAACCGAAGGCGGACGCCTCTCCGTGCGCGGCCCGAACGTTATGCTCGGCTATTATCGCGCCGAAAAACCGGGACAGCTCGAGCCGCCGGCGGATGGCTGGCACGACACGGGGGACATCGTCACGATCGATGCGGACGGCTATATCAAGATTCGCGGCCGCGCCAAGCGCTTCGCCAAGATCGGCGGCGAGATGGTGTCGCTGTCGGCGGTCGAGTCGCTGGCGTCGGAATTGTGGCCTTCAGCGCTCTCGATCGTCGTCGCCATGCCGGATCCGCGCAAGGGCGAGCGTCTCGTGCTCATGACGCAAGAGAAGTCGGCGGCGCGTGATCAGTTCTCGAAGCATGCCCGGATGAAGGGCGTGTCGGAGTTGAGCGTGCCAGCCGAAATCTTGGTGCTCGACTCTCTGCCGCTGCTCGGCTCCGGCAAACCGGACTACGTCGCGGCTCTGGCGTTGGCGAACGAGCGGGCTAAGCCCCAGAAACCGGCCGAAGCGGAAGAGGCGGCGTAAAACGCTCCTTCGTTTTCCTTACGCATGCGGAGCGCGAGCGTGGTGTCGCTTGAGAAGCGCATGCTCGGGTCCTACCTCGGCATGGCGCCCGGGACGCCAACGAGCGCCTGTCTCACGCGCTGGCGCAACTCGCCGTGCACGGTGTCAACATCAACGGCCAGAATATCCTCGTCGCCGATCTATCCCGCTGCAACGCCTCACCGACCCGCACCCTTTGATCGACGAGACATAGATGACGAGGCCGCAGCCCGGAACTCAGTCACTTTGCCTGCTTAAGAGTCGATCGTCACGATTGATTTGGCGCCAGACTGCCAACTTATTGCGCAATCGCGCTCGCTTGAGCCGCGCCGCGAATATCTATATCCAATTGATTTGGATAGCGAATTGTCGATCCATCGAATCTGGCACGGCGGTTGCACCTTATTAACCAAGCACGCAATCGCGACCGGCCAACAGACTACGTGTTGGCGCCGGCCATACTGACGTGCAAGCGCGGGAGGAACAACGTGAGCTTCAATAATCCGTTCGACGGCGACACCGCGCTTGGCTCCGGCGGCTGCTCTTGCGGCCAGCATGCGTCGCAGCCTGCGCATGACGCCGAAGTCCGCTCGAACGACCAGCAACTGCAACGGGTCGTCCAGTCCGCCATCGTGCGCGCGATCTTCCCGCACGATGCAACTCGGCGCGCCTTCCTTTCAGCCGTTGGTGCTTCGACGGCGGTGGCGGCGATCGCCTCGATTTTCCCCGTGGTCACCGCAACGGAAGTCTTCGCCCAATCGGCCACGCCGGAAAAGAAAGACTTGAAGGTCGGTTTCATCCCGATCACCTGCGCGACGCCGATCATCATGGCCGCGCCGATGGGCTTCTACGCCAAGGCCGGTCTCAACGTCGAAGTGATCAAGACCGCCGGCTGGGCCGTTATCCGCGACAAGACCGTCAACAAGGAATACGACGCCGCACACATGCTTTCGCCGATGCCGCTCGCCATCACGATGGGCGTCGGCTCGAACCCCGTGCCCTACACGATGCCGGCAGTCGAGAACATCAACGGACAGGCCATCACGCTGTCGATCAAGCACAAGGACAAGCGCGATCCGAAGCAGTGGAAAGGCTTCAAGTTTGCCGTTCCCTTCGATTTCTCGATGCACAACTATCTGCTGCGCTATTACTTGGCCGAGGCCGGACTCGATCCCGACACCGACGTGCAAATTCGCTCGGTGCCACCGCCTGAAATGGTCGCCAACCTGCGCGCAGACAATATCGACGGTTTCCTCGGTCCCGATCCCTTCAATCAGCGCGCAGTCTACGACGGCGCCGGCTTCATCCACATCCTCTCGAAGGAATTGTGGGACGGGCATCCTTGCTGCGCGTTCGCAGCGTCACGCGAGTTCGTGACGACGATGCCGAACACCTATGCGGCACTGTTGAAGGCAATCATCGAAGCCACCGCGTTCGCGTCGAAAGCCGAGAACCGAAAGCAGATCGCGACTGCGATCGCCCCGGCAAACTATCTGAACCAGCCGGAAACCGTGCTCGAGCAGATCCTCACCGGCACCTATGCCGATGGCCTCGGTTCCGTGAAGAAGGAGCCGAACCGCGTCGATTTCGATCCGATGCCCTGGCAGAGCTTTGCAATCTGGATTCTGACGCAGATGAAGCGTTGGGGCCAGATCAAGGGCGATGTCGACTACAAGGGGATCGCTGCGCAAGTCTATCTCGCGACGGACGCCGTGCGCCTGATGAAGGAAGCCGGCCTCACGCCCCCGACCGCGACGACGAAGACGTTCTCCGTCATGGGCAAGCCCTTCGACCCCGAGAAGCCGGAAGAATACATCAAGAGCTTCGCGATCAAGAGGACCTGATCCCGTGAACATCTCACTTTCGATGCGGGCAGGCATCGTCTCTGCGCTGCTGCTCACAACGTTTCTGCTCGGCTGGCATTTGGCTGTGCAGGGCGGCGGCACGGCGCAAAAGCTCGATCCCGAGTACGCAAAACTCCTTGGTGCGGCGGCAACGACGGGCAAGTCCGCGGTGCCTGGGCCCCTCGATGTCGGCGTCAAACTCTGGGAACATCTGCGCGATCCATTCTACGACAAGGGACCGAACGACAAGGGCGTCGGCATCCAGCTCGCGTACTCCATCGCGCGCGTGCTCGGGGGCTATCTGCTGGCGGCGATGGTTGCTATTCCGCTCGGGTTTCTCATCGGCATGTCGCCGCTGATGAACCGCGCACTCGATCCGTTCATCCAGATCCTGAAGCCGATCTCACCGCTCGCCTGGATGCCGCTCGCGCTCTACACGATCAAGGACAGCTCCATCTCGGCGATCTTCGTGATCTTCATCTGCTCACTCTGGCCGATGCTGCTGAACACCGCATTCGGCGTTGCCAGTGTCCGCAAGGATTGGATCAATGTCGCCAAGACGCTGGAACTGACACCTGGCCGTACGGCCATGCGCGTGATCCTGCCGGCCGCCGCGCCGACGATACTCACCGGCATGCGCATCTCGATCGGCATCGCCTGGCTCGTCATTGTAGCCGCCGAAATGCTCGTTGGCGGCACCGGCATCGGATACTTCGTCTGGAACGAGTGGAACAATCTCTCCATCACCAACGTCATCAACGCGATCCTGCTGATCGGACTGGTCGGCATGGTTCTGGATCAACTCATGGGCCGGCTGCAGCGCGCCGTCTCCTACGCGGAATAGGGCGCCATGACTGCAAACTTCATCAGCGTCGAAGGCCTCGCCAAGCGTTTCTCGGAACCCACCGGCAAAGGCGAGCTCACCGTCTTCGAGAACGTCTGGTTCACGGTGGCGAAGGGCGAGTTCGTCTGCATCATCGGCCATTCCGGTTGCGGCAAGTCGACGATCCTCAACGTGCTCGCCGGCCTCGACCAGGCGTCAGCCGGACACATCGTCGTCAACGGCCAGCACGTGACGGGACCGAGCCTCGACCGCGCCGTCATCTTCCAAGGTCACGCGCTGATGCCCTGGATGTCGGCGTTGGCCAACATCGAACTCGCCGTCGCCTCTCGCTTCCGCACCAAGTCGAAAGAGGAGATCCGCGCGCACGCCGAGCACTATCTCGATCTCGTGCATTTGAAGGAAGCGGCGAGCAAGAAGCCCGCGCAGCTTTCCGGCGGCATGCGTCAGCGCGTCGGCATCGCGCGCGCGCTGTCGATCGAGCCGAAAGTCATGTTGATGGACGAGCCGTTCAGCGCGCTTGACGCGCTCACACGCGGCTCGCTGCAGGACGAAGTGCTGGCCATCCGCGCCAAGACGCAGCAGACGACGTTCATGATCACGCACGACGTCGACGAGGCCATGCTGCTCGCCGATCGCATCCTGCTCATGACGAACGGACCGCATGCCCGCGTCGCCGAGATCGTCGAGAACACGTTGCCGCGTGAACGCTCGCGCGCCGATCTGCACAAGCACCCGAACTACTACCCGCTGCGCAATCATCTGATCGACTTCCTCGTGACGCGGTCCCGCGAGCTTGCGGGCAAAGGCGGCGCGCATCTCGATCCGCGCAACCCCATCATCGTGCGCCCCTCTCTCGGAGTAACGACACATGCGTCGGCGTCCCCATCTCATCAACCGGCCGAAACGGCGCCTGTTGCGTCGCTCCGCGCGGGGGCACGCGCATAATCCGGGCAAGCAGACGCCGCGGCTGCGCGTCTTGAAGCGCGTGGCGGCGAGGGCAGCCGCGCGAGAAGGGGCCGCTGAGCACCTGCTTTCGATGAGCCTCATACCGCCGCCGATGCCGCGAAATCCAATCAATCGAGCAAACCAAAAGGGAGCAGGACAAGTGAAACGCGAACAACTCACCGAGAAGATCCTCGACATCAAGCGCGAGCGCGGCTGGACCTGGAAGCAAATCTGCACCGAGATCGGCGGCATGGCCCCGACGCTTGTGGTCGGCGCACTGCTCGGCCAGATGAAGCTCGTGAAGCCGCTGGCCAAGAAGGCCGCGACGCTGTTCGGCCTCAGCGCCGCCGAGGAAGCGATGCTCAACGAAGTCCCGTATCGCGGCGGTGGCACGCCGATGCCGCCGACCGATCCGCTGCTCTACCGGTTCTACGAGATGGTGATGATCAACGGCCCCGCCTGGAAGGCGCTGATCGAGGAGGAGTTCGGCGACGGCATCATGTCGGCGATCGATTTCAACTTCGATTTCGAACGCGAGGCCAATCCAAAGGGCGATCGCGTCAAGATCACGATGTCCGGCAAGTTCCTGCCCTACAAGTATTACGGCAACGAACAGGGCATTCCGGAGTACGGCTTGAAGGAAGTCTGACTGGTTCCGGGCGGCTCTGATGGAGCCGCCCAAACTTCAACGGAGTGCACCGTGAGCCAGCGTCCACCGCTACCGCCATTTACAACCGAGACCGCCGCTAAGAAAGCCCGCATGGCCGAGGACGCCTGGAACACGCGCGATCCCGGACGGGTTTCGCTAGCCTACACCGAGGACAGCACATGGCGGAACCGTGCGGAGTTTCTGGCCGGCCGCCCGGCGATCGTCGCGTTTTTGCAGCGCAAGTGGGCGCGCGAACTCGAATACCGCCTGATCAAGGAGGTCTGGGCGTTCCAAGGCAATCACATCGCCGCGCGCTTTGCCTATGAATGGCACGACGATCGCGGGCAATGGTATCGCTCACATGGCAACGAGCAGTGGGCGTTCGATGTGAACGGGCTGATGCGCCGCCGCGAGGCGAGCATCAACGATATCCCGATCAAGGACGCGGACCGCAGGTTCTTGTGGGAGCCGCTCGGTCCGCGCCCGGCAGACCATCCGGGCTTGACTGAACTGGGCCTATGACGGACAACATCGCCGAGCCGAGGACATTCAGCTGCTCGTGACTCACGTGCCCAGCGTCGGCTGCACGCTATGCTGACGGCGCGCTCGGCCACGACGCCGGGCCGTGACGGCGGAAGATCTCCGCCACCTCCAACTCAGGCTGTGGCACTGGACGATGCCCCTTTGCGGCAGCGCATCAGCGGCTGAATCCGCGTGCCAAAATTCTCCATGCCTGCGACGAAGTCGTCGAACGTCAGCATCGCCCCACGCACGCCGGGGACCGTGGCCAACTCGTCCAGCATGCGCGCGACCGACGCATAGGAACCGACGAGTACGCCTTGATTGACCGGCTGCCGATCTGTGGCAAGCCCGAACTTCCGGCGGTTGCCGAGGGTATACGCATCGGAGCGTGGATCATCGTCAGCTTGCGCCGCGCGATAGGCGAGCGCCTCGAGATCGGCGCCAGCGACATAGTGCTCCCACTTGGCCATTGCGGCCGCATCGGTCTCGTCGGCAATCACCATGATGAGAATGAGCGCGCCGCAATCGCGGCCGGTTTCCCGCGTTGCCTCCACCAGCCGGGCAACGCTCGAAGCAACGGCAGTCGGAGTATTGATGCCGAAACTGACGCAGAAATTGTAGTCACAGTGCTCAGCCGCGAAGCGCGTTCCCGCGTCACTTTGTGCAGCGCAGATGATGGGTATCTTGGCCGTTGGCAGCGGACTGCAGCGGCAGTCGTCCATCTGGAAAAAATCGCCCTTGAAGTTCGATCGGCCGGTCGCCCACAGCTCCCGCATGATCGTGACATATTCGATGCAATACTCGTAGCGGCGCCGGTAGTGCTCGGCACCGGGCCACAGCCCCATCTGCGTGTACTCACGCCGTTGCCAGCCCGAGACGATGTTCAAGGCGAACCGGCCGTGCGAAATGCTGTCAATGGTGACCGCCATGCGCGCGGCAATCGCTGGCGGAATGGTGAGCACCGCGCACGTCGAGATCAGCTGCATGCGGCTGGTAACGGCGGCGAGACCGGCCATCAGCGTGAAGGACTCGAGGTTGTGGTCCCAGTACTGCGATGGACCGCCAAACCCGTGCAGTTTGATCATCGACATCGCGAACTCGAACCCTAACCGCTCTGCCATTTCGGTCACGGCGCGATTGAGATCGAACGTCGGCATGTATTGCGGTGATGTCGTCGAGATGATCCAGCCGTTGTTGCCGATCGGTAGGAAGACACCGAGTTCCATCGCTAGCCTCCACGTGCGTCGACGGCTGTGATCCCGACTGTTGGATCACCTGCAAGGCCGGATGACAATGCCTACGTGCTCATGCCTACGTGCTCATTCTGTCTACATCCTCCCGCCTACGTGCTCATTCTGTTTCATTCTGTCTACGTGCTCATTCGCACGTCGCAGTGCTGCGACAACGCGTTTCATCGGCGGGAACCCCATCAACGCCCATGTCAACGAGGTGCCCAATCCGCCCGACTGGCGATGTCCGCTGGTGCCGGGCAGCTATGAGGGACCCCGGCGGCAATTGGGCGCTACTTCCCAGGTAGCGGCGTTAGCTTGACGTTTTCGGGCCGCACCGCTTTGACCAGATCGGGGTAGACGTACTTGCTGTAGTCGAGTGGTGCCTTCAGCTTTCCCTGCTTTGCCAACTGCTCCTCCGAGACCTTGATCGCCTCGATGGCCCGGTCCGTCCAGGTCATGTCGAACTCGACCTTGGGCATCAGTTCCGTTGCCAACTCCAGCGGCATCTTCAGGAACTTCGCGACCATCTTGGCGGCCGCCGGCCGGTCGCTGCCAATGAGGTCATTGGCCTGGATCAGCGAGCGGATGAACCTTTCGGCGGTATCCTTGTTCTTTTCGATCCAGCCGCGGTTCATGTAGACGAAGTTGATATTGTTATAAATGCCTTCCGCGTCCTGCAGGATCTTGGTGCCCTTTACGGCCATCAGCGTGCGCGTCGGCCATGGCTCCCACGTTGCAAATCCATCGATGTCACCGCGCTCGATCGCCGCCAACATCTCTGGCGCTTCGACATCGACGATCTTGTAGTCGGCGGCGTTAAGCTTCTTTTTCTCGACGACGCGGTTCCAGAAGATCTCGCTGCCCGTGCCTTTGGCGATGCCGATCTTCTTGCCCTTGAGGCCGTCGAGGCTGTCGATGTTGCGCCCGATCACCGAGAGCCATTTAAGAAGATATGTACCGTCTGCGACCGCAACGACGTTGTTGTCGACATTGTGGTTGATGACGCCCGCCAGATCCGAGCCGTAAGCCGCCTGAACCTGGTCGTTGATCAGGAATGGAACCATGGCCGAGCCTGACGGTCCGGTGTTGATCGTGACGTCGAGGCCGTTCTTCTCGAAGATGCCGGCTTCCTTGGCGACGTAGAACTGCGAGAAGGCAGGATCGACGCCGGTGGCGATCGTCATTTTTGCCGGCGTTTGGGCCGGAACAGTGCAGATCATCAGCAATCCGCTGGCAATCAATCCGCTCATCCAGAGTGCAAGTTTGCGCATTTTCATTGCTCCTTGTCCGAAGTTCTCAAATTCAGTCGCTATCGACTACGTCACCGGTTGGTATCGGCCGGC
>JANLQP010000405.1:0-3458 GCA_031367895.1 Hyphomicrobiales bacterium
CCGACCGATGCCGGTCCGAGCGCCCAGAGACCGTATTCGGGCTCCGCGACAAGCGGCATACCGATGTCTTTTGCAACCCGTGCAACGTCGACCAAATCACCGGCCGGCTCCGATAGCGGGATGCACACGTCGCCCTGGCAAGCGCCCTCGGTTTTCAGGTGCCAACCCGTGCCGGCTTCGAATTCGCTTCTGGAAACACTCGGAGAACGTAGCAACATGATGGAGGCGCTCCTGTCGGAAAGTGAAGGATATGCATGCGGAGTATACGCCCGACACTCACCTCACGATCCGTTCTCTGTCCTTGGGGCGGAGTGGTTTATTTTCCTATCCGTCATTCGCAAGGGTTTATACGGATTTATCTTTTTAATTGTCTAACTATATTATTAATATTCCTTAAACGTCCAAGAAAACCAATATGAATTTCATCAGATCCTGCTTGGGCGCAGTTGTTAGCAGCATGGCGTTCTTGCTGATACCGACTTTTCAAGCCCAGGCGCAGGCATGGCCGACCGAACAGTGCATTGGCTCGTGCCTTTCGGCGTCGGCGGCGCCGAAGATGCAATCCCACCTATGCTGGCCCATAGTCTCGGCGAGCAGTGGGGCCAGCAGGTGGTGGTAGAGCACGAACTTGGCGCCAACAGCGTCATGGGCGCAACGGAGGGGATGCGCGGCGTTCCCGACGGCTATACGCCTTTTCAGGCGATTAATTCCACGCTGACCCTGAACCCTATCGTGCCATCGAGGCACCGAGTCCGGCTGCCGTGCCGATCATTTTGCAAATGATCGGCTTCTTTAGTTCGAGCAAGCCCGACGCGACTCGCTTGGCAAAATCCTGTTGTTTCGTCAGACGGAACAACTAGTCCTTCACCCGCTAACAGTCAAAAGCTTCTCCAGCTAACAATTTTGGCTTCAGGCACTTTTTTGTACGCAGCTTCGATGCAGGATTTAATCCACAGGAAAGTCTCTATCGTCGGTGTTGGCATGACCCGACAAGGTCAACATGGGGATACATCCGCGCTGGTGCTGGGCCTTCGAGCGCTGAAGGACGCCATGGCCGATGCCGGCATCGAAGACAAGCACCGCATCGACGGCATGCTGGGCGCCAAGCAGTACGACGGGTCGGGCATCGATGCCGTCGCGTTCTGCAGGCAGCTCGGCATCACCCCGGCGCATGCGGGCGCTCTCGACTACCCGGTCGCCGGTTTCACAGTCCAGTACGGGGCCATGCTGATCGCGTCGGGCGCGTGCAACCTGGTGGCCGTGGTCTATGCGCGCAATCCGATCGACAGCATGCGCGGGATCTCGGGCGCGCAGGACTACGACCTATCTCATGGGTTCGTGAACGCGGCGGCCGTGCACGGCCTCGCGTGGACCGCGCACATGGCGAAGTACGGCACTACCTCGGACGCGCTCGGCCACATCGCCGTCAAGCAACGCGAGCACGGGCGCCTCAATCCCATGTCGAGTTGGCACGATCCTCTGACTCTCGAAGACTACCGCAGGGATCCACCGCTGATTGCGCCGTTGCGCGAGCTCGACATCTGCAAGGTAACAGCCGGTGGCGCTGCCCTGCTGCTTGCGTCGCCGGAAGTGGCTGCAGATTGCGCCAAGCGCCGTGTCGACTTCCTGTCGATGGGCCGCGAGGCCAGTCACGGCATCGAGTACGGCGAACACATGAGCTTCTTCGCGAGCCCCCAGATCGGCCCTCGCTTGTTCGAAGCCGGTGGCGTGTCACGCGACGATGTCGACGCGCTCTATGTCTACGACCCGACGACGGTCGCGGTGGCAGCAGCCCTCGAGAATTTCGGCTTCTGTCCTCCCGGTGGCTGCGAGGATTTCATTGGCGACGGCAGCCGCATCGGCCTGGGTGGCGCGCTACCGCTCAACACCCATGGCGGACATCTATCGGAAGGTTATCTTGTGGGCTTCACGCATCATGTCGAACTGGTGCGACAACTGCGCGGGGAGTGTGGCCCCAGGCAAGTGAAAGATGCGAAAGTTGCCCTCTATACGGGTGGCGGCGGCGTGCGGGCGCAGTACTACCAGTCGGCCAGCCTGTTCGGGATCGGAGACTAGGATGAAACCCCCACGCTCACTTCGTTCGCGGCCCCCCGGGGGGGCGATCAGTACCTTCGGAACGGCCGGGCGGTACTGACATGCCGCAACAGCGAGCCGCAGCGCCGACGAGCGATCTCTGGAGCAGGCATTACGCCGAGGGTTTGCGCGCGCATTCCATCTTGCTGCAGCATTGCACGGACTGCGGGCGCGTGCGCTTTCCGGCCGGGCCGTCGTGCCCGTGCTGCTGGTCCGAGCGTTTCGAATGGAAGCCGCATACTGGTCGCGGCACGGTGCTTTCATTCGTCTGGTACATGAAGCCACAGCATCCTCGCTTTACCGAAGTGCCGTACAACGTCGCGATGGTCCGCTTGGACGACGGCCCCGTTTTAGTATCGAACATAGTCGGACTAGGCATCGACGATCTGAAGGTCGGGCACCGTGTCACGGCCACGTTTGCGGACGAGGACGGCTTCAGTGTGCTGCTTTTCCAATGAGTCAGTCGCATGACCCAGCCAAGTGTCGCGTCTGCGTTATCGGTCTCTTTCAGGCCTTCGCCGTATCGCGTCGATCAGATGGAATTGATAAGGTGAATAGCCGTTCGTCCGTAAAGCCGAGTTCATGAACGACGCACAGAATCTCGGACGCGGCACGCCACGCTGGACCCGACGTCCCGAGGGGTCGAACTGGGGCGAGTTCGGCGCGGACGATCAGCTTGGAAGGACTAACTTGATCACCGCCGAGAAAGTGCGGCAAGGCGTTGCCGAAGTCGTCGCGGGCAAGACGTTCTGCCTCAGCCTGCCGCTCGACCTTCCCGGGGGCAACGCACTCGGCACGCGCAGGCATCCGCCGGTGCTCCGGCCGACCCTGCGCGACGGCAAGCCCTATATGAACTACCGCTTGATCACGGACAACCCGCTGCACAGCGATGTGATCAGTGACGACCTGGCGATCCTGCATCTTCAGTACTCGACGCAATGGGACAGTCTGGCGCATGCGGGGCAGCTGTTCGACGCCAACGGCGACGGTATACCAGAGGCGGTGTATTACAACGGCTTCCGTGGGGGCATTGACATCTTCGGCCCACTCGAGGGTTTCGACGCCGGCGTGCCCGAGTGCGGCACGCCGGCTCGGTCGACATCGGCTGCACGCGCCTTGGGCATCGAGAACATCGCGGCTCACGGCATGCAGGGCTGCGGCGTCATGATCGATCTGCAGGCCAACGTCGGCCACGGGCGGGTCGTGGTCGGCTACGACGAAATGATGCGCGTGTTTGAGAAGGACAACGTCGTCGTGGAACCGGGCGACATGGTGTGTTTGCATACCGGCTTCGCTCAGGCCCTGGTCGACATGAACGGCAAACCGGACGTCCACGCGCTCGAACGAACCGGCGCCGTTCTTGA
>JANLQP010000408.1:0-5249 GCA_031367895.1 Hyphomicrobiales bacterium
GGTGGTTGAGCTGCCGGCGTCGCCTCGTCGCCTTCCGATGAGATCGCGGTGAGCGCGTCGCCGATAAAACGCAGCACGCCGGCGTAGACGTCGTGCTTGCGGCTCGACGGCTTGACGAGGGTCAGATGGTCGTCGTCCACGTCGCGGACCGTGTGGCCCGCGAGGCCCGGATTGGCGGAGGCGCGGGGGACGACGAGCCCAAGCGGCAACGGTCGGAAAAACGACCGTGTGCGGAACAATCCCACATTTTCCGCGTAGCTATCGATGGGGATTGGATAGTTGCGGTGCCATTCGATGAACTGGTCGTGGAGTATGTCGAGCGGTTCTGCATTGGCGCGCATCTCGTTCACATGGTCCTGGCTGCCGCCAAGGAATTGGCCCAGCACGCCGGCCGCGTCGGCGAAGGCGGATCCGCGGTGCGGCGTGGCGCAAAAGACAATGCCTCGAATCATGCTGACAAGTCGTTTGCGGTCGGCGTCAGCGAGAGTCTGGCTGCCGACGATGAGGGATTTCACAACCAGCCCGCCCATGCTGTGCGTAATGAACAGCAGTGGGCGCACGCCAAGACCCGCGTTGGTCAGCTTCTGGGCGAGGTTCCCGGCCCGTTTCTCGATGATCATTCCCGGTTTGCCGAGGGCCGTGAATCCCGCCGGATAGCCGACAGTCCAGATGCCGCAATGCGGCAAGTCCTTGCCCAATTCCTCCGGCCAGAAGAAATGCCCATCTTTGCCCTCTTGTCCATGCCGCCAAGTGGCGTGCGAGGCACCGCCGAGACCATGGACGAACACGATGTCCGCTTCCAGGTCATGGTTCGTGGTGTTGGCTATTTCGTGAAGGACTTCGGAATCAGTGGTCATAGAAATTGGGAGGTCGGGGTCGTAGTCATCGGGGTTTGACAAAGTTGCTTATACCCCTGCTGCAGGTTCTGTAGAACCCGGCCAGCTACTGGCGGCTGCTTCCGCGTCTTCCAGCTCTTCCAGCCGCCTCAGGTAACCGTGTTTCACGATGAGGGCGCGAGCGGCGGCGAGGTCGGCGGCGGCGGATTCCCACGGGTACTGCTCGCCGACGGGGCCCGCCGCAGGATGGCCGAACAGGCGGGCGCGATGCAGGTGGATGTCGACCAGGAAGAGCGGCATCGGGCCGCGCTCGGCGATTTCCCAGGCTTCGTCGAGGTCGCTTTGGGCGCTATCGGGGCCAGTGCGCGCGCTGGTGAGGCTGCGGAACCAGGCGCGGGTGAGCAGGCTGCGGGGAATGTGGTGTTGCACGTTGGCGCGGCGGAGGCCGTCCACGGCATGCTGGAGGGACGCGCGACAGGGCTCGAGTGATGACCCCGCCAGAAGCGCCTCGTAGAGCGCGGCGCGGCCCAAGGTGAGGTGGTCGAGGGCGATCGTGAGGAGACCGAGCTTCAGACGGTTCACGGACCAATCGAGCGTCTGCGTTACGCGCTGGGAGACAGCGCGGCAGGACCGAATCCGGGAAGCGCGGCCATGTTGCCCGCTGCGGTGCGTCTCTTGCGCGGCGCGCTCGGGGGCGGCGAGGAGCAGGTCGCAATACTGGAAGCCTGACAACGTGCTGAGCAGCGGGTATTCCGGCTGCAACTTGGCTTGCATTTCCTCGGCCTCGCGGAAGCGCGATTCCGCCTCGGCGCGGTGGCCCGCTTGGTGCAAAGCATCGGCCAGGCGTGCGAGCCGCGTCTTCCGGCTAACCGCACCGCCGGTGAGGTCGGCATAGGTCACGGACTGCTCGGCGTCCGCCACCGCTCCCGCCACCTCGCCCAGGGTCAGTTCCAGCTGGCTCAGGTTGCTGGCGATAGTCGCGGCGCTTTCCCAGACCTCCTGCGTGATGCGCATATCCAGCGCAGCCCGCATCGGCTTCAGGGCCTCGATCAGCCGGCCTAGGCCGCGCAGGCGGAAGGCAGCCGCGTTCAGCAGCCACGCTTGGGCGGCCTCAGTGAGCGCGGGCGAGACGCGGCTCCATGGTTGTTCGAAGAAGCAGGCGACGGCTCCCAAGTCGGAACCGAACGCACCGAGTCTGTCTAGGGCGTATTTTTGTTCCCCTCGCGTGATGCGGTTGCGGTAGACCTTGTCATACGCCTCCTGCTGCATCCCCGCCTGACAGCCGTGGGCCACGGCCTGGTAGAGCGGCTGGAGGTCTTCGAGGGTGGGCTCGCGCTTGTCCGGCGTGGTCGCGCAGAGGTGTTCGTAGAGCCGCCAGTGGGCGGCGCGCCAGGCCTCGGGGTGCTGCGTGCGGAGCTGCCGGGCGAAGTAGTCGCGCAGCAGCGGGTGGGCATCCAGCGAGACCAGCGTGCGGGCAGCGTCGCGGTTTACCGTGAGCAGCTTGGCGGCCTCCAGCCGGGTGAAGGTCACGTTGCGCTGCGCCTCGTTCATCCCGACGAGCGCCTCGGTCAAGTCGGGAAGAGCGGGCGCTTTCAGCAACGCGGCGAGACAGTCGGCGTTCGCGGGCCGGTCGAACAAGCCCAGCAGCCGCAGCACGGCAAGGGCACGTTTGCCTTTCTCCCCCTCGCTCTCGAACGACTTCACATAAGCATCCATGACGCGGAAGGCGTGGCCGCCGTGTTCACTTTCGGTGTCGGCTACCTCCAGCTTCACGAGGTCGCGCTTGCGGATGTCCCCGGCGTGGGCGTCGTGCAGGTAACTGCCGAGCAGGTTCAAGGTGAGCGCGTGGCCTTGCACATCCTCCACCAGCTTCTCGAACTCGTTCAGAAGCTCTCTACCGTCGGCGCTTGGGATGACTTTCCTGAGACTTCCCTTCACTTTGAACGACTGGAGCAGAGCAACGCCCGCTTCCGTGGAAAGGCGCGTGAGCTTTTCCTCCTGCACGGTTTTTCCGAGGTAGGCGCGAAAGTCCGGCATGGAATACCGCGTCGTGACGATGCACAGGCCGTCGTTGCTGGCGGCCAGCCCTTTGAGCAGGGCGGCTAGCCCAGAGTCTTTGAGTTCCCCCGGTGTGGGCGAGGTGGGCGCGTATTGCAGCGGCTCCACGCCATCGAGGATAAGGAGCGCCCGCCGCTCGCCGACGAGCTGCGCCAGCCGCCGGCCTTTGTCGAACGCGCCCTGGCTACTTTCCGCCATCGCCGGGTCTCCGAAAGCGGTGAGGGCTTCCTTGAGAAACAGATCGGACGAATCGGCGGTCTTTTCATCGGTGCCCTGGTGGTAGAAGGACCACGCAAAGACCGCCTCGCACCCCGGCCAGCCCTGATGCGCCAGATCCGCCGCCCACTTCGCCACCAGCGAGGTCTTCCCCTCGCCTCCGAGGGCGACGAAGGTGAGGACGGGTGGGCGTTTCGCCTCGTTCCGCACTGCCTGGTCCCAGGCATCGGAAAGGAGTCTGGTTTCCGCCTCGCGTCCGATGAGTTCCGCCGGGGCGTATTTGATGATGCGGTCGATGTCAGCGTGAAAGGCGCGCGGCGTGATGAACTGCTGGCTCCCAGCCGTCATCTCCAACTCTGCAATCTTGGCCTTCGCCTCACTTATCTGTTCCGAGAGCGTGAACTTCTGCGCTGCATCGGACGCGACCGCCTCGTGATGCTGCAAATATTCCAGCTTCTTTCGCCAAGTCATTAGCGCTTCGCTCATCGGAATCATCCTCCAAGTTCCTGAATCTTCGCCTGTGCTTCTTCGATGCGCTGTTGAATCGAGAACTTCTGCTCCGCATCCGACGCCTTGGCTTCTTCGGCTTGCAGGAAGTCAAGCCTTTTTTGCCAAGTCCTGAGAGCATTGGTGGCCGATGCACCGGGGTCAGTGGAGACGGGCAATGAATCAGCTTGGAGCAACGAATGTTCGATGAGCACGACCTCCGACGCGTTGATCCGCTTCTTGCTGCGGAGTTGCGGGATATTTTCCTTGGGCCAACTACCGATCATGGGTGTGATGGACTGGTCGAAGGCGGATTGAACGGAGTGGCCGTTGGCGAGAGCGCCGTAGAAGCATTTGGCGAACTGAATGGCAGTCTTGTCGCCGAGAAAAGCTTCAATACCGATGACGAAATCAATTTCCCGCGCCAGAGCCTCTGCGCCCGCGAGAGAAAAACAGGTATTGAGCACGACCATGCGCAGCCCGGTTTGTCCCCGCAGCACGTGGAGCAGTGCCTCCCGCAGGATCGGCTTGGAGTGGTCGTTTTCATCCATGAGCATGATGCCGCCTGAATCGCTGTGGTAACCGCTGAAGTGGAGGATTTGCGGAGCGTGGTCGCGCAGACAGTTGGCAAATTCGTCGGCGAGCACGGCAGTTTCCACCACGATTTGGAGATTGTCACGAAAACGCGCGGCTTTGACGGCCTGCTTGATTTCGCGAATTTCGACATCCACACCGAGAGCATCGCGGTCCTTCGGACTGGCCGAAACAATCAACACCTTGAGGGTTTGCCGGCTGGGGGTGGCTGGAAGAGTCGTCAACCGTGTAAGTGATTCAACCTGCGGCGATCCGTGCCCGGACGCCGCTTTGTCTCCAAAGTTAAGCGGAGCGACTTGCTCGCGAGCTTTTCTTCTCGGTTTGCCCTCAGGCTCAGGCTCAACACCCGCTTGCCCCAGCAGGAAATTGTAAAGGCGCTGATAGGCACTCTCGGACGTCAGTGCATAGTGGGTGCCTGAGCTCAGCGGCTCGGGAATCCAATCCTCGACGGCGGCAGCCAAGAAGACCGGCACGAACTTCAACGTGCGGCTGCGACGTTTGTAAATCTCCTGGGTGATGAGGGCACCCTCCCAGTCCACACCCTTGCCCTTGCCGGGCTCTTCATGCCCGCGGAATCGGCGGTAGTAGGTTTCGGTGCAGACGACGAGAACAAAGGCAGCTGCATCGAGTTGATCGAGCATCCAGCGCGGCCAGCCCTGCTGCGGCGAGCCGTTCACATACTGGTCGAGCAAGGTCGTGATGCCATCCGCGCGCAGCCGTTCGGAGAACGCAAGCACCTGTTTGCGGTGTTCGTCGCAATCATGGCTGTAGCTGATGAAGACAGTGATTTCGCCCATGCCTCGATCATAGAGGGTGGGTCAGGATTTCACCACCCACTGACCGGGAACTTTATAAGAGGCTGGCCCGTGAGATCGAGGTCATGCGCTCGCGCAGATCACCCGTCTATGGTACGAAAACACTATTAATAGAATAGCTGTTTGTGCATATAAATAATGGGCACAGCCACTTTTCTTATAAATCCGTGCGCAATTTCCAGATCTCCGGAAACAGCACCACGTCGAGCATCTTGCGCAGGTAGCCCACGCCGCTGGTGCCGCC
>JANLQP010000244.1:0-8026 GCA_031367895.1 Hyphomicrobiales bacterium
GAGATCAAACCCGCCCTCGTGCGCGACGCGCGTGTAGGCGAAGAGTGAAACATCGGCGACGGTGAACGTGTCGCCAACCAGATATGGCCGGCCCGCGAGTTGGCTCTCCATCAGATCGAGTGCCTTTTCGCCGCGCTCGACGCGCCAAGCCTCACGCGCCTCCTTCGGTTTGCCCTGATAGTGCATGTGGAAACGGCACACCGCGATGTAGGGCTCGTGGCTGTACTGCTCCCAATACATCCACTCGTCGATCTTGGCTTGTGTGAAGGCGTCGTCCGGCAACAGCGCCGAGCCACGCGCGAGATAACGGATGATCGCATTCGACTGCGCGAAGTGGCGGCCATCGTCGAACTCGATGACGGGAATTTGTCCCATCGGGTTGCGCTGCAGAAACGCCTGTGACTTCGTCTCGCCGCTCAACGCTGAAACGGTGATCCACGTGTACGGCAGGCCGAGATGATCAGCCACGCACTTGATCTTCAGGCAGTTGCCCGATGAGGTATCGCCGTAGATTTTCATGAGCGGGGCACTCAGTAGTCGTTGCCGAACTCGATCCGGAAGGATGGTGGTCAAGAAGCCAGACAAGTTATCGCGCAATAGGTCTATCTGGTCCGCGATTTGCTCGGCGCTCTCGTTGATGCCATCCGGATACTCAGATGCATGCACCACAACCACGCCGACAGCTGTCAGGCCATCACGATAAATCAGCGTCCCGAAATCGCGATCTTCCGTCACGACAACCCTTCCCTCTGAGGTTGCTTTCGCGAGAACGACTTCGTCGATCGCGGAGCGGCAGACGATCGTTGCCCACGTCACATCGTGTCCGCGCTTTTCCAACGCGCGCATAAAGCTTTTCGGGAAACACTCGTCGACAAGCAGGAGCACGATCACTCCGCAGCCGTCACAAGCCGTTCATCGGCGATCAAGTCGGCAGCAAACGTTTGTGCCGCGTGAATGTCTTCCCGTGTCAGCGTTGGATACTCGTCGAGCAGCTTTTCAATAGTTTCGCCCTTGCCGAGCCATCGAAGAATGGTCTCGACAGGGATCCGCGTACCTTTGATCACCGGCTTACCGGACATGATCTTCGGGTTCCAGACGATGCGATCATGCGTCATCGATTCCTCCTGCACTCATTCCGCCGCCTTCGACTTGGCCTTGCTCTTCGCCTTAGGCACGCCGATCTCGATCACGTCGAGGCCGGATGCGTCGGCGGCTTGGTGCTTGGCCATTTCCGCGAGCGCGCGCTTGTACTCGACCGGCATCACCTTGCGGAACTTCTTCTGCCAGGTCGGCCAGTCGGCGAGGATCGTCTTCGCCTTGGCCGAGTTGGTGTAATGCGCATGCCGCGTGATCAGCGCGTGCAGGCGTTCCGCGTCCTGCCCGCTCATGTCCTGCATGACGTCGACGAGGCCGTGGCCTTCCATGTCGGTGCCGGTCGCGAGGCGGCGCATGACTTCTTCCTCGGCCGTGACCGGCTCGAGGTCGATCATCGAGAGGTTGCACTTCGATTCGAAGTCGCCCGTCTCGTCGAGCACGTAGGCGATGCCGCCCGACATGCCGGCCGCGAAGTTGCGCCCCGTTTGGCCGAGCACCACCACGACACCGCCGGTCATGTACTCGCAGCCGTGATCGCCGGTGCCTTCGACGACGGCGACGGCACCGGAGTTGCGCACCGCGAAGCGCTACCCGCGATGCCGCGGAAATAACACTCGCCGGAAATGGCGCCGTACAGCACCGTATTGCCGACGATCATGCTTTCCTCAGGCACGATGCCGGACTTCGGGTTCGGCCGCACGATCAGCTTGCCGCCCGAGAGGCCCTTGCCGACGTAGTCGTTGGCCTCGCCGACGAGATCGAGCGTGACGCCCGCCGCCACCCAGGCGCCGAAGCTCTGTCCCGCGATGCCGTTGAAGGAGAGCCAGATCGCATCTTCCGGCAGCCCAGCGTGGCCGTATTTCCGCGCGATCTCGCCCGAAAGCATGGCACCTGTCGCACGGTCGCGGTTCGAGATCGCCAGTTCCGCCTTGACGGGCTTGCGGTTCTCGAGTGCCGGCTTCGCCAGTGCGATCAGTTTGTTGTCGAGCACCTTCTCCAGGCCGTGGTTCTGCCGCTCGGAGTTGCTGATGGCGACGCTCGACGGCACGTCCGGCTTGTGGAACAGCTTGTCGAAGTCGAGGCCGCGCGCCTTCCAGTGGCCGACCGCGCGATCCTTGTCGAGCAGATCGGACTGGCCGACCAGCTCGTTGAACGAGCGCATGCCGAGCGACGCCAGGATCTCGCGCACTTCTTCAGCGATGAAGAAGAAGAAGTTGATCACGTGCTCGGGTGCGCCCTTGAACTTCTTTCGCAGCTCCGGATCCTGCGTCGCGACGCCCACGGGACACGTGTTGAGATGGCACTTGCGCATCATGATGCAGCCGGCCGCGATCAGCGGCGCTGTCGCGAAGCCGAACTCGTCGGCACCAAGCAGCGCGCCGATGACGACATCACGGCCCGTGCGCACGCCACCGTCGACCTGCACGGCGATGCGGCCACGCAGACGATTGTAGACGAGCGTCTGGTGCGTCTCGGCGAGGCCGATCTCCCACGGTGAGCCCGCGTGCTTGATGGAGGTCAGCGGCGACGCGCCCGTGCCACCTTCGAAGCCCGCGATCGTGACGTGATCGGCGCGCGCCTTGGCGACACCGGCCGCAACGGTGCCGACGCCGACCTCGGAGACGAGCTTCACCGACACGTCGGCGCGCGGATTGACGTTCTTGAGATCGAAGATCAGCTGCGCCAGATCCTCGATCGAGTAGATGTCGTGGTGCGGCGGCGGCGAAATCAGGCCGACACCCGGCGTCGAGTGGCGAACCTTGGCGATGGTCTGATCCACCTTGTGGCCGGGCAGCTGCCCGCCTTCGCCGGGCTTGGCGCCCTGCGCCATCTTGATCTGCATGACGTCGGAGTTGATCAGATACTCCGTCGTCACGCCGAAGCGGCCTGACGCGACCTGCTTGATCGCCGAGCGCATGGAGTCGCCATTCGGCAGCCGCTTGTAGCGGTCCGATTCCTCGCCACCTTCGCCCGTGTTCGACTTGCCGCCGATGCGGTTCATCGCGATCGCCAACGTGGTGTGCGCCTCTCTGGAGATCGAGCCGTAGCTCATCGCACCGGTCGAGAAACGCTTGACGATCTTCTCGGCCGCCTCGACTTCGATCAGCGGCACAGGCTTTCGGCCGGCTTCCTCCGCGGTCTTGATCCGGAACAGCCCGCGCATCGTCATCAGCTGCTCGGACTGGTTGTTGATCTGCGCCGAGTAATCGCGCCACTTCTGCGGAATCTTCCCCGCCATGGCGTCCTCGACCTTGGTACCGCGCACCGCGTGCTGCAGGTCCGCGACGACGGTTGGACGCCACATATGCGCCTCGCCGCGGATGCGATAGGCGTATTCGCCGCCAACGTCCAGCATGCCGTCCAGCGCCGGCACATCGCCGAACGCCTGCCGGTGCCGCTCCGCCGTCTCGCGTGCAATCTGGCGGAGGCCCACGCCTTCGATCTGCGTGTGCGTGCCGGTGAAATAGCGGCGAACGAACGACGTCTTGAGGCCAACCGCGTCGAAGATCTGCGCGCCGCAATAGCTCTGATAGGTCGAGATGCCCATCTTGGACATGACCTTCAGCAGGCCCTTGTCGATCGACTTGATGTAGCGTTTCTGCGCTTCCTTCAGATCGATCTTCTCGTCCATCTCAGGCAGCAGCTGCTCGATCGTCTCGAACGCCAGATACGGATTGATCGCCTCGGCGCCGTAGCCCGCAAGCGTCGCGAACTGATGCACTTCGTGCGCCTCGCCCGTCTCGACCACGAGGCCGACCGACGTTCTGAGGCCCTGCTTGATCAGATGGTGATGCACCGCGCTCGTCGCCAGCAGCGACGGCACCGGAATCCTGTCCGGGCCGACGCCACGATCGGAGAGGATGACGATGTTGTAGTCCTTCGAGCGGACGGCTTCCTCGGCTTCCGCGCACGCGACATCGAGCGCCCAGCTCATGCCTGCCGCGCCCTTCTCCGAGGGGTAGGTGATGTCGATGGTGATCGACGAGAAATGATTGTCCTTCACCTGGCCGATCTGGCGCACGCGCTCCAGATCCTCGTTGGAGAGAATCGGCTGATAGACCTCGAGCCGCTTCACCTTGGATGTGCCCTCGAGATCGAGAATGTTCGGGCGCGGGCCGATGAACGACACGAGGCTCATAACGAGCTCCTCGCGCGTCGAATCGATCGGCGGGTTCGTCACCTGCGCGAAGTTCTGCTTGAAGTACGTGTGCAGCAGCTTCGGCTTGTTCGACAGCACCGAAATCGGCGTATCCGTGCCCATGGAGCCGATCGCTTCCTGACCGGTCTGCACCATCGGGCTCATCAGGAACTTGAGACTCTCCTGCGTGTAGCCGAACGCCTGCTGCAGATCGAGCAGGGCCACGTTCGACTTCTTCTTGCCCGTCTTCTTCGGCAAGGGCAGATCGCCAACCTGGATCTGCGTGCTCTTCAGCCACTGCTCGTACGGATGGCGCGAGGCCAGATCCTTCTTCAGTTCGTGGTCGGACACGATCTTGCCGGCGGCGAGATCGATCAGCAGCATCTTGCCCGGTTGCAGCCGCCACTTCTTGGCGATGCGCGATTCCTCGACCGGCAACACGCCCGACTCCGACGACATGATCACCATGTCGTCCTTCGTCACGAGATAGCGTGCCGGGCGCAAGCCGTTCCGGTCCAGCGTCGCGCCGATCTGGCGGCCGTCGGTGAAGGCCATCGCGGCCGGACCATCCCACGGCTCCATCAGGCAGGCGTGGTATTCGTAGAACGCCTTCTGCTTGGTATCCATCGTTTCGTGACCGGCCCAGGCCTCCGGGATCAGCATCATCGCGGCGTGCGCCAGCGAATAGCCGCCCATCACCAGGAACTCGAGCGCGTTGTCGAAGCAGGCGGTATCAGACTGCCCCTCGTACGAGATCGGCCAGAGTTTCTGGATGTCCGCGCCGTAAAGGGGAGAGGCGACCGAGGCCTGCCGGGCAGCCATCCAGTTGTTGTTGCCGCGCAGCGTGTTGATTTCGCCGTTGTGCGCCACCATACGGTAGGGGTGCGCCAGCTTCCACGACGGGAACGTGTTCGTCGAGAAGCGCTGATGCACGAGCGCCATCGCGGAGGCGAGCCGCGGATCGGAGAGATCCTTGTAATAGGCCTTCACCTGGAACGACAGGAACATGCCCTTGTAGACGAGCGTGCGCGACGACAGCGACACCGTGTAGTGCCCGATATCGCGGCCCTTGTAGGCGTCATAGACTGCGTTCGAGACAACCTTGCGTATGAGGTAGAGCTTGCGCTCGAACTCGTCCTGATCCTTCATCGCCTTCGGCCGGCCGATGAAGATCTGCCTGTGTTGCGGCTCCGTCGAACGCACCATGTCGGAGAGCGAGCTGTTGTCGACCGGCACCGTGCGGAAGCCGAGGAATTCCAAGCCTTCGTCGCGAATGATTCGCGCCCAGACGCGCTCGCAATGCGCCATCAGCCGCTCGTCGCTCGGCATGAAAAGATGACCGACCGCGTAGTGGCCGGGCTTCGGCAGCTTGATCTTGAGGGCCGCGCATTCCTCTTTCAGGAACTCGTGCGGAATCTGGATCAGAATACCCGCGCCATCGCCCGACAGCGGATCGGCGCCGACGGCACCGCGATGCTCGAGGTTTTCCAGAATCGAAAGCGCATCCGCGACCACCTGATGCGAGGTGCGGGCCTTGAGATCGGCGATGAAGCCGACGCCGCATGCATCGAACTCGCGTGCTCGTTCATAAAGGCCCGCCCGCTCGGGGGGCACGAAGGCCCCACCCGTGACAGCCTGCAGCGCATTCGGGCTCGGTCTCGTCTCAGACATCGCTTCGGTCCTTAAAGGTCCAGTGACCCAGTCTTGTCCACATGTCTTGACCACATGGGACACGTCGCGTCGGCGCGCCCATGCCCCACGCCGCGACCGTTCAGGATCGCGCGAGCGGCACAAGGCTCAGCACCTTTGGGGAGGTAGCGATTCCGTGTGCCTGCCTCGCCCGCTTCTAGTGCCTTTACCTCGTCTGTCTACCGGATCGGACAGCTTGAGGCTATGGCGCGGGTCGCCCATGGCAAACGAAAATCGCCTCGCCCTTTCAACGTTGTAGGTCCCGTTGCCCGCACGGCCAGCGCTACGCCGCAATTGGCATGCGCTCGTCCGGGGCGCGACTTCGGCGGTCGACCCACGTAAAGGACAGGATAGCTGACCTATTCCCGCGCGCAAGCGCAAAGTGAGGATCGTGAGTTCGTGAGTGCGTGACGCTGGTTGCCAACTCTCGTATTCACATGCTGATGCATTCACGTACTCACGCATTCACGTAATCCCGACTCTTCGATCGGAACCAAGTCCCATGGAAAAAGAACGCCTTGCTGCCTTCAGTGACGGAGTCCTGGCGATCATCATCACGATCATGGTTTTGGAGTTGAAGGTGCCGCACGGCGCCGACTGGACGGCACTCGCCAAGCTGGCACCGGTGTTCCTGAGCTACGTCATGAGTTTCGTCTACATCGCGATCTACTGGCACAACCACCATCATCTCTTGCATGCGACCGCGCGCGTGAACGGCGCGATCCTGTGGGCCAACACCAACCTGCTCTTCTGGCTATCGCTGGTGCCGTTCACGACCGGCTGGATGGGCGAGAACCACTTCGCACCCAAGCCCGTAGCGCTCTATGGCCTGTCGCTGTTCATGCCGGCCATCTCCTACTTCATTCTGCAAACGGCGATCGTGCGCAGCGGCGAGATCGACGAAAACGTCGCCAAGTCGTTCGGCCGCGATGCAAAAGGCAAGCTGTCGATCGTGGCTTACGCGGCAGCCGTTGCACTTGCGTTGGTCGCGCCTTACCTCTCGATGGCCGTCTACGCGCTGATCGCCATCGTCTGGCTCATCCCGGATCGCAGGATCGCGCGGGCGCTGGTAAAGACCGACAAACAGCAAACGATCGATTGAGAACCCATGGCCCTCGCACCGCGCAAGCCGACCGTTCCCTTCGGCCTCTGGCCATCGCCGATAACGCCAGCCGACGTCGCGAAGGGCACGCGCCGTTTCGGCCTGGTGCAGGGCGATGGACCCTATGCGTACTGGACCGAGGGACGCCCCGAGGAGAAAGGCCGCCAGACGCTGTTGCGGGCTCGCCCTGGCCAGCGCTCACCTGAGCAACTGATCGAGGCGCCGTGGTCGGCCCGCTCGCGCGTGCACGAGTACGGCGGCGGCGAGTTCCTGGCGGCTGGCGACGTCGTCTATTTCGTCAACGACGCGGACCAGGACGTATATGCGCTGAAGCCGGGCGACACACCGCAGCGGTTGACCAAAGAACCGGCGATGCGCTTCGCCGATTTTGCGGTCGATGCGCCGCGTGGCCGCTTGCTGGCCGTGGCCGAGCGCGCCCGCCCGGGCGCCGAACACCCCGACAATCTCATCGTCGCAATCGCGCTCGAAGGCCGGGTGCGCGGCAAGGTCACCGACATCGCGACGGCGCGCGACTTCTACGCTGCGCCGCGCTTGTCGCCCGACGGCCAAACGCTCGCCTTCGTCGCCTGGGACCTGCCGGGCATGCCGTGGGATGAAGCTGCCCTCTACATTGCGACGCTCGATGCAGACGGCAAACCGGGACGGCCGCGCAAGATCGCCGGTGGCGACGGCATCGCCGCGGCGCACCCGAGCTTTGCCCCCGACGGCACGCTGATCTTCATCACCGACGAGAACGGCTTCGGCAATCTGCACGCCAACGACGGCGCAGAGACGCGCGCGCTCACCAAGCTCAAAAAGGAATTCGGCCGCCCACCATGGACGCTCGCGACAAAGCCGTACGCGATCGATGCTGAGAACCGCATCTACGCCGCGCCCATCGCCGACGCACGCCCCGAAGGCTTCGGCAGCGAAGTGCTGACGCTCGACACGCGCGGCCGCAAGAAGGAATGGCATGCACTCGCCGAGAACCAGCTGGACAC
>JANLQP010000016.1:0-30177 GCA_031367895.1 Hyphomicrobiales bacterium
GTGGTGTGTCGGGAGTCGCCTGTCGGTTTTATACTGCGGCACGCTGACAGTTAAACTATCTGCAGGGTGCTACCGGCGGCTTGCGTTACAACACTCACCAACCACGACACACCACACCCGACTCACCACTCCCGAACTACCAAGCCAAACCAACGGAGAACAACATGCTGTACGAACTGCGCGTCTACGATTGCGTCCCTGGCCGCCTGCCGGCACTGCTCAACCGTTTCCAGAACCACACCACAAAAATCTGGGAGCGGCACGGCATCAAGCAGAGCGGCTTCTGGACCACCGTGATCGGCGGCCACAATCATCGCCTCACCTACTTCCTCGTCTGGAACAGCCTCGCCGAGCGCGAGGAGAAATGGGCGAAGTTCCAGGCCGATCCGGAGTGGAACAAGGCACGCGCGGAGAGCGAGAAGCCGGAGAATGGCGGCGCAATCGTCGCCAACGTGCTGAGCGAGATCCTGACGCCGACGGCGTTTTCAAGCCTGAAATAGACGTCGTGAAATGGTGAAGTGGTGACTTCGTGAAATCGAGCGTGCTTCTAGGTCTCTCTTCACGAATTCACCATTTCGCGACTTCACCAATTCACGCTGCCCTCAAATGAAAATCGTATTTCACGGCGCCAATGCCACGTCGTTCGTGCCGGGCTTTGCAAAAATGATCGGGAGCGCGCATGAGATCGTGTGCGTGCCCGATATTCCTGCCAGCGCCATCGACATCGCGGCGTTCCAGACAGCCGACGTGCTGATCGGCATCACGCTTAACACGTCCCATCCAAAGCCCCAGCAGCTGCGCCTGTACCACGCGCCGGCTGCGGGCGTGGACGCCATCGACCGCGTGTGCCTGCCGGTTGGCGCCAAGCTCTGCTGCTGTTTTGGCCACGAGAATGCGATCGCCGAATATGTGATGACAGCGCTGCTCCTGCGCCACGTGCCGGTACCGCGCGCCGACCAAGACCTGAGGCAAGGCCGGTGGACCCACTGGGCCGGCGCCCCGAATGCATTGCGCACCGAGCTCGGCGACCGCTCGATCGGCTTGCTCGGTTTCGGCCACATCGGCAAGGCCATAGCCGCCCGCGCCAAGGCATTCGGCATGCGCGTCACGGTTGCAAACCGCTCGCCGGTTGCGACGGGGCCCTTGGTCGACCAGTCGTTTGGCTTGGATCGCCTATGGGACTTCATGGCCAGCAGCGACTATATCGTCGTCTCGCTACCGGCACTTGACGCCACCAAAGGGCTCGTCGATGACAAGGCGCTGGCAGCGATGCGCCCTGACGGCGTCATCGTCAATGTCGGCCGCGGCCTGGTCATCGACGAAGCCGCGCTCTTTGCCGCGCTGCAACAAAAACGCATCGGCGGCGCCATCATCGACACCTGGTACGTCTACCCGAGCATGGCCAACCCCAACCCGCATCCGGGCAACCTGCCGTTCCACACGCTGGAGAACTGCACGCTCACCCCGCACATGTCCGGCTGGACCACTGGCACCATCCGCCGCCGCCAGCAGACGATGGCTGACAACATCGCCCGCCTGGGCAAGGGTGAGCAGCTGGAGAACGTGGTTTAGATCAGGCGTCAGATGGTGAGTGGTGAGTGGTTGCGCGGCCGAAATCTTTCGCTGCGCCGTTGCGGTCTCACGTGGCCGACATGGATCCCGGAAACGATCGGCGGGCCACCCGTTTCGGCAAACCGCATTCTGAAAAATAAACTAAGCAACTAAACCGGCACGCCTTTTTACGATCCGTTGTTCCCTGGGCCCTAGAATTCGGCGAACCGTATCTTACTTCTCAGGTGCGACTTTTTGACATGGATGGAACCAATGGGCATCGACCTTATCGGCGGCCTCGGCATTTTCGGGGTGATTCTACTGGCCTTCGCTATTCTGATGGCGAAGCTCTGCATCAAGTTCGTGCCTCAAGGCTATGAGTGGACGGTTGAAAACTTCGGCAAATACACGCGTACGTTGGATCCGGGCCTCAACTTCCTGGTTCCCGTCGTCGAGCGCGTCGGCGCCAAGATGAACCGCAAGGAGCAGGTGATCGACATTCCCTCGCAGGACATCATCACCCGCGACAACGCCATGGTGAAGGTCGACGGCGTCGCCTTCTATCAGGTGATGAACGCTGCCAAGGCCGCCTATCAGGTCGATCGCCTCGAGAGCGCCATGGTCAACTTGACGCTGACCAACATCCGCACCGTCATGGGCTCGATGGACCTGGATGAGCTTCTCTCCAATCGCGACCAGATCAACGTCCGGCTGCTGCGCGTTGTCGATGCCGCGACCGAGGCGTGGGGTGTCAAAGTCACGCGCATCGAGATCAAGGACATCGCGCCGCCGCGTGACCTCGTTGACAGCATGGCCCGCCAGATGAAGGCAGAACGGGTCAAGCGCGCGCAGATCCTGGAGGCCGAAGGCAGCCGGCAAGCAGCGATCCTGCAGGCCGAGGGCGAAAAGCAGGCAGCGGTGCTCCAGGCCGAGGGCCGCAAGGAAGCGGCCTTCCGTGACGCCGAAGCTCGCGAGCGGTTTGCTCAGGCCGAGGCCGAGGCGACGCGCATGGTGTCGGACGCGATCGCCAAGGGCAACGTGCAGGCGATCAACTACTTCGTCGCCAACAACTACGTGAAGGCGCTGGAGGCGATTGCCAAGTCGCCAAACCAGAAGATCATCATGATGCCGCTGGAGGCGTCGTCGGTGATCGGCTCGCTCGGTGGCCTTGCGGCAATCGCCAGCGAGGCGTTCGGACCGCATGGCGGCAACAGTCAGGGAAGGGTCAACGGCGGCAGCGTGCCGAAGATTTGAGGGGGCAAGTGCGCGTCAACGCAGATAGTTAGAGTCGTCATGGTCGGGCTTGGCCCGACCACCCATTGTTCAACGGGCTGCGTCGATTAGTTGCGCTGTAACGTTGCAGCGAATATCTCCTCTCGCAATCGCTGAAGCATGGGTCCTCGGGAGTCATGTCGAAGACGTTCTTCGCACTTGGGCCCGAGGATGACAATTGTGCGTGTGGAGTGCGTGGCTGGTAGCAATAGTCTCGAGGGTTAAATCCGTGCTTAACTTTCTTCTGAGCCTCGGGGCCTGGTGCTGGCTCATCTTGGCAGTCGTGCTGTTCGCGCTCGAGACCATCATCCCGGGCGCGCATCTGCTCTGGTTTGGACTCGCCGCGATCGGCACCGGCCTGTTTGGACTACTCACTGGCATGCCTTGGCAATGGCAACTCGTGACGTTCGCGATCCTGTCGGTGGCAGCCATGCTGCAGGCGCGGCGTTACGCCGTGACCGGCGCCAGGAGCGATATCCCCGGCCTCAACCAGCCGGGCACACAGTACATGGGCCGCATCGTCACCGTCGAGGAGGCCATTCGCGGTGGCCGTGGTAAAGTGCGCGTCGGCGATACGCTCTGGATCGCAGAAGGCCCCGAACAGCCAGCCGGCTCGCGTGTCCGCATCAAGGGCGTCAACGGCACGGTGCTGCTGGTGGAACGGGAGTAACGGCAGACCGGTTCAATCATGACCGCACCCAAGCCACAGCCTCCGGGCAAGCAGGCGCTGCAACCGAGCACGCCACTGCTGATGCTGGCGATCTTCAGTATGGTGCTGCCTTACATCGGGCTCGGTCTCGGGATCGCGGGCGCAGTCGTGCTCGCCGACACTGCGGGAAGCCCAACAACCGGCTGGCTCCTTGTGCTCGCCGGTGTCGCCTGTATCATCGCCGACATCCTGATCGACGTCGTCTTCGCCCATCCGGCGCTGTCGATGACTGACGAGCCGACGCTCAATCGCGTTGGTGTCCAATTGATCGGCCGGACGGCCGTCGTCGCCGAACCGATTGCCGATGGCCGCGGCAAGGTGCGCATCGGCGACACGTTTTGGCTGGCAGAGGGCGCGGATCAACCTGCCGGCCGCACGGTACGCATCAGCGGCGCGCGCGATACAGTGCTTATCGTCGAGGCGGCGGATCACGCCTGAGGTGCGTGGCCTTCAGACTGGCACGTCCGGTGCGTATCCACGCGCCGGATGCACCGTGCCGAGGCGCGTCTTCGACACGACTGGGCATCCGGAGGCGCAAGCAAAACGCCCTTCACACCGGCGAGCAAAATGTTCGACCTGTCATCGACCTGCCAGGCGCCGGTATCGCGTTACTTTGCGCCATCCGACTCCCCTGCAGGGAGCCGGCCGGATGGCGCGGGCAGCGGCGAAGCACAGGTCAAACAATCTGTACAACGATATCACACCCGACCGGCGAAGATCGTCAACTCGGGCGGCGCTTCGGCGACCATGATGCCGCTGGCCAGGCTCGACACCAGCACGAATGTCGCCAGCAGCGACATTGCCAGCGTCATGCGACGCTGGAAGCGACGCGACTCGAGATGGCCGGAAAAGACGTCGGCTGCGACGTCATCGTAGGCGGGCTCGGTGCGGAACTGTTCGGTGAGGGTGCTCATGGCCCCATTCTGCCGACTGTCCCCTGACAGGGCCTTAACGGGCGGCACAAAATGCCGGATTTCGACGGATTCAACACCGCATGCTTGCATGAGTCTTAACGTGGCGTGCAGCGATGCGGGCGGTATCGGACGCTCAGGGTCGATACCAGACGCCGAGCATCGACCAAGGTGTCAGACGCATCGGTCTGACACCTGCGCCTCTCGCCTGCTGCCTACTCTTCGATCAGTTGCGCCAGCGAGAACGCACCGCGCAATTCGCCGAGCTTGAAGCCCATCGCCTTGTCCTCGGGGTAGTAGCGGGCAATCTCCGCCTTGACGTCCTGCTTCACGTCCGAGCCATGGCAGGCGAGGCACATATCGGTCATCATGATTGGCCGCATGTAGCGGAACAGCTTGTCGCCTTCGGCAGTGATCAGGATCTCCGCATACTCGAGTTTGGTTGCATCGCCGCCGCCGGTGATCTTCGATTGGAAGAGTTGCAGCACCTTCAACTCCCATTCGTCCGGCGCGTTCTCGGGGTTGCGCAGACGCTGCGCCGTGCGGCCGGATTCGAAACCGAATTCATCGGTGGCGTTGGTTACGAGATCAGGTGAAAGCGTCTGGCAGAGCCCCATCGAAGCCACGACGCCCTTGCTCTTGATGGCGCTGCCGAGTTCCGAACGCAGCCGCTCGGCAAGCACGCCTGTGGCGTCCCGCGCCTTTTGCGTGCGTTTGGCAAGATCAAGGCTGGATTTCTGCGCGGCGGCCGGCAGTACGAGCGCAGCCAACCCTGCGACGGCCGCCCACGCGAGCATCGCCCGGAAACAGGATCCCAAAGTTCCCTCCTGCGCCCCGTTCGTTGCATGACGGGAGTTCAATCACGTGCGGCCGGCTGGTTTTGCTCCGGCCCTTCCCCCTCGTTTACTCCGAACGGGGTCGTGCCCGCCACCCCCTTCCGGCGCCGAACGTGCGGACCTGGACAAGGGTGCGGCTGATCTGCCGCGCTGGCGGGGCTGAGGCCGTAGGCCCACGTGCGTGGGCGGCATTTGATCGATCGTGAGCTTGTTGCCGGATTGCGCCGCGTCCCAAGAGGCGATCGCCTCGCGGGCAAAGCTGCGTGGATGCCCTGCAAAAAGGAGGTGCGCGGAAACAATCGCGGTTTCCCGCAAGGCGGCCTGCGCCTGCACGCAGGCATTGCCGATCAACCGGCGGTCGGCACTGGTGACGCTGCCCGCCGCCGCGCTTGCGATCCAGGCCGCCAGAACGGCCAGATCGTGCTCGCGCCCCAGGGATTGCGCGAGTGCCCGTGCCGAGGCGATGCGCGCGGCGAACAACGCCGGCCAGGCGTTGCTCAGCAGCTGCATCTGCCGCCAGTGCAGCTGCACCAGCTTGCGCAGTTCGTGGAACGCCTCGTCGCCTGGATCGGACCTGGCGCGTTGCAGCACCTTGCGTGCCGTGCGATGTGTCCGTGCAAGCCCGTCCACCAGCGTTGCAGACGCAATTTCGACCTCGAGCGTCGAAAGCTTCTCGCGCGTCGGACCGAGCGCATCGAGCATTACCGCGCGTTCAGCGTCGATTGCAGTTGCGACCGGGACGTCTTCGCCGTTGCGCCGACTGTCCAGGCGCACAACGCGATCGAGCGCTGCGGCATGCCGTGGGTCTGCGTCGGCTGAGAGCCAGGCCAATGTTTCCCGGCGCACATCACGGTCGCGCCACGGCGACAGCCCTCGGCCGGCATCGCGGAGCGCAGCGTTCATCCAGCGCCAGTCGTCCTTGGCGATACCACTGCGCACCAGGCGGAGCAGCGCACGAGTCCGCTTCAGGGACTTTCGCGCCTCATGCACCCATTGCGCCGCGTCGGCGAACCTGGTCACGTCGCAAATGCCGTCGATCTGGCCGAGTGCAACCCGGCGAACGCCCTGATCGAGCGGCTCTTGCAACTTGAGCTTGAAGGCCATGCGGTTTCCTGAAAGCCCGGCAGTGTCGGCGATGCGCGAAGCTTGTGGTCGGCGCACCTGGCGTGCTTGAACCATGCGAACGATCCATCAGCATTGACGAGGAGCATAGCATGACCGCACTTCCTGGCGAGATGACCGGGATCATAATCGACGGCAAGGGCGGGCCGGACGTCCTGAAAGCCCGGACATTGCCCGTGCCGCAGCCGTCGGCCGGCCAGATCCTGATCCGGGTCGAGGCAGCGGGCGTCAACCGGCCAGACATTGCGCAACGCGTCGGCGCCTATCCGCCACCGCCGGGTCATTCGCCGCTACCCGGGCTCGAGGTTGCCGGCATCGTGGCGGCGGTTGGCCCCGGCGTGGCGCGTTGGCAGGTTGGCGATCAAGTGTGTGCGCTCGTCAACGGCGGCGGTTACGCCGAGTTCTGCGTCGCCGAGGAAACGGCCACTCTGCCGGTGCCGGCCGGCCTCGATGTCATGGCTGCCGGAGCGCTGCCCGAGACCGCTTTCACCGTCTGGAATAATGTCTTCGAGCGTGGCGGACTGGCGGCCGGCGAATGGTTCCTCGTACACGGTGGCAGCAGCGGTATCGGCACCACCGCGATCCAGCTCGCCAAGGCGTTCGGCGCTAAAGTGATGGCGACAGCTGGCAGCCCCGAGAAGTGCAAAGCGTGCCTGGAACTCGGCGCCGACGTCGCGGTCAACTACCGGTCGGAGGATTTCGTCAAGATTGCCAAGGAAGCGACTGGTGGCCGCGGCATCAATGTCACGCTCGACATGGTCGGTGGCGACTACACCGATCGCAACATCGTCGCGGCAGCTGAGGATGGCCGCATCGTGCAGATCGCCACCCTCAGCGGGGCGGACGTAAGGATCAACATCGCACGGCTGATGATGAAGCGCGTCACACTGACCGGCTCGACGCTGCGGCCGCGGACACGTGAGGTGAAGGCTGGGTTCGCTCGTGCGCTCGAGGCCAAGGTGTGGCCGTTGATCGCAACCGGCAAGGTGAAGGTCGTGATCGACAAAACCTTTCCGCTGGCAGCAGCGGGGGAAGCGCACAGCCGCATGGAAACGAGCCAGCACATCGGCAAGATCGTTTTGAAGGTGGGTGCGTAGCGCCTCGCCTTCGGGCGTGGCCAGCTGCGAATCTTTTTCTGCAACTTTTCTGCAACCGCCGCTCAGCGGGCGAGTTCGCGCAGACCGCGCCGGATCAATTTCGCGGTATCCGCGCCGTCGCCGAGTTCCTTCATTGCCGCTGCAACCGCCGCCGATGCCTGCGCGGGGTTGTAGCCGAGATTGGTCAGCGCCGAAATCGCCTCGGCCGCGCTGCTCGCGGCAGCGGTTTCCTGTGCCGGCGCGCTGCCGGCCTTCGCGGGGGGCTGATTGACGCCTACGACCGTCAGCGCCGGCGCTTTGTCCTTCAGCTCCAGCACGATGCGCTGCGCGAGCTTCTTGCCGACGCCCGGCGTCTGCTCGATGGCCGCCCAGTTGCCGAGCGCGATGGCGTTGGCCAGATCCTGCGGCGACAATGTGCCGAGCGCCGACAGCGCTACCTTGGCGCCGACGCCCTGGATCGTCTGCAGCGTGCGAAACCAGCTGCGCTCGACCTCGCTCTGGAAGCCAAACAGTCGGATCGCGTCCTCGCGCACGTGCGTATCAATGGTGAGGGAAACGTCCTGGCCGTGCTGCATGTTGCGCAGCGTCCGCGATGAACACTGCACCTCATAGCCGACGCCGCTGACGTCGATGATCGCGTGGCTCTCGCCGATCGCGTCGACCTTGCCTTTGAGCTTGCCGATCATGCGCAGTGCTCCCTGCGGGAGCTGGCAATAGGCAATGGGCGATAGGCAATAGTTAGAAAGGTAATACGCGATTGCCGATCGAATTCATTGGCCGAAACGGTAGCAATCATGCGCATCCTCCTATTGCCTATTGCCTATTGCCTATTGCCTATTGCTTTTCATCTGCTGCCCATAGCGGCGGCTTGCACTTTCATCGCCAGGCTGCGCCGGTGATTGGCGTGGCAGATCGCGATCGCCAGAGCATCCGCCTCGTCGGCGCTGTCAAAGCGGGCCTTGGGCAGCAGGAAACCGACCATCACCTGGATCTGCTTTTTGTCCGCGTGGCCGGCGCCGACGACCGTTTTCTTGATCAGGTTCGGCGGATATTCGGCGACCTTCAAGCCCTTCATGGCCGGCGCCAGCAGCGCCATGCCGCGAGCTTGGCCAAGCTTCAGCGTCGCTTTGGCGTTCTCGTTGACGAAGGTCTCTTCCACAGCAGCTTCGACCGGCTTGTGGATAGCGATGACGCTGGTAATCCCCTCGTAAAGTTCACGCAACCGATAAGCGAGGTCATCTTCGGCGTCCGACGTGATGAGGCCGCTGGCGACGTAGATCAGCCGCACGCCGTCCGACTCGATGATGCCCCAACCCGTGCGGCGAAGTCCGGGATCGATGCCGATGATGCGAATCGTTCTGTCCTGCATGGACAGCGCATAGCACAGATGGGCGGCGGCAACGTCCAACGCGAAACGGGCGTTGGCGCAACGCGGCGAGCGCTGTCGCCCTTGTGCCATCGAGCATCAGGTCAGTTGAGCGTGGGCTCTTTCGACGCGATTGACGCTAGCCGCCGTGCAACCCGCAGTCCGGGCGTTGCATTGCGGGGCGTCGTTGGTGCCGAAGGCTGCAGCGGTCAGTTCGCAGCAGAGCGTGGCCAAGCGGCGAACACGGCTTCGAAACCTAAGCGCCGCGCGTCCGGCTCGAGGCCGGCGCGCTTGAGCGCCCGGATAGCATCGCCGAGTGCGATCATATGGGCGGATTCAGCGCCGGTCGGGCCGAGCGTCCGCATGGCGAGCAGCACGGTACGCGCGAATTCGCGACGCTTGGCTGCGTCGGCGAGTTGCGGCAGCACGCCGGTCTCAGGCAGATGGCCAGTCGCCGGTTGCGGCGTTTTGCTGGCGGCTTCCCAGAGCGGGATCGGGATCTGATAGTCGAGCGCATCGAGCACGGTCGCCAGCCGGTGCAACAGGTCGCTCGACAGCCGACCGCGCAAGGCCAATTGCTCGATGCGCGAGAGCGCGGCGCCACGTGCGCCCTTCATCTTGGTATCAGCGATATCGGCAAGCGCCAGCCAGTGCTGCAGGCCGTCGCCACGGTCTGTGTCGGAGAAATTGATCCAGGTGCGGGCTTCGCCATAACGGCCGGCGGCGAGGTTGATCTCGACCGCGGTCTCGGCGAACCAGCCGATTTCCTGCGCCGGCACCAGATCCTGGATCGGCCCCGCCAGAATGGTGGCGATCGGCATGTAGAGCCCGCTGCGGCGCGCATCGTCGAGCAGCGCGCGGACGAGTCGTGTCTTGCGCATCGGCGTGCGCTCGCCGTCGATCGCCTTGAAGAGCACAGCACGGCGCAGATGGCTTTCGCCCCTTTGCGTCAGCGGATCGACGCCCGCCAGCAGCGGTTGCAAGCGATAGATGGTGGCCAGCATCTCGGGATCGATGATGTTCCATCGTGCCGCGGTTTCTCCTGCCGCCGTGCGTACCGCCAGATCTCCTTGCTCCGCCATAGCCAGCGCCACCAGCAATGCCGGCTCCGCCTTGTCGATGACCTCGCCGGGTTGGACGGCGCCGGCGATCTCCAGGAACCGGTAATCCATCAGCGAGACGCGCTTGGGCAACGCCGCCTTGCCGGTCTGACCCGTGGTGAACGCGTCGAGCGCGGCCAGCGCCAGCGGTGCCTTGATCGCCTCGGTGCGCGCCAGTTCGGCGGCAAGGCCCGCAGCCTCGCGGTTGCCGTCGGCTGCGGCGCAATAGCCCGAGAGCAGCAGCATCTCGGCCTTGATCTGTTTCGGCGTCTCGGCGCCGGCACGTGCAGCAGCGCGCGCATCGGCGCAACCTTGCGCACGGTCGCCAACGCCGATCGCGATCCGCGCCCGCAGCGCCGACAACAATGCGTCGGTCTGTCCGTTCTCACCGGTGTCCGTGGCACGCGCCGTCATCTCGGCGACGAGGCCCGACCGGTAGAGCACCTCGAGCCGCAAGGCCTCGAAATGCGAAGGGGTCGCTCCTCCCGTGGGCGGCGTCGAATTCGACGTCCAGACTCGCCGCCAGAGGCCGAACAGAGCAGCCGAGCGCGGCGGCACCTCCAGCTTGGCGACAAGTTCCTCGGTCGCCTTCGCGTCCAGGCCCTGCCATAACTCCAGCGGCATGCCGGTGCCATCACTGGTGACAGCGGGCTGCAATTCCATCCGCTCGACCGCGCGCGATTTCTCATCCAAGGGTGGTAAAGGCTGGCGATCGATCGTTTCGCTGGCAGCGCCTTCGGCCGCTGCACCGCTGGGTTGCGTTGCAGCGGCTGGTTGCTGGTTCGGCCAAGGCCGTCCATTGACACCGTCCATGGGCCGCAATGGCGGTCGTGCCGGCTCAACCGGAGGTGCCTGACGTTTGGCGCGCGGCTCGTCCTTTTTGGCGAACGGGTTCCAGACATCCTGGGCACGGGCTCCATCCGGCAACCACATAGCCAGCGCCGCGCATAGCAACAGTGCGAGACGGCTCGAGCGCAAAGGGCTTGAACGCTCATGGCATTGGAGCATGGCCAGTCATTCCTCTACCGGCGGATCTTCACGCCGGGCACGGGCTGGGTGACTTCTTTCGGCTCGGGTTCGAAGAACTCCGAAAAGATGTACAAGCCGCCGAAGATCACCGCCGACAGCAGCCCCAAGATGAACAGGAAGCGAAACAGACTTGGCATGGGTTCGACCTGCAGAAGTGGTTGGTATTCCCGTAAATTGACGCCATTGTGGCTCAGTCCAGCTTGTGTCCCTAGCACGGCACAGCGTATTCTGGACCAACGTTCAATGCTTCTGGTTCCCGCACCCAATCAGGACGGAAGCATGTTGCGCGGCCCTTCGTCATCCTTTAGCCCCTCCGGAACACACGCGACGATTGGTGCAGGAAGAGCATGATTCGGTTCAGTTGGAAAAAACCGGTGGAGAGCCGGGAGGTGGAAGCGGGGCAAATCTGCAACTGGCTTGGCCGCAGGTCACTGGTCATGGTCGGGCTGATGGGTTGCGGCAAATCCTCGGTCGGGCGCCGTCTCGCAGCTGCGCTGTCGATTCCCTTTGTCGATGCCGACGACGAGATCGAGACGGCTGCCGACATGTCCATCCCCGAGATTTTCGCGCAACACGGAGAGGCTTACTTCCGGAACGGCGAGCGGCGGGTCATCGAACGGCTGTTGACGGGCGGGCCTCAGGTTGTTGCAACCGGAGGTGGCGCTTACATGAACGAAGAAACCCGGGTGAATATTCGCAATGGCGGCTATTCGATCTGGCTGAAGGCGGAGTTGCCACTACTGATGCGGCGCGTGATGAAGCGCGACAATCGGCCACTGCTCAAGTCGCCGGATCCCGAGGCGACGATGCGACGGCTGATGGACGAGCGCTATCCCGTCTATGCCGAGGCAGATCTGACGATCGAGAGCCGGGATGTGCCGCACGAGGTGATCGTCACGGAAGTGATCACGTCGCTGGCGCAAAAGGCGCGCGAGGCTTGACGCCTCGACGCGTCCACTCGCGCAACGTTCGACCGGGTCCAGCACTCATCGCGACGAGGCAACACAACCAACACACAACAGGACATCGAGATCGTGCCAGAGGCCCGCCCCCACGCCACCGTTGCAGTCGAGCTCGGCCAACGCCGTTACGAAGTGCTGATTGGCGGCGGCCTGCTGCGTGAGGCGGGAACGCTGATCGGCCGGCGTCTCGATGTGCGGCGCTGCGGCATCGTTACGGACGAGAACGTCGCACGTTCGCACCTGGCAACGCTGGAGCGCTGCCTGACCGAGGCAGGCCTCTTTGCGGGCACGTTCGTGCTGCCGCCCGGCGAGGCGACGAAGAGCCTGGAGAAGCTCGGCGAGGTCACCGATCGCCTGCTCGATATGAAGCTCGAGCGCGGCGATCTCGTCGTGGCATTGGGCGGCGGCGTCATTGGCGATCTCGTCGGCTTTGCGGCCAGTATCGTCCGGCGCGGCATGCGCTTTGTACAGATCCCGACCTCGCTGCTGGCCCAGGTCGACAGCTCCGTCGGCGGCAAGACCGCGATCAACAGCCAGCACGGCAAGAACCTGATCGGCGCCTTCCATCAGCCGAGCCTCGTCATCATTGACACGGACCTGCTCTCGACGCTGCCGGCCCGCGAACTCCGCGCCGGCTACGCCGAGGTCGTCAAGTATGGGTTGCTCGGCGATCAGCCGTTCTTCGCCTGGCTCGACCGCAATCAGCGCCAGCTGTTCGGCAATGATCCGTCCGTGTTGCAGGAGGCCGTCGAGCGTAGCGTTGCCGCCAAGGCCGCGATCGTCGCCCGCGACGAGACCGAGACCGGCGACCGCATGCTGCTCAATCTCGGCCATACCTTCGGGCACGCATTGGAGGCGTGGGCGCTCGCCAGCCCGCCGATGCCGGACGGCACCGCCCGCCTACTGCACGGCGAGGCCGTCGCGATCGGCATGGCGCAAGCGTTCCGCTACTCGGAACTCGAGGGCCTCTGTCCGAAAGGATCCGCCGATCGCGTCGAGCGGCATCTCAAGTCCGTTGGCTTGCCGACGCGCGTCACCGAGATTCCCGGACCCGCGCGTCCAACGGTCGACGAACTGATGACGCGAATGGCGCAGGACAAAAAGGTCCGCGCCGGACAGATGACGTTCATTCTCGTGCGCGGCATCGGCGAGGCCTTCATCACGCGCGATGTCGACCCGGCGGCGCTGCGCGCATTCCTCGACACGGAGGTCCCCTCGTGCCCTTCGAAATCGGCCTGAACATCGCGGCAATCGTCCTGTTGCTGCTGCTGTCCGCGTTCTTCAACGCCAGCGAAACGGCGCTGACCGCTGCATCGCGCGCGCGCATGATGTCGCTGGAGCTCGAGGGCAATCACCGCGCCGCGCTGGTCAACCGGTTGCTGAAGAACCCGGAGCGGCTGATCGGCGCCGTTCTGCTCGGCAACACGCTGGTCGACGTTCTGGCGGCGGCGATGGCGTCGAGCCTCGCGGTCACACTGGTCGGCGAATTCGGCATCGTCTACGCGACTGCTGTCATGACCGTGCTGATTGTCATCTTCTCCGCCGTCCTACCGAAGACTTATGCGCTCGCCTGGTCGGACCGCACCGCGCTCGTCGTCGCGCCGCTCATGCGGGCGGTGATCTGGCTGCTCACACCGCTGACGTTCACGATCCAGGCGATTGTGCGCGTACTCCTGAAGCTGACGCCATCGAGGAAGGACGACGCCGCCAATATTTTGGCTGCCGCGAACGACGAGATCCGCGGCACGATCGAACTGCAAAAACAGGAGGGCGCCGTCGCCAAGGCCGATGCTGCGATGCTCGGCGGCGTGCTCGATCTCAAGGACCTCCAGGTGCTCGACATCATGGTGCACCGGACCAAGATGGAAACGGTCGACGCCGGGTTGCCGGCGCGCCAGGTCATCGATCAGGTGCTCGGCAGCCAGTATTCGCGGATACCGATCTGGAAGGACAGTCCCGAAAACATCGTCGGCGTCCTGCATTCGAAGGACATGCTGGCGGCACTCAATCGGAGCGGCTGGGAGCCTGACAAGATCGATGTCCATGCGATCGCCAGCGAGCCCTGGTTCGTGCCGGATACAACGAGCCTGAAGGATCAACTGAGCCAGTTCCTGAAGCGCAAGGCGCAGTTGGCCCTTGTCGTCGATGAGTACGGCGAGGTGCAGGGCCTCGTTACGCTGGAAGACATCCTGGAGGAGATCGTCGGCCAGATAACCGACGAGCACGACACCAACGAGGCCCAGATCCGGCCGCAGGCGGATGGGTCGGTCACGGTCGAAGGCACGGTCGCGATCCGCGATCTCAACCGCGCGATGGATTGGGACCTGCCGGACGAGGAGGCGACGACGGTCGCAGGTCTCGTCATGCACGAGGCGCAGACGATCCCGGAGGCAGGCCAGACCTTCACATTCTACGGCTATCGCTTCGAGATCGCACGCCGCCAGCGCAACCGCATCACCGGCGTCCGCGTGCGGCAATTGGCGGCGAAGGCAGGCAGGACCGGCTCAGCGCCGGCCGAAAGAGACCCGACGGGGTGAAGGTGTGCGGCTTCAGCCTGACACTTTCCAATTGTGCCTTCAGTTGCCCAGTGCCAACCGCCGCGTGCATGCTTCGCGTGCTTCCCTGACCAGCCTAGCTGTAGCCACGCGCTGGATGCAGCGCGGTTGCGACCAACCGAAGCTTGGCTTCGCCAAGACGTGGGCAACCGAAGCGCAAACAAAACGCGCATCCGAAGGCGCAAAATCAGCTGTTCGGGCCGCGCTCCATCGAGATCGGCTGCCAGCGCTTGAGGCCGGTTTTTCCCAGCGTCTCCGGGTTGACGCACGACATCGGCCAGCGGCCGGTGAGCACGTTGGCGATCTCCTGGCCGACGCGGCGTTTGCGCGCCGGGTCGAACCGGGCCGAGGCCGAGGCGTTGTGCGGCGCCAGGATCACGTTCTTCATCTTGAGGAGCGGATTGTCGGGCTTCACCGGCTCGATCTCGAACACGTCGAGGCCTGCGCCGGCGATCCAGCCCTCTTGCAGTGCCTTGATCAGTCCCGCTTCCTGCACGGTCGGCCCGCGTCCCGTATTGACGAAGATTGCGGTCTTCTTCATCTGCCGGAAGTGCTTTTCCTTGAGGAAGCCTTGCGCTTCCGGGGTCGCCGGCATGTGCATCGAGAGGAAATCGGACCTCGCCAGCAGTTCGGTAAGGCTGACCGGCTCGGCGCCTTCATCGGCGATGACGCGCTCGTCGATGAAGGGATCGTGCGCGATGATGCGCAACCCGAACGCCTTGGCGCGATGCGCTGTTGCACGCGCGACGCGGCCGAACGCCAGGAAGCCGAGCGTCTGGCCCATCAGGCGCGGCACCTGCAGCAGTTGCGGACGCCCCTCGGTCCAGCGGCCTTCGCGCACCATTTGGTCCTGCTCCAGCGCGCGGCGGTGCGAGGCGAGCAGCAGCATCATGGCGTGGTCGGCAACCTCCTCGATGAAGGTGTCAGGGCAGTTGGTAACCGGAATACCCTTCGCCGTCGCCGCGCCCACGTCCACCGTGTCGACGCCGACAGAGCCGAGCGAGATCACCTTGCATTTGTCGAGCGCGTTGATCACCTGCGAGGTGAACTTCATGCCTTTGGCGTAGACCGCGTCGGCCGTACGTGCCGCCGCGATGAAGGCCGCCTCGTTCGGCGCGCATTCGATGATCTCGGCGCCGATCGGCTCCAATGCCTCCATCTCGTGGCCGTAGCCGCCAAGCCCCGTGCTGACGGTGGTCGCTTTTGTCGTGACGATGCGGAATTTGGCCATGTGGCGGGTTCCTCGGGCTGTGGCGGGACATCGGTGTCCGCCCCGAGATTATGCAAATTCGGCGGCGAGGCAACCAATTCACGTCTGCGGCGGCCGCTACTTGCTTGGGAGCCTGCCTGCGTGCACTCTGAGGTATTCCCGATGCCGCCGAGGAGCGCGCCAATGACGACACCGTGTGAGCTGACCGCCGTCGAGGCGCGGCGCCTGATTGGCGCGAAGAAGTTGTCCCCCGTCGAGCTGTTGGACAGCTGCATCGCGCGCACCGCCGAGACGAACGGCGCGATCAACGCCGTGGTCGCCGAGGATCAGGCGCTGGCCCAGCGCACGGCTAAAGCGCAGGAAGCCGCCGTCATGCAGGGCGAACGGCTAGGCGTTCTGCATGGTCTCCCCGTCGGCGTGAAGGATCTGGAGCCGGTGAAGGGGCTCCGCTCGACCTGGGGCTCGCTACTGTTCAAGGACCATGTGCCGACCGCCGACACGCCGATGGTCGCCAACGTGCGCGCAGCAGGTGCCAACATCTACGCCAAGACCAACACGCCCGAGTTCGGCGCCGGCGCCAATACGCGCAACCGCGTCTATGGCGCCACCGGCAATCCGTTCGATCCATTGCTGACGGCGGCGGGTTCGTCCGGCGGCTCGGCGGCGGCGTTGGCGGTCGGGCAGATGCCGCTCGCAACCGGCTCCGACTATGGCGGCTCATTGCGCACGCCGTCCGCGTTCTGCGGCGTCGTCGGCTTCCGCCCATCGCCGGGTGTCGTGCCGGCGCCCGATCGCGCGGCGGGCCTCATCCCGTGGGGCGTGCTCGGCCCGATGGGCCGCAGCGTCGCCGACGCCTATCTGCTGTTCCGCGCGCAGGTCGATCACCACGCCGCCGAACCCTATTCGGAGCGCCGGTTGGAGTTGCCGGCGGTGCTGACGCCCACGGACCTCGCCAGCGTGCGCGCGGCTATCTCGCCGGATATGGGGCAATGCCCGGTCTCTAAAGCAATCCGCGGTGTGTTTGCCAAGAAATCGGCGCTGTTTGGCAAACACATCGGCCACACCGACGCGACGCATCCGGATTTCTCGGGCATCCACGAGGTGTTCGAGATCCATCGCGGCATCACATTCGTCACGTCGCACCAGGAAAAGCTGAAGAACCATCGCGAGCTACTCGACCGCAACGTTACCGACAACACCGAGCGCGGCCTGAAGCTCACCATGGAGGAGGTCGGCCGTGGCTTCGTCGAGCAGCACAAGCTGATGAAGCGCGTGCTCGAGTTCTTCACGAAGGTCGACGTGCTGATCACGCCGACCGCGTCCGTGTCACCATTCCCGCACGCGCAGCTGTTCGTCGAGGAGATCGATGGCGTGAAGATGCCGACCTACATGCGCTGGCTGGCGCTGGCCTACGCGCCAACGATGGCGCTCTGCTGTTCCGCCGCGATCCCCTGCGGGCGCGACGACAAGGGGCTGCCGTTCGGCATCCAGATTATCGGTCCGCGCGGCTCGGACCTGAAAGTGCTCGGCATTGCACTGGCGCTGGAGCAGGCGATGGCCGGCGATCCCGAGACGGCGCGCGCGGTGCCGGACTTGAAGGCACTTGCGGGCAAATCCAAGCCGGCGTAGTCGGTCGCCATGACACATTCGACAAGCTCCGGCATCGGGCTGATCCTCTCAGCCGCGCACTTTTCCGCCGACCGCCACCGCGATCAGCGGCGGAAGGGCTCGCGCAATACGCCCTACATCAACCACCCCTTGGAGGTGGCGGAACGGCTGAACCGCATCGGCGGCATCGACGACGTGGACGTGCTGGCGGCTGCAATCCTGCACGACACGATCGAGGATACTGAAACGACAGCCGGAGAAATCGCGCAGCTCTTCGGCGCCAGGGTCGCGGGCCTCGTCGAGGAGCTGTCCGACGACACGGAACTGCACTGGACCGACCGCAAGCGCATCGAGATCGAGCACGCCGCACGCATCTCGCCCGAAGCGCGCTTGATCAAGCTTTCCGACAAGACCAGTAACGTCGCCGATACCGCAACGAACCCGCCGGGTGAATGGACGCTGCAGCGCCGCCGCGACTATCTTCTGTTTGCCGAGAAAGTGGCGGAGGGCTGCCGCGGCCTCAATGGGGCACTCGACGCCGAGTTCGACCGCGTGCTCGCCGACGCACGTGCACGCATGCGGTGACGCCAGCTACGGTATCAGCGCACGACCTGAGGAATTGAGACCATGCCACTCGCCTCGAAGCACTACGACGTCGACGACTTCGCCTCGGCGCAGGAGCTGTATCACGCCAACGGCTGGACCGACGGGTTGCCGATCGTGCCGCCGACGCCGGACGCCGTGGAAGCCATGCTGGCGTGGGTCGGCATGCCGCCGGATCAGCTGATCGGCGTCGAGCCGGTGCGCGCGCAACCGTTGACCGCGGAAAAGCTGGCGATCAACGCCGTCATGGCCGGCTGCCTGCCGATGCATTTCCCGGTCGTCATCGCGGCGTGGACGGCGATGCTGCAGGAGGAGTTCCTGCTGCACGGCACCACGTCCAGCACCGGCGGCTGTGCCGTGCTCGTCGTCATCAACGGCCCGATCCGGCACGAGATCGGTGCCAGCGGCGGATTCAATGCGTTGGCCAACAGCGACCGTGCCACCGCCTCGATCGGCCGCGCCATCCGCTTGGGGCTGATCAACATCCTCGACGTGCGGCCGGGCAGCATCGACCGCTCGACGCTCGGGCATCCCGGCAAGTTCAGCTTCTGCATCGCCGAGGACGAGGAAGATTCGCCGTGGGCGCCGCTGTCGGAAACGCGCGGCATCCCCAAGGGGCTGTCCGCCGTCACCGTGATGGCGGCACAAGCGCCGCGCCAGATCATGAACGAGTGGACGACGAAGCCCGAGGAGATCCTGGAGACGTTCGCGGCCGAGATGCGCGCCAACCAGCGGCACTACTCGATCTATGCCGGCAACTACGCGATCGTGGTGCCGAAGCAGCTGCGCGAGCATTTCGCGGCCGCAGGCTGGAGCAAGGCCGACATCGCCAGGCAACTGTTCGAGCGGGCACGCATCCGCCGCGCCGAATGGGCCGACGTCGGCAAGGGCTCGGTGGTGCGTGACCGCGGCGAGAGCATCTACAACGCGCTGCAATCGCCGGAGCATCTGCTGGTGATCGCGGCGGGCGGACCGGCCGGCGGCTTCGGCGCGATCATTCCGCCTTGGCTCGGCCACAAAACCAAGGCCGTCACAGTCGCGATCGGCGCCTGCGTCGACTGCGAGCCGCCGATGCGGTAAGTACGTGTATCAATCCGTGCCCCGGCCCCCCCCGCTCAGGAGCGCCCACATGACCTTCCGCGTGCTCGACCCGACCAACGAGGCCCGTTTCGCCGCCAGCCAAATCGCCCCGCGTGTCCCGTCACTCAAGGGCAAGACCGTTGGTTTCATCTCCAACGGCAAGGAAGGCACCAAGGGCTATTTCGCGCATCTTGGCCGCCTGATGCAGTCCGAGCTCGGTGTTGCCAGTGTGGTCATGCGCACGAAGTCGAATTACAGCGCGCCGGCCGACCAGCACATCGTCGACGAGATCCGCCAGTGGCACGCGGTCGTCACCGGCATCGGAGATTGAGGCTCGTGTTCATCGTGCAGTTTGCACGACTCGGTGACGGCTGAACGGCAAGGTGTACCCGCAATCGGCGTAATGACCACACGGTTCGCGAGCGCGGCAACGCTGATGTGCAAGGTGCTGGGTGTGCCCGGCTATGCATTCGCGACGATCGAGCACCCGATCTCGAGCGCCGACGACGCCAAGCTCGAAGCGCTGGCCCGCGCAACGATCGAGCAGGCACGGGGCATGCTGCTCAAGGGGTGAACCCCGAGACGGCAATCACGGCACGCGGCCTGAGCGGCCCGTGACCACTCAGGCGTGGCCTGCCTCGCTGACGAGGTGCGAGGGGTTGACGCCGAGCTTGAACAGGGCGCGGTCGTATTTCAGCTCGGTATCGGCGCCGAAGACGAGTTCGGCGTCCGCGGCGACGTGCAGCCAGCCATTGGCATGGATCTCGCTCTCGAGCTGTCCGCCGGACCAGCCGGAATAACCGAGGGCTAGCAGCGACCGTTTCGGCCCCTTGCCGGCGGCGATGGCCTTCAGGATGTCCATCGTCGCTGTGAGGCAAATGCCGTCGGCGATCTTGAGCGTCGCATCGTCCAAGTAATCGTCGCTGTGCAAGATAAAGCCGCGTTGAGTCGAGACGGGACCGCCGACGTAGACGGAGGCTGGAAAAGGGGCTGTCTCGCCGTCCTCGCCGGTGACTTTCAGCTGCCGCATCAGATCGCCGAAAGACACGTTCTTGGCACGCTGATTGATGATCAACCCCATCGCACTCTCGCTCGAGTGGGCACACATATAAATCACGGACCGCTGGAAGCGCCTGTCGCTCATCGTCGGCATGGCGATCAGAAGCTGGCCCTGGAGCTGGCTCTGGTCGGCGCGCTTTTTAGACCTTGGAGGATTACGCATTGTTCAAGCCTAACTCCACGATGCCGCGCTTGTGAAGCGGCCAATTGATGAAATGCATGTAATGACTCGATGCTTCCCCGTGAAACTGCGTTGGTACCAGGGGACGTACACCGATACAGACCCGCGGGATGCAGGATAGGACTTGTCGCGATATGGGATTGATACCGGTCACTGCCAAGATGTTGCGCACGTCGTATGTGCTCGGTGCGCTGGTTGCCGCAACCGTTGCCGGCGCAACCGCGGCGAACGCTGAAAATGCCGGTTTGGCGACGGACTGGGCAAAGGAGCACTCAACCCGGGTTCGGCTTGTCGCCGGCAGCGTCGCAACGGCGAAAGAAAAGCCGCGCGTGATGGCCGGCGTCGAGATCGAGCTGGATCCCGGCTGGAAGACCTATTGGCGCAATCCGGGCACGTCGGGCGTGCCACCGCGTTTCGATTGGGCCGGCTCTGAGAATCTGGAAGAAGCGATACCGCTGTTTCCGGCGCCCTCGCGCTTTTCCGAGAAGGACGGCGATACCATCGGCTACAAGACACGCGTCGTGCTGCCGATCGAGATCAAGGCGAAGGATCCGGCAAAGCCGGTGAAACTGAAGCTCGGCCTCGAGTACGGCGTCTGCAAGGACGTCTGCGTGCCGGTGCAGCCGATGCTGGAGTTGACATTGCCGCCGGATGCCATCGCCAAGCCAGCCAACGTGCTCGCAGCGGCGGTAGAGCAGGTGCCGCGGTTGCCGGAAAAGCGCCGCGATGGCGACCCGCAATTGAAGCGCGTGACGATCGACACGCAGGGTGCGAAACCGAACATCCTGATCGAGGCGGCGTTTCCTGGCAGCCCAGAGGGTGCGGACATCTTCCTCGAGGCGCCGGATGGCATCTGGATTCCATTGCCCAAAGCAATGGGTGAGCCGCGCGACGGCATCCACCGGTTTCTCGTGGACCTGACTGATGGAGCCGACGTCGCTGATCTCAAGGGGCGCGTGATACGCACGACGATCGTCAGCGCCGGCGGTCAGACTGAAACGTCGTTCAAGTTCGAGTGAGCGGTTAAGTCGCGTGACGGGGGTGCGGGGTTCAGAACTGCTCCACCCACGGCCGCAACTCAACTTCCAGGCTCCAAGCCGAGCGCGGCTGCTTCAGCGTATGCATGTAGGTGTCGGCGATCGCTTGCGGGTCGAGCAGGCTTTCGGGCGCGTTCGATGGTTCGGGGCGACCGCGTGTGGCGTTCTTGACGCCGCCGTCGATGATGAAATGCGCGATGTGGATGCCTTTGGGTTGCAGTTCCCTGGCCATCGATTGCGCGAGGCCGCGCAGGGCAAACTTGGCCATCGCGAATGGCGCTGACTGCGGATAGCCTTTCACGCTCGCCGAGGCGCCAGTGAAAAAGATCGCGCCGGTGCCGCGTGCGACCATGCGTTTCGCGGCCTCCTGCGCGACCAGGAAGGCACCGAATGCGCTGACCGTCAGCGCCTTCTGCACGTCCTCCGGCACCAGATCGACGAAGGCGCCGCGGGTGCGAAAACTGGCGTTGTAGAGCGCCAGATCGAGCGGACCGGCCACACGATCAATCTCGGCGAACATGGCGGCAACTTGGGCTGCATCCGACGCATCGACCGCGATCGAGTGGGCACCGACTTCACGCGTGAGATCGGCGAACTGATCGGGCTTGCGCGATGCGAGCACCAGCTTCCAGCCGTCGCGATGCAGGGCTCGCGCGAATGCCGCCGAGATGCCGCTGCCGGTGCCGACGATCAGCGCGGATTTCTGGGGTGACGTCTTGGGTGACTGGGCCACGGTGGGCTACTCCGTTGAATGACTGCGCGTTCCGGCAATCGCCTGCCTCACAGCACCGACAGCTTGCTGTTCTTCAGGTCGGCGACCAGCATCGAGCCCGGCGCGTGTGTGATCGAGAACTCCGGCGCCATCGCTGCGATCACGGCTTGCGGGGTGACGCCACAGGCCCAGAACACCGGCAGTTCGCCGGCGCGCACCTCGACCGCATCGCCGTAGTCGGGCTTGTTGATATCGTTGATGCCGATCGCCTCGGGCAAGCCGATGTGCACCGGCGCGCCGTGCACCGAGGGAAACCGCGAGGTAATCTGCACCGCGCGGATGGCATCGGCAGGCTTCAGGGGACGCATCGAGACGACCATCGGCCCGTGAAACGGCCCGGACGGCGCGCATTGGATGTTCGTGCGCCACATCGGCACGTTGGTGCCACACGTCATGTGGCGCAACTCCATGCCGTCCTCGACCAGCGCCTCCTCGAATGAAAACGAACAGCCGAGCACGAAGGCAACCAGGTCGTCGCGCCAGTGCGCCTTGATGTCGGCGGGCTCGTCGACAAGCTTGCCTTTGCGCCAGACGCGGTACTTCGGCAGATCTGTGCGGATGTCGAGATCGGCGCCAAGCTCCGGGATCCTGGGATCGCCCGGCATTGGCGACATGCCGATCAGCGGGCACGGTTTCGGGTTCAGCTGGCAGAACCGCAGGAAATCGGCCGCGAACTCCTTCGGCAGGATGGCGAGGTTGCCCTGCACGAAACCCGGCGCGAAACCGTGCGTGAAGCCGGTGTAGGTGCCCTTGCGAAAGATGCGGCGGGCGTCGCGGCCGGTCTTCGCGCGGGCCTGGAGATCGGCGAGATTTGCCGCCGTGGTTGCGGCCTTGGCGGCCGGCTTGGGCTTGCGTGTTGTCGTCGCGACCATGCGGCATCTCCCGTAATGGCGATGCCGCATGATGACGAGTTGCAGGGGGCGAGGCAACAGGCACAAATGTTGGGTTACCAGCCCCAAGCGTTGCGAGTGTCGCGAACCCGCCAAGCCAGGAACTGGTGTAAAGCCGATGATGTTACCGGCGACACGCACTTTGTCGCTGTGTGTGCGGGGCGGCATCTCGATGCGGGCAAGCTCCTTCGGATTCTTCGGATCGCGCACGTCCACAAGCGTGGTCCCATGCGGCGCTCGCATGTGGCCGGGATAGGCAATTCCGTTCTCGACCACCACCTGGCCAGTGCCCGCGCAATCGTACGTGGCGACCTCTTTCCCAATCGTTGCAGCCTTCACCAAACCAACGGCACCTGCGGCGCGGCCGTGCGTGGCAGCACGCCGGTAAGACGCGGGTCGTCGGCGACTTCGACCTGGACGCGGAACGGCGTGAAGCCGGAGCGCATGTAGAAGGCCGGCGCGGCCGGATGATCGAGCGTGCAAGTGTGAACCCAGAACCGGCCGATCGACCGCGCCCATGCACGATCGAGCGCCGCGTTCATGAGCAACCGGGCGGCGCCGGTGCCGATCAGCGGCGGCGTCACGCCGAAGTAGGTGAGCTCGCATTCGCCCGCGACGCGAAAATCGAGTTCCAGAATTCCAGCCTCGGTGCCGGCGGCTTCGAGGGCGTACACCTCCACGTCAGGGTTCTGAATGATCCCGGCGAGCTTGGCCTTCTCGATCGTCAGCCGGGAGAACCAGAGCCAGTCCTCGCCGACCTTGCGGAACAACGTACGGTACCAGTCGGGGTCGGGTTTCGGGACATGGCGGATCGCTAGATCGGAGCGCGCGGGACCAGGACGCATCACCGGCCGCGCCCGCATCTCCAGATGCGTCACGACCGCCGCGATCTTGCCAGGCGCCACGTCGCTGTAGCCGTCGGGGAGTGCAGATCCCGCGTTGGGCGGCTTATCGGCTGGCATACTGTTGCTCCTTACTGAAAATCATCGCGAACTGGTTTATGGCTTGGCCGGATCCTCGCGCAACCCGCCGCGATCTTTTTTCGCCACCGCCCGAGAACCGCCCATGTCCGCATCCGGCTCGACCAAGGTCGTCATCGCAGCGCTTGCCGCAAACGGCATGATCGCAGGCCTCAAATTTGCGGCCGCGACCTGGACCGGTTCGGCCGCGATGTTGTCGGAATCGATCCACTCTCTCGCCGATACCGCGAACCAGGGCCTGCTGCTGCACGGCACCCGTCAATCGCGCCGTCCGGCAGACGCCAAGCATCCCTTCGGCTACGCCCGGGAACTGTATTTTTGGGCGTTCGTCGTTGCCGTGCTGCTGTTCTCGCTCGGCGCCGGCGTCGCCATTTACGAGGGCATCCACAAGCTGCAAAAGCCGGAGCCTGTCACCGATCCCTGGGTGAACTACGCCGTGCTCGGCTTGGCGTTCGTCTGCGAAGCAGGTTCCATGGTCTTCGCGCTCGCCGAGTTCAACCGCCAGCATGGCGAGGCCGGTGCCCTGCAGGCGTTGCGCGGCTCGAAGGACCCGGCGCTTTACACCGTGCTGCTCGAGGATTTCGCGGCGCTCATTGGTCTCGCTGTGGCGTTTGCGGGCATTTTTGCATCGCACATGTTCGGCTGGACGACCGGCGACGCCATCGCTTCGATTGCGATTGGCATCATCCTTGGCTTGGTTGCGGCCTTCATGTCGATCGAGACCAAAAGCTTGATTGTCGGCGAGGCGGCAGCGCCCGAAGTGACCAGCGCAATCCAACAGATGCTCGAACGCGAGATGGGCAGTTCCGGCCCGATCGCCAAGGTGAATCACCTGAAGACGATGCACTTGGGACCAGACGAGGTGCTGGCTGCCGCCTGTATCGCCTTCAAAGAGACGGAGAGCGCCGCCACCGTGCAGGCGACGGTGGCTCGACTGGAGCGCCAGATCCAGGCGCGGTTTCCCAAAATACGGCATCTCTATCTCGAAGCGCAGGAGACGGAGCACGTGGGCGTTGCGGCGACGGCTCCGCAGCCCGTCGCGGCGGCGGCTTCTCCCGTTTCGTCGAATGCCGCGGCGCTGGCTCCAAAGCCCGCGCTGGCTGTGCTGCGTGGCAACCATCCCCCGCCGAAGCCGAAGGGCAAAAAGAAGCGGCGGTAAGCAGCCGCGCGTTATCCCAACCGGTTTACGTTACTTGTTGCCCAGCCCACTCTTTCGCGCGCCGCATGCTACACACGCTTCCACTCGAGATCGCGCAAGGGAGCAGCACGTGACGACGACCGGGTTGGGATTGGCCGAAAGCAAGGACGAGAGCCTCAGGGCGCTGAACTTCATTCTGGAAGCCTGGGAAGAAGGTGCCGACAGCGGCATCGCGCCGGAACTGATGGCCTACGCTGCGATTTACACGGCGCTGAGCGACCTCGTTTCGGCCTACGGCGAGGATGCGGTTGCGGAGCTGACGCAAGGCCTCGGCCGGCGCGTTCGGTCCGGCGAATTCACGCTGGTGACTGCACGGCAATAAGGTGACTGCACGGCAATAACGTCCGCGAGCGGCGCACTGCGCCGTGAAAGGCTGCGCCGTCATAGGAAGCGAAAGCGCTTGATCACCATCTCGCCGACGAGCAGCCCGCCGAATGCGATCAGTAGCAAGCCGGCAACCTGGTTGATGCGCGCCATGCGGGCTTCGTCGATGCCGAGTCGGATGCTGCTGATGGCACGCGAGACGACCAGCCAATAGGTGAAACTGCCGCCGACAATGGCGGCCACCATGGTGACGACGTCGATGTAGGAGTCGACCTCGACGAACGAGCTGATGCCACCAAAGATGGCGACGAGACTCAGCACCGCGCTCGGGTTGGTGATCGTCAGGAAGAAGAACTTCGGCAGATCCCAGACGTAGTCGCCGAGGGTCGCGCGCTCGGCTTCCAAGGCGCTGGCAAAGCTCGGCTTCGTCAGATAGAGCTTGGCGCCGGCAAAGGCGAGCGTCAGGCCACCGACCACCTGGATCGCCGTCCGATACTGCTTGATGGCGCCCGAAATGGCGTTGACGCCGAGTGCCGCGCCGAGCGCAATGAGCCCATCGCCCAGCATGATGCCGAGACCGGCCGCCAGTCCCCCGAAAAAACCGCGCTCGACTGCTCGCTGCAGCCCGAGCAGGTTGGTCGGCCCGAATGGCAGGGCAACCAGAACACCAATCAGAAAGCCGACCGGGACAATCAGCAGGTTCGGAACGAGTGCCATCACGGGCGTGGGTCTCCATAGGCCGCGTTTGCACGCGCCGGCCCCTGCATTATATCCTGATGGACGTTAACCAAAACGGGAACCCTCCCATGCCGCCGTCTCGTGTCCCGTCTCGCAATTGCGGCCTGAGAGACTGCAGTGGACTCTTGCCGGCAATTGCGGGGCAGCACACGCGCTCTTATCACACGGCGACCACGACCGCCGTACTCCTACTGACGCTGACAGCGCTTGTCCACGCGTCGGCGGCCACAAGCGCTTTCGCGCAACGGGCGAAATCCGCCCCGCCAGCGGCACAAAACGGCGCGCAGATGCCAGCCTTCAAGGCGCCGGAGGTGCGTTATGGCTCGGCCGGCCTGCCGGGCCCGGTGCTCGAAATGCGCGACGCCATTCAGGCGGCGGTCGCCTCGGGGCAGATCGAGGAACTGAAAATTCCCCTCGAAATGAACGAAATGAAGCCGAACTTCGGCGACGGGCCGGTGGCGGACCCGATCGGACACCTGAAGCAGGCCTCCAAGGACGGTGAGGGACGGGAAGTGCTGGAGGCATTGGGCAAGCTGTTGGAGGCTGGCTATGCGGTTCTGCCGCTCGGCCGCGATATCGAGAACAACCGCATCTATGTTTGGCCCTATTTCGCCGAGACCGGCGTCCGGGACCTGACGCCGGCACAGGAGGCGGAGCTACTGCAGCTCGTCCCCGAGGCGCAGGCAAAGGCGATGCGCGACAACGGCGGCCGATACACCCACTGGCGCGTCGGCATCGCCGCCGACGGGACCTGGCATGTGCTGGCGCGGTGAGGGGGAGTGTTTTCAGCGATGTTTTTCTGCATGCTGGGCTGCTGCTGCCGCGGCAGGATTGCGGTCAGATGGTGCGTGGTCCGTTGCGGAAGTGGCGAGCGCGTCCCCTCTCCCAATGCGCTGCGCTTGCATGGGGAGAGGGTTAGGGTGAGGGGCGGCAGCGGGCACGATCTCCCGGTTGACTTCACGCCCGCTATCACTCCAGCTTCGAGCGTCGATGGAACGAACGAAAAACGAGGCGGCAACGGGCCACAAGCACCACAAGCCAAATACGGATGATCAGACAGCGTGTGCTTTCTGTGTGCGTCAGCCGGCAGACGCGCAGGCCTAATCTTGCTGCACTGCAATCAAATTAGCGAACATAATGGCAGAGAGCCGTTCCAGAGATCGCCTCACCTCAACCCGGTTCCATGCCTTTCGCCTTAATGACTGCTGCCGCCTCAGGGCTGCGCAGGAAGTTGATCAGCGCCTGCCCTGTCTGGACGTCTTTCGAGCTATCCAAGATTGCCGCCGAGAAGACGGTGGTGCTCTGGAGATCACCAGGCAGCGGGCCAACGATTTCGATGCCGGGGACCGAAAACAGCAACTGGAACTGTATAACGCCAATTTCAGCTTCGCTGTTGGCGACCATGCCACCAAGAGCGCTTGCCTTTGGCGCGAAGACGGTCTTCTGCTTCATTTCTGCCGCGATCCCTAACCGATCAAGAACCTTGGCGAAGTGGATGCCGCTCGCTCCGCCGTCCGCCGGATTGAGGTAGGTGATCGACTTGGCGGCGAGCAGGGAGCGTTTGAACGCATCGGGCGACGAGATGTCGGGCTTGGGTGCGCCTTTGCGAATGGCCACACTGATGCCGGTACGGGCGATGGCAAGCACATTGGCCACTGCGATCTTGCCGTCCTTCACCAGACCGTCGCCCCCTTGTGAGGGAGCTATGATGACATCGACGGCTTCGCCATCACGGGCGCGCTGTACCGTGGCGCCTCCTGTAGCAAACGTGATCGTGAGTTTGTGCCCCGTTGCGCGCTCAAACATTGGACCGAGGTCGACCATCAAATCCTGCATTCCGACTGCACATAGTGCCTTGATCTCAGCGGCGTCAGCGGTACGTGCTTGCGATAACAAGGCGAGAATGGCCAACACACTCACCGCCGTCCTCATCAAATCCGTCATGGAACCCTCCCAAATGCTCTTGTGCGCCCACCTGATGAGACGCAAATGATCTCATCGTCCGTTTCCAGATCTCACGAACGGGCTTACATTTTTTCCATCGGTTCTGGAGGGATGCAAAGCGCAGGATGGGCGCTCACCAATCCTGCTCAATGGCATTGACGGCCGTGTTATGGCGCGACGCCTTCCACGGCCAAGACGCGAAACTTTGCGTACTTGTCGCCAATCTTCCGCGCGTCCTTGGATGCGGCCGAAGAGATCCAGGCCTGCAGCTTTTCCATGCTGTCCCATTGCTGTATCACGAGACGGGTCTTCGCGGCTTCACCTTCAATTGAAACAGCCTTGCCTCCGGCAATCAGTCGTCCACCGGCCGCCTTGATTGCGGGTTGAACCACGGGGGCATATTCCTTCGCGTAAGCCTCAGGATTAGTGATGTCGATTTCAATAATTTGATAGATGGGAGGCTTGGCTTGGCTGTGGGCGGCCTGGACAACCAGGGCGCCGAGTCCGATGCCCGCCAACAACGTCAAAGCAGTTTTGAAGTTCGGTTGCATGTCTTGCTCCACTTGTTCGAGGATGATCCGACGGCTCGCAGAAACGTATGACGACGCCACCATGCGGCTGGCCGGCACACGCTCCTGTGATTCGATGATGCGCAGGACATGGTCATCCCGCGCGGAGTTGGGGCAGAAGTCGGCGAGCGTTCTCCCAACCAATGAGATCCATATCGGCTTGTGAGAGGCCCAGGGCCTTCAGTCCCACGGCTGTTTCAGTCAAGGGAACATATGGATTGTCACTGCCAAAGAGAATCTGGGTCGTGGGGATCAAGGCTGTGAGTGCTGCAATAGCCGGCTTGTGTGCAGTTCCCGCAATATCATAGAAGTGACGTTGCAGCTCGCCCGCCACGCCGAGAGGCGCCTTTTCATGAAGGTCCTTGGGGCCATACTGTGTCATACGATTGACGACCATCGGCATGGTGCCGCCGGCATGTGTGAAAATAAAGCGGATATCCCGGTACCGGAGCATTGCACCGGTGAACATCAGGTTGGCGATCGTCCGCGTGGTATCTTGCGGGACTTCAGCAACAAGCGGCGCGACATCTGCCAACAGTGTGCGGCAGCAATTCGGCGTGGTCGGATGCACGAAGACCACTGCTTTCCGGCGATTGAGCTCATCGAATACGGGTGCAAAAGCCGGGTCGCCGAGCCATTTGTCACCATAGCTCGTGATCAGGCCGATGCCATCGGCTTTCAGAACATCGAATGCATATTCGATTTCTTTGAGGCTGCCCTCCTGATCAGGAAGCGGGACCGCTGCGAACAAGCCAAAACGACCTGGATATGACTTGACGAGGTTGGCTGCAAATTCGTTGCTCCGGTGCGCAGTCGTGCGGGCCGCGACGGCATCGCCGAACCAGACGCCGGGGGTCGACAGGGACAGGACGGATGTCGCGACATCATTCTTGTCCATCTCGGCCAGTGCGGCCTCGGGTGACCAGTTGAGCCAGGCTGGCGTTATTTGCCCGCCCCTGGAGGCGGCAATGCGCTGTCGATTTTCTTCAAGATAGAATGGCGGAATGATGTGGTGATGAACGTCGATGATTCGACGCCCTGTCGCTTTGCTCGTTTGAGCCGAAACGGAGCCGGTTGGGAGGCCGGTCATCAATAAACCACTGCCGGCCAATATTTGCAGTGCGCTGCGTCTGTTGATGTTCATCTTGTCATGTTCCACAAAGCGATCGGCAAAGTCAGGCGAGTGTGTGGTCAGCGCAACTTCCAGCCACGCGGGTTATTCCACTTTCTCCCACGTCACGACCGCGACGACGTCGAGCCCGCTGATCAGGCTCTTGAAGGGATCGGAAGTACCGGTCAGCTTGGTTCCGTTGATTTCGATGTTGATCGTGCGCTCAGTACCGTTCCAGGACTGGATGCTGGAGTTCTCGATGTTGAAAATGAGCTTCTTGCCAACGACTTTGTAAGTACCGCTGTAGGCGGTCATCGAGCTGAACAATGCGGCCCGTTCGGCCTCGGTCGCATTGGGGCCTGC
>JANLQP010000054.1:0-22519 GCA_031367895.1 Hyphomicrobiales bacterium
CCTCTATCCGCCCTCGCAGATGCCGCGGCCAAGGCTGCATCCCAAGGACGGGTTCCCGCGCCATCCCTGGCTCGAGCAGTCGCATAAAATCCATCCCGTCGACGACGCGCTCGACGACGCCAAGCGGCTCTTGACCACCTCGCTCTATTACGGGCTATGCACCTGGGTTGACCGGCAGGTCGGCCGCGTGCTGGCGGCGGTCGACAAGGCAGGCATCGGCGATACGACGCGCATCGTCTACACCAGCGACCACGGCGACAACATCGGTGCGCGCGGGATCTGGGGCAAGAGCACGCATTACGACGACGCCGTTGGCGTGCCGCTGCTCATGGCGGGGCCGGGCGTCGCCGCAGGCCAGCGCTGCCGCACAGCCGTCAGCCTCGTCGACATGGCGCCGACCATTCTCGACGCGGTCGGCGACGACGCCTCCGGGTGGACCGACGAGCTGCCGGGCCGCTCCCTGTTCGAAATCGGAGCAAAGCCCTACGACGCCAATCGCACGGTGTTCTCGGAATACCACGCTGCTTTCTGCCCGACGGGCGCATACATGGTCCGCGACGGGCGCTGGAAATACAATTATTACGTCGGGTACCAGCCGGAACTGTTCGACCTGGAAAAGGACCCACTCGAGGAGAAGGACCTTGCGGGCGAGCCGGCGCATGCTGCGGAGCGCGTGCGCCTCGACCAGATGTTGCGCACGATCGTAGACCCAGAAGCCACCGACGCCAAGGCACGGGCAGCTCAAGCCGCACTTATTGCGAGGCACGGGGGACCTGAAAATGCTCTCAACGTCGGCGCGCCAGGAGCAACGCCCGCGCCGCTGTGATCAATATGATCAACGACCGTCGGATGCTTGGGAATACCGGCTGCGAGTTTGCACAGCAAGTTGGCAGTTGGTTGTAGTGGGCTCCCACGGCCGCCCAAACCCGCGACATGGCAATGGGAATGCGGGTCGTGAAGAAACGTCAGATGTGTCACAGACCGCTGGCGGCGCTTTCATGCCTCATATGGCCCGCCGTCGGCGACGAAGCCAACCCCGCCGAATTCTGTGTCTCATCGGGGCGGACGACAGCGAACTGCGTTGATCGAGCCTTGACGTGCGCGACGCCGACTTGGCCGGCCTGAACCGGTACCGTGCGCATCAGATCGTTTCCTGACTGGCTCTTCTTGCTCCATCGGCGTGGCACGACGTCCGGCTGGGCAACTCGGCTAGCCGAGACCGATGCTGCTGACGCAAGCGAACCCGTCAGCCAGGTCGTCATGCAGCGAGAGCCGAGAGGCTTGACACTCCTGCCGCTCGATCGATAGCGTTGTATTGACGGTTGAGACAAAACGTTTGAACCATTCGAATGACTAAACCAGACAGCAAGACCGACAAGTCGCCCGTGATCAAGGCGCTGCGACTGCTTGAGCAAATCGCGCGCAGCAGGGAGCCGATTGCGCTTGCCGAGCTCAGCCGAGCGATTGGCCTGCCCAAGCCCAGCACCTATCATTTGCTGCGCCTGCTTGAGCGGGCTGGCTTTGTGCAGCAGGATCCGTTGACGCGACGCCATCTCGTCGCCTCGCTGTTGGAGGACATCGCGCTCAGCGCGCTGCGACATGGCGCAGGACACGGCCAGCGGCGTCTGCTCATGGATCAACTGGCGCATCGGCTGCAAGCACGCATCAATCTCGTTGTGCTCAAGGCAGGGCATGTGCTGGCGGTCGAGTGGGTCCACTCGACGGCTGCGCTGCGCGTCGACATCGATCCGTCGCAGTCGCTGCCTTCGCATTGCACGGCAAGCGGCAAGCTGTTGCTTGCCTTCGGCCGCCGCGAGTTGAAGGCGAAGGTGCTGGCATCCGCACCATTCCCCGCGCGGACAAGAAACACGATCACAAGTGCACGCGCGCTGGTTCGGGAGCTCGACGCGATCCATCATCAACAACACGCAGAGGATAACGAGGAACTCCTCGCAGGCGTGAATTGTATTGCCGTGCCCATTCGCAATTTAAAGGGCGACGTCGTGGCGGGATTGGCCGTGATGGCGCCGGTCGCCAGTTTGCCGCTCGCGAAGCTGCGCCACCATCTGCCGGATCTGAGGGCGGTCGCCGACCAGATCTCGCGCGGGTTCGGACGCGAGGCTCCGAGCCTCAATGCATCGACGGCAGGGAACAACGCGGATGCCGGCAACGGCCAGGCCGTCGGCCTCCATCGGCGCCCGGTTCGTAGCCGCGGGCGTCGCCCCTCGGCGCCAAGTCGTCGCAAGGCGCTCGATGCCGAAAAGGCGGACAAGGATCGTCACCCCTGATGAGACAGCGATCTCACTCTGGTTTTCATCAACCCCGATGCCATTCTGCGCACGCCAGGGGTGAGGCTCACGTATCCACTTGGACCCTATAGTGAACATGGAACCCAAACTCACCTACGCCGATGTCGAGAGCATTCTCAAGATCATTGATGGGGCCGAGCATCTCGACGAGATCGATCTCGTCTATGGCGGCTTTCATCTGCATGTCGTTCGCAGTGGGGCCGGCAACACCCGAACGATCGGGGCCAGATCAACGGCTGCTTCGGCATCCTCCGCTGCCGCCAAGCCGGCGCAGACTGCCGCGACAGCGCCTCCGGCGCAGACCCGCGAGATTGCCGTTCCCGAGGGTGCCATCGCCATCCGCGCGCCCATGCTCGGCACATTCTATCGCGCACCTGCGCCGGGCGAGAAGCCGTTCGTGGAGGAGGGGCAGCGCGTGCTGGCCGACGATACGGTGGGGCTGATCGAGGTGATGAAGCTGTTCAATTCAATCCGGGCGGGCGTGAACGGCATCGTCGTCAGGATCGTCGCCGAGAACGGCGGCCTCGTCGAATACAACCAGCTGCTCGTCGTCATCGCCCAGGACAGGGAGGCGTGACGATGCTGGCGCCGCCCTTCAAGCGCATCCTGATCGCCAATCGCGGCGAGATCGCCGTGCGCGTGATCCGAGCCTGCGATGTGCTCGGCATCGAGACGGTCGCCGCCTTCTCGGAGGCGGACCGCGACAGCCTGCCGGCACGCATGGCGACTCGGGCCGTTTGCATCGGTCCAGCTGCCGCGCGCGAGAGCTATCTGCGCCCGGAGATCCTGGTGACCGCCGCCAAAGGTACCGGCTGCGCCGCGATCCATCCCGGCTATGGCTTTCTCTCCGAACGGGCGGAGTTCTCACGCATGTGTGCCAAGGCTGGAGTGGTGTTCATCGGTCCATCGCCTGAATCGATCGAGTCACTCGGCGACAAGATCGCGGCGATCGGACTTGCGACGGAAGCTGGTGTACCGCGCGTGCCCGGATCGGGGCGCCTGCAGTCACCGGCCGACGCGGAAGCGTTCGTCCGCCGGCATGGCTTGCCCTGCCTGATCAAGGCAAGCGCCGGCGGCGGAGGCCGCGGCATGCGTGTCGTGCGCCGTGCAGCAGATCTCGCCCGCGCGCTGGACGAGGCAACTGCGGAAGCGCAGGCGGCGTTCGGCGACCCCTCGCTTTACATCGAGAAATTCATCGAGCGGGCTCGGCACGTCGAGGTGCAGATCCTCGGCGACACCCACGGCAATGTCATTCACCTCGGTGAGCGCGAATGCTCCACTCAGCGCCGCCATCAGAAGCTGATCGAGGAGGCGCCGTCGCCCTTCATCGACGCCAGCCTCCGCGAGGAGCTGACCACGGCCGCGGTGTTGTTGGCACGGCGCGCGCGCTACCATGGCGCAGGTACCGTGGAGTTCGTCCTCGATGACGACACGCGACGCTGGTATTTCCTAGAGATGAATGCGCGCATCCAGGTCGAGCACCCCGTCACCGAGATGATCACAGGCCGCGATATCGTGCGCGAGCAGATCTATATCGCATCTGGCGCGCCCCTCGCTTTCAAGCAGGGCGACGTGGCACTGAAGGGGCACGCCATTGAGTGCCGCATCAACGCGGAGGACCCGACGCGCAACTTCGCGCCGGGGCCCGGCGTTCTCGAACAGTGGCAACCACCTGCTGGTGCGGGCATTCGCGTCGATACGCACTGCCATCCGGGCTATCTCGTGCCGCCATTCTACGATTCCCTGTTGGCCAAGGTGATCGTACATGCCGAGTCCCGTTCGCGCGCGATCACGGCCATGAGTGCGGCCCTCGCCGAATTCGACGTCAGGGGCGTGCCGACGACGATCCCTTTCCATCGTCAGGTGCTCGCGCACGAGGACTTCTGCGCGGGGCGCGTGACGACTCGCTGGGTGGAGGAGACGTTCCTACCGACCATGCAGTTGCAAGCCGCGCCGACAGCGGCACGTGTTACGGGATAGGTGATCCCGACGGTGGAAGGACGTTGGACGACGCGCTGAGTGCGCGGCGAAGAAGGTGCGGATATGACCATCGACACGACCAGCGGGCCTAGTTTCGCCAATGCCGTGCCGGCATCCGGACGAGCCGCCGGGAGCGGCCGCACGGTGCTTTGGAATTTGCTGTCGCTGTCGGTCGCCCTCGGCGTCTGGCAGCTGGCGTCGGTCATGCTCGCCTCACCGTTTTTTCCTGGACCGGGCAAGATCATCCGCGCCTTCGTGCAACTGTCCATGCAAGGGGACACCTCGGGACATTCGCTGCTCACCCATGCCTGGGCCAGCGTCCAACGCGTGCTTGTCGGCTTCGGTCTCGGAGTGCTGCTCGGCGTGCCGCTCGGCCTGCTGATGGGGCTCTATCCCAAGGTCTATGCCGGCACGCGCTCGGTGTTGGAGCCGTTCCGCTTCATTCCGCCGATCGCCTGGATTCCGCTCGCCATCATTTTCTTCTCCGGGCTCACGCGCTTCGCCTTCCTGATCTTTCTCGGCGCCGTCTTTCCCATCTTCACCTCGACGCTGGTCGGCGTCGCACGCGTCGAGCCCATCCACCGCAAGGTCGGCGTCGTGCATGGCGCGAGCAAAATGTGGACTTTACGGAACGTTGTCGTGCCGACAGTGCTGCCGGACATCATGGCCGGCATGCGCGTTGGCCTCGGCACGGCCTGGTTGACCATCGTCGCCGCCGAGCTTGCAGGTGGCATCTCGACCGGCCTTGGCCGCTTGATGATCAACTACGCCGAGCTGATGCAGGTGCCACACGTGATCGTCGGCATGCTTCTGATCGGCTTCATCGGCTTTCTCATGAACGAGGCGTTGCTGCTGATCGAGAAGCGGCTGTTCCGCTGGCGCTGGCAAGTCAGTCTTTGAAGGACTCGAGCGATGCACGGCCAAGCACGATCCGACCCGCATGCCAAGGTGGAGGTCAAGGCTTCCCACCGCTATGGCGATCTCGTCGTACACGAGTGGCTCGAATTCAACGTCGGCACCAACGAGTTCGTGTGCATCTGCGGCCCATCCGGCTGCGGGAAGACCACGTTGCTCGACATGCTGTCCGGCGTTCTCAGGCCGTCGCAGGGGGCGGTGCTGATCGATGGCACGCCGGCCGATCCCAAGCGGCACAGCATCTCGTTCGTATTCCAGGAGCCGTCGACCTTTCCCTGGCTCAATGTCCACGACAACGTCGCGACTGGACTGCGGATCAAGGGCGCGTACAAGGCGGAGATCGACGCCAAGGTGCGCGAGATCGTCGGCATCGTCGGGCTGACCGGCTTCGAGAAATACTACCCGCACCAGATCTCCGGCGGCATGAAGCAGCGCGTCGCCATCGCGCGCGCTTTCGCCACCGATGCCGATCTCATTCTCATGGACGAGCCCTTCGTCAGCCTCGACCAGCCGACGCGCGAACGCATGCAGCGCGAGGTTCTCGACATCTGGCGGCGCAAGCAGCGCACGGTGATCTTCGTCACGCACAATCTCGAGGAAGCCGTGTTTCTCGGCGATCGCATCCTGATCCTATCGGCGAAACCCGCCCGCATCGTCGCCGACCTGCCGGTCGCCATGTCACGGCCTCGCGATCTTCTCGCGCCCGAGTTCCTGAAATTGCGCGCACAATGCATGCAGTTGCTGCACACCCCCGGTGCGCCTGATCCTGCGTTCAACGGACATGCCAAGCCTGAGTGACGTCAGCAAGGAGGAGTAGCCATGACCACGAGACGATCCGCGTTGAGGAACATCGGTGCCGTCGCCGCACTGCCGGTTCTCGGAGCAAGCCTGCGATCGGATCCTGCAATTGCGCAGGCTCCGAAAATCGTGCGTCTCGCCGACCAGAACGGTTCCGAGGTCGACTACGCCGCGGTGTGGGTGGCCGAGCTCAACGGCTACTACGAGCAGGTAGGCATCAAGATCGAACGCAAAACCTATCCGAACGGTCCCTCGGCCCTGCTCGACATTGCCAACCTCGACGCTGTCATGGCGGCCATCGTGCCCTTCATGCAGTTCGCGGCCCGTGGCGGCGACATCCGTGTTGTCATGTCGCTGACAAAGGGCAACGCGCCCATCGTCGGGCGCAAGGCCTATAAGACGGTCAAGGACCTCGACGGCAAGAAGGTCGGCACGCCCGGCATCGGCACGATCCACGATGCGGTCCTCGCCTACATCCAGCAGGCGCAAGGCGTGAAGTTCGAGCACGTGCCGACGAAAATAACCGACGTCGCCGTCATGATCCAGAAGGGTGAGGTCGAGGCCTTCATCGGCTGGGAGCCGGCGTCTGCGGCCGCCATCGCGCAGGCGCCGGATCTGCTGCACTACATCCAACGCCTGCCGCCGATCCCGAACGCAGAGAGCCTGCAGCTCGCCTTCACGCCGTCCTTCGTCAAGGCAAACGCCGAGACCGTCGGTAAGTTCGTGCTGGCCACACTCAAGGGCATCGAGTGGATCAAGAGCAACGGCAAGGAGAAGACGGCCGAACTCGTCGCCAGGAAGATGAACGACCCCAAATCCTACGCCGTCAATCTCGACGCGCTCGGCTCGGTCGACCTGACGCAACCGCGTCTCGACATGGCCTCGACCCGGATCTGGCTCACAACGATCGCTCGGCAAGGCAAGATCCCCGAGGAACTGGTCAAGGATGTTGATGGTTGGGTCAGCAAGTACCTCGATTACTCCTTCCTCGACAAGGCCGAGGCGGCATTGAAGTAGTCGTGACGAGCGAGTGAACGCAGGGGGGAACCGACATGCGCGAAATACCCGTCGTCGACACAACACTGCGTGACGCCCACCAATGCCTATGGGCGACGCGCATGACGACTGCCCATATGCTGCCCATCGCGAGGCAGATGGACCGCGCGGGGTTTCAGCGCATCGATCTCGCCGGCACGATTCAGTTCGATGTCTGCATTCGCTTTCTCAAGGAGAATCCGTGGGAGCGAGTGCGTCTCATGCGTCAGCGCGTCACCGAGACGCCGCTCTCCTCCTTCGTGCGCTCGAAGAACCTGGTCAGCTTCGATGTGCTGCCGGACGACATCGTGGGGCTGTGGGTCGAGCGCCTCGTCGCCAATGGCTTTCGCGAGGTCGGCGCCTTCGACGGACTCAACGACGTCGACAACATGCTGGCGACCATCGACGTTGCGCGCCGGCTCGGTGTCAAGACCTTCGGCGCGCTCTCTTATTGCCTGTCGCCAGTACACACGGACGAGCTCTACGTGAGGACGGCGCGCGAACTCGCCCGGCGCGGCAAGGTCGATGCCATCTGGTTGAAAGATGCCGGCGGGCTGCTCACCGTCGACCGCATCCGCACGCTCGTCCCGGCCGTCAAGAAGGTGATCGGCGACATTCCACTCGAGCTGCACAGCCACTGCATGACCGGGCTCGCGCCGCTCGTGTATCTCGAGGGTGTCAAGGCCGGCGCCGACCGCATCCATACGTCCATCGCGCCGCTCGCCAATGGCAACGCCCAGCCCGCAACGCAATCTGTGGTGCGCGATCTGAGGTCTATGGGCTACCGCGTCGACATCGATGACACACTGGTCGCAGAGGTGAGCGAGCATTTCCGCAAAGTCGCCGAGCAGGAGGGCAAGCCCGTTGGAGTGCCGCAGGAGTATGACTCGTTTCACTACGAGCACCAGATCCCCGGCGGCATGATGTCAAACTTCCGCTTGCAGCTCGCCCAGGCGGGTCTGTCGCATCTCTTCCAGAAGCTGCTCGAGGAGGTGGTGCGCGTGCGCACCGAGCTCGGCTACCCGATCATGATCACACCATTTGCTCAGCTGGTCGGAACGCAGGCCGTGCTCAATGTCGTGCAGGGCGAGCGCTATCGCATCGTGCCGGACGAGGTGAAGAAGTACGCGCTCGGCTATTACGGCAAGTTGCTTGCGCCGGTGGCCCCCGATGTGCTCGATCGCATCGTCGCCAACGGCTCGCCGCGAATCGCGCTGCAGCCCACTCCACTGGCCCCTGCTGTCGATCGGTTGCGCCGGCAGTACGCCAGTATCGATGACGACGAGCGCATTCTGCGCTTCATGTTCGCGGGCGGGCAGGTCGACGAGATGCTCGCGGCCGGACAGATGCGGACCGAGTACATCTTCGAGAAGCCGCTCGTACGCCTCGTGCGCGAGCTCACCGAGCGCCGCTTCACGCGCATTCATTTCAGCATGCAGGCATGAGGCGTGTTTCCACGGCGTCGTGAAATCGAGACGAGACATCACGACTTAACGATCCGACCCCTTCACGGCCTCGCAAAGGAAGCCCAGCTCCAGCCGCGCAGTCGGCCCCTGACCTCCCAAAGGCACTCAGCAAGGAATTTCCCATGTCGCGCGAACCCGCCTTCAAAGGCTCGATCGGACAGACCTACAAGACCTCCGAGGCGTGGTGGCCGGAGCCGGCCGCAGCTCCAACTGGCGCGCCGAACATCATCACCATCGTGCTCGATGATGTCGGCTTTTCCGACCTCGGCTGCTACGGCTCCGAGATCGCGACACCGCACATGGATAGCCTTGCGGCGCGCGGCCTGCGCTACTCCAACTTCCATGTAACGTCGATGTGCTCACCGACGCGCGCTTGCCTCCTCACAGGACGTAACGCGCACGCTGTCGGCGTTGGCATCATTGCGGAATGGTCTAGCGGCTTCCCCGGCTATCAGGGCAAGGTCACGCGGCGCGCGGCGACCATCCCGGAGGTCCTGCGCGATCACGCCTACGGCACCTATGCCGTCGGCAAATGGCATTTGACGAACATCGCCGACTACGGCTCGGCTGGCCCGCACGGCGACTGGCCAATCGGGCGTGGTTTCGGTCGATGGTACGGCTTCCACGGTGCGCTGACCGACCAGTGGAACCCCGAACTCTACCAGGACAACCGGCCGATCCAGCTGGCCGCAATGCCCGACTATCACCTGAGTACGGACCTCGTCGACCACGTCGTTGGCGACATCCGCGATCACGTGGCAACGGCACCGGAGCGGCCATTCTTCCACTATCTGGCGTTCGGCGCATGTCACTGGCCACACCATGTGCCGCGCGCCTACATCGACCGCTATCGCGGCCGCTATGACGCCGGCTGGGACATCATCCGCGAGCGGCGCATCAAGCGGCAGCTCGAACTCGGCATCATTCCGAAGGGCACTACGCTCGCACCACGCAACCCCGGCGTCGAAGCCTGGGTCGACATGGCACCCGACGTGCGCCGGCTCCTCGTGCGCCTGCAGGAGACGTACGCCGGCTTTCTCGAACACACCGATGCCGAGATCGGGCGCCTTGTCGCCTACCTCGACGGGATCGGTCAGCTCGACAATACGATGATCATCCTCATCTCGGACAACGGCGCGAGCCCCGAAGGCGGGCCGACAGGCGCCATCAACTTGCGCAAGCACATGGTCTACGAGGAGGAGCCGCCATCCGTCGGGCTCGCGATGATGGACAAGATCGGCTCCGAGTACGCTTTCAACCATTATCCGCAGGGTTGGGCGCAGGTCTCGAACACCCCGCTCAAGTGGTACAAGAAGGACACCCACGGCGGCGGCATCCGGGCGCCACTCATCGTGCAGTGGCCCAAGCGCATCACGAATGGCGGTGCCATCCGAACGCAATACCATCACGTCAGCGATATCGCGCCGACGTTGTACGAGATCCTCCGCGTCGAGCCGCCGCAGGAGTATCGCGGCGCGCCGCAGTTGCCAATCCACGGCACGAGTCTCGCCTACACGTTCGACGATGGCGACGCGCCGACGCGCAAGCGCACCCAGTACTTCGAGTTGCTGGGTGATCGTGCCATCTGGCACCAGGGCTGGAAGGCCGTCTCGCGCCACGTCAAGGGCAGTGATTTCGAGGCCGATCAGTGGGAACTCTACCATCTCGATCAGGACTTCGCCGAGATCGACGACAAGGCGACCGCCGAGCCAGGGAAGCTGCGCGCCCTGGTCGACCTGTGGTGGGTCGAGGCCGGCAAGTACGGCGTGCTGCCGCTCGACGATCGCGACTGGGAGCGGGCCGCGGCCCGACTGAGAATGAGCGCCAGGACGCGCTACACCTATTTCGGCGACATGGCGCGCGTCGATCGCCTATCTTCGCCCGACATCAGCGATCGCAGCTATACGGTGACGGCCGCGTTCGATGTCGTCGCGCCGGCGACGGAAGGCGTGCTGATCGCCTGGGGTAGCCGCTTCGCGGGCTTCACGATTTTCATCAGGGGCGGCCAGCTCAACTATCAATACGTCTACTCGGAATCGGTCAAACACACGATCACGGCGCCATTCGCGGCAGCCCCGGGGCCCGTTGTCATCCGCCTCGCATTTCGACGTCGCGCCAAGAATATGGGCCGCGCCGAGCTGTTCATTGCTGACAAGCTTGTCGGTGCACTCGACATCCCGAAGACTTGGCCGACACATGGCACCACCGCCGGCCTCAATGTCGGCCTCGATGCCGGCGCTCCGGTCAGCGACGACTACGTCAGGCCATTCCGGCTGACCGCACAGAACCTGCACGTGACGGTCGAACTCGAGGGACCGTCGGGAGATCAGCCGGGCGCGGCCTACCATACCGTGCTGCGCGAACAGTGATGTCCCAGCCTCGAATTGTACTTTTGGCCTCTCAACCTGGGCATCACGCCCTTGGGCAACGGGCGAAATCGGGCGCCAACAAATAGATCTGGAGTACGGATCTGCCGCGTCCGGGCGGCGGCGCCACCTCGCTTGTCACTGGGGCGTGATGCCGATCGCCTGCACAAGCTTGCCGAAGTGGGCGACGTCCTTCGCCATCGTCGCGGCCAGTTCCTCCGGTGTACTGTAAGCTGGCACAAACCCGTTCTGGACCATCTTCTCCGCCAGATCCGGCAGTGCGAGCACACGCTTCAGCTCTGCATTGAGCCTCGCGACAATCGGTTGCGGCGTGCCGGCCGGAGCAGCAAACCCAACGAACGTCGGCAAGATCGTGTCGGTACCACCGCCTGCCTCGCCGATCGTTGGAACCTCAGGCAGCTGTGCAGCTCGCGTCTCCATCCCGATAGCCAATGCGCGCAATCGCCCTTCGCGCACAAACGGAATGACGCTCGCCAGCGACGCCAGCGTGATCGAAATCTCTCCCGACACCGCCGCTGCCAGTGCGGGTGCGGCACCCTTGTATGGGACTTGCAGTAGGTCGATCCCGAGATGCCGCATTAACGCTTCGACGCTGAGATGTGCGATTCCGCCGATGCCAAGATTGCCGTACGCCACCGTCCCGGGTCTGGCCTTCGCCAGGGCTGTAAGCTCGGCCAAGGATTTCACGGCGACCGCTGGGTTGGCAACCAGCACGAATGGTCCGTCGGCAGCCTTGCCGATCCACGCGAACGATTTGAGCGTGTCGTATGGCAGCGTTGCATAGGTGCTTGGGCTGATCGCCATGTCCCGGTTCACCTGCAGCAGCGTGTAGCCATCGGGCGCAGCCTTGGCGACGAGATCGCTGGCGATCGTGGTCCCCGCGCCTGGTCTGTTGTCGACGATCACAGGCTGGCGCAGCCCCTCGCTCACCTTCGGCGCCATCAGGCGAGCCAGCAAATCGGCGCCGCCGCCAGTTGCGAACGGAACGATTATTTTGATCGGCCTTTCGGGGTAGGTCGCGCCGGTTTGAGCGCTGGCCTTACCTCGGGGCATTGCCGCTGAAGCGGCGACGCCGGCGGCAACCGTTCTTCTCGAAACGAACGCCATGGCACTACTCCTCCCGAGCGATCACGTAGTTTCACGAGACGTCAATTGGATCGGTCCCGCGCACCATAACCTAGCCTGGGCAGAGAAGCCGGGCGAGGCCGGGCCGCTCTTGGGTCTCTCGCAAAGGGATTTCACAATTGTTTTCGCGCCGCTAACGCACAAACTGCTGCAGCCTCACGTCCGCCATTCCAGCGGCGGGTGAGGACCGGGCGTTGGGGAGGCTGCCGGAGCTGTCGAAGGGAGGGGCGTGAGTGCCGTCGCGTCGCCCCTTCGGCAAACTCCTGCATGGCGACTGCCAGCGGCCTCAACTGATCAGCAGGAGCCTTGCCGAGGTGCCGGGTGGCGTGAGGGGAGCGCGGTGGATGCAGGGGAGGACGGGGCAATCCGGGTAAGCGATGGCGATACGCCAGAGGTTACCGAGCCCGAACGTGTAGGGCTTGGCGCCAGGTCGTGGCCAATAGTGCAGATCGTAGCAATGCTCGCGCAGATACGCGGCGAAGTTGGCGTCGTCCGATCCGCCAAAGATTTGCAGGAGTTCGGCTCTGGTTTCCGCGACGTCGACGCGGCGGATCGCCATGTCGTTCGGCAACCCTTCGGAGCTGTCGCCGATGTACGTGCAGAGGTAGGTATCCACCTGGACCGGGGCGCTATCGACGTGAAATGAGTAGACATCCGTCGGGATTGGGCCCGACGCGCCATCTCTGGCGTAGCCAGTGATGCAGTCGAGGATCGGGGCGAGGCCCTGGCCACGGAGCAATGCCTGGTCTGCCAGCAGCACCTCGCGGGCGACAGAGCCTGCCGGACTTAGTTCGAGGGCTCGCAGGTCATCATCCCCGATCGTGGTCATCCCGTCGTCCGCTTGCAGCCGATCGATGATCTCCTGGAAATCTCCTGGCAGTTGGCGGGCCCAGCACAGTGCGTTGATGTCGCCTGCAAAGCGCGTGGAGACGAGTTCATCGAAACAGTTGACGACGCGGATGCGGTGTGACGCCTGACCTATGCCCGGATCCTCGCGCCTCATACGTCGGCCAGCACGAGTTGGCAGTCGCGGCTGGAGAAATTCAACTGCACCGCTTCGGTGTCGATATCGTTGGCGGAGTGAACCTTGAAGCGCGTGCCACCGGCTTCGACGACGTATTCGGTCAAGGCGCCGAGGTAGTGGCGCTCGACGATCCGGCCGGTGAGCGTGTTGGGGGTGGCGCGATCTGTAGCTCCGGCATGGGCGGGGAGCAGTTGGATCACCTCGGGCCGTAGCATGCCTTGCAGTTTGCCGCCACCCGTAGGCGGCGCGCCGTCGACGCGGATCACCGTGCCGTCCGGAAGCCGCCATCGGCCGGCCTCGCCAGCCGGCGTCACATCGAAGAAGCTCGCGGCGCCGATGAAGTCAGCGACGAAACGGTTCGCAGGGAAACGATAGAGCTGCTTCGGCGTGCCTTGCTGGCGGATGCGGCCCTGATCCATGACGACGACGCGATCGGAGATCGACAGCGCCTCGGTCTGGTCGTGCGTCACGAACAGCGCGGCGACGTCCAGCTCCCGTTGCAGGCGTCGGATCTCGGCCCGGGTCGTGTCGCGGAGTTTCGCGTCGAGATTGGAGAGCGGCTCGTCGAACAGCAGGACGCGCGGCTTGCCGACGATGGCGCGGGCGAGCGCCACGCGCTGCTGCTGGCCGCCGGAGAGCTGCGAGGGTTGGCGTTCCTTCAGCGCGCGCATGCCGACGATATCGAGCGCCCAATCGACGCGCTCGGCCATCTCCTTGGCGGGCGCGCGCCGGATGCTCAAGGGAAAGCCGACGTTCCCGGCAACCGAAAGATGCGGCCACACCGCGTACGACTGGAACACCATGCCGACGGCGCGTTCGTGCACCGGCACATGCAACCCGCGCGCCGCATCGGAAACCGTCTCGCCGTCGATGGCGATGGAGCCGCCGTCGGCTGTTTCCAGTCCGGCGATACAGCGCAGCGTCGTCGTCTTGCCGCAGCCGGAGGGACCGAGCAGCGCCACCATCTCGCCCTTGGCAACGGTGAACGAGATGTCGCGCACGATCGGTGTGGAGCCGTAGGTCTTCACCAGGGCGTTGACGGAAATGCTCATGGGTTGCAGGCGTCTCCAGGACCGAACTCAACGGCGGCGCGCGGCCGGCAGCAGCCACAAGATGAAGCTCATGACGGCGAAGATGATGAGGATGGCGATAATCGACATGGCGCTGGCGAGGCCCCAATTCGCCTGATCGAAGAACGACCAGATCGAAATCGAGATCACCATCGTCGAGGCCGTGAACAGCAGGATCGCCGACGAGATCTCGCGGAAGAAGGCCATGAACAGCAGGAAGAACGAACTTTGCACCGAAGGCATCGCGATCGGCAGCAGGATCAGCCTGAGCGCGCCTGTCCGTGTCGCGCCCGCGACCCACGCCGCCTCCTCGAGGCTCTTGTCGATCTGCACGAGCTGGCCGCCGATAGTTTCCGTCGCATAGGGCAGATAGCGCGTGATGTAGGCGATGACGATGATCGCAAGCGTGCCATAGACAGGAAGCGGCAGATAGGCATAGGCCCAGAGCAGACCGAGGCCGATGACGACGCCCGGCATGCCGAACGGCAGGTTGGCCAGGAACTCGAGCGCGCGCGCGCCCTGGAAGCGCTGCCGCAGCGAGAAATAGGCGACGAGGAAGCCCAGTGCCGAACCGAGCGCGGCGCCGATGCTGGACGTTACAACCGTGTTCCAGAAGCTCGAGTGGGTCGCCGCGCTCTCCCAGATGAAGACGTAGTTGCGCCACGTGTAGGCGGCCGTCAGCGGGTTGGCGGTGAAGAACTTGATCACCGAGGTGTAGATCAGGATCAGCGTCGGCAGGATCAGAGCCAGGGTCACAAAACCGAACGTGAGGATGTAAGCCGGCCAGCGCCAGCGGCCGAGTGGGATCGGCGCCAATCGCCCGGCCTTGCCGCCAACGGTCGCGAGCCGCGCGTTCGACACGACGCGACGTTGCGCCCAGATCGCGAGGCCGGTGATCGCCGACAGCACCAGCCCGATCGCGGCGGCGAGGCCGTAGTCGGTCGGGGAAAAACGGCAGAGCAAGTAGAGCTGCGTCGCCAGCACGTTGATGCGTCCGGGCGAGCCGATCAACGCGGGGATCGCGAATTGCTCAATCGAGGTGATGAAGGTCAGGATGGCGCTCGAGGCGATTGAGTAGCCGAGCAGCGGCAGCGTGATGCGAGCCAGTACCTGGACCGGTGTCGCGCCGGAAGTGCGTGCCGCCTCCTCGTAGAGGCTATCCATGCCGATGATCGGCCCGCGCATGGTGAGATAAACGAACGGTACGTTGTGCAGCACCATCACGAAAACGATGCCCCACATGGTGTAGATGTCGAGCTTGCCCGGCAGGCCGAGCAGATTGCCCCAGGCGTAATTGATGAGTCCGCCGGGTGAGCCAATGATGATCCACGCCATCGCGAGGATGAAGGATGGCAGATAAAAGGACAGCCCGATCAGCGCGGTCGCGAGGTTGGGAAACCGAAAATCGGTGCGGTGGACGACGAGCGCGATCGCGGTGCCGATGATGACGGAAATGAGCGCGGTGCCGACGCCGATGATCAGCGTCTGCGCCATAACGCCGAGCACGCCGGCTGAGGCGAGGCCGGCGAAGTTGGCGAGTGTCCAATCACCGGGGACACCCGGCGCGCTGGTGCGCAAACTGCCGATGACGAGCGCGCCGATCGGCATCAGCACCAGCGCTGTCACAACTGCAAACGTCAGGCCGTAGAGCACCCGCATGGTGCCGACGCCGCCTTGCGTACTCCGTTCGGGGCTGGCCACTGCTGTCACTTCACGCCGAAGACGGTGCGCCAATGGCCGATCAGGTACTTCTGTCGTTCGGCCGTCAGTACCTTGGCACCCGATATGACGTTCGGGATCTTCTGTGTCGCCGGCAGATGCGAAAGGCCCGGCGCGTCCTTGCGGGTAACCGAGAGGCCGCCCTGCTCGACGAGTTCGGCCTGGCCAGCCTTGCTCATCAGCCAGTTGACGAACACGCGTGCCACGTTCGGGTGCGGTGCCTTGGCGGAGACGGCGGTGAAGGCGTCGGACGTGGTGGTGCCGGATTTCGGATAAACAAAGCCGAGCGGCGCTCCATCGTCGAGCATGCTGTTGAGCGGGATGTCGGTGATGTGCGCCACCGCCACGTCGCCGCGAACGACGGCCTGGATGACGCCACTGGAGCCCTCAAAGAAACGGACCTCGTTGGCCTTCATGCGCTCGGCCGCGTCCTTGATGCCGATGTCGTCCCAGAAGGCGAACATCTGCTGCACCGAGATCGACCGCCACGGCGTGTTGACCGAGACCTTGCCCTTCCAACGGGGATCGAAGAGATCGGCCCACTCCTTGGGCGCGTCGGCGTCCTTGACCAGGGTTTTGTTCCAGATGATGGCTTCGCGCGCCTGCTGCAGCACGTAAAGACGCCCGGCGATCTGGGTCTCAGGCGGGAAGTTGCCGGCGAACTCCGGCGGTTGCCATTCCGCGAAGCGCTCGTTGACGGTGCGCAGGAGTTCTTCGTCGGCGTAGGTGATCAGCACATCGGCCAAGTGGCGGCCGGCGGCAAATTCGGTCGAAAAGCGCTCATTCAGCGGGCCGGATCCGAGACGGATCTGCTCGGTCTGAATCTCGGGGAACGCGGCGCGAAACTTCTTCAGGATCACCTCGATCCCGGCCGGTCGGATGTTGTGATAAAGGGTGAGCTTGCCCTCCTTCCTGGCGGCAGCGAAAACGGCATCAAAGCCCTGCGCGCGTGCCGCTGACGGCAGCAGTGCTGCCGTGACCGATACTGTGCTGCCAAACAGCGCACCGCGTCGTGTGATGCCGGGCCACATGGCCATCCTCCCCGTCGATTGTGTGTTTCTTTTTGGCCAACCCGGTTCCCTACCGTTCGGACACGATACAGGAGGCCGTACAGCATAGCCAATCGCTGCGGCCAGGAGCAAGCATCGGTCTGGATGGTGACATCATCCCATGGCCATCGCCGGTGTGCCATCGCCGATGTGCCATCGCCGATGTGCTTGTGCGCGGCGTCGGACCGGGGCAAACTTCGCGTCGACCGAGTATCAATGAGAGACCGCATCCGAGGCCCCCCGATGAAGACGCGCGCCGCAGTGCTCACTGAAGTCAACAAGCCGCTCGAGATCATGGAGTTGGAGCTCGATCCACCGAAGGCCGGTGAGGCTCTGGTCAAGGTGCGGGCGGCGGGCGTGTGCATGTCGGACTGGCACATCATGATCGGTGATTGGCCGCTGCCGTTGCCGATGATCCTCGGCCATGAAGCAGCGGGCGAGGTTGTCCAGGTCGGACCCGGCGTCACTAACGTGAAAAAAGGCGATCACGTTATATTCTCTTTCCGCCCGAACTGCGGCCACTGCCCCTACTGCTCGCGCGGACGCAGCGTGCTCTGCATCGGCCACAACGACACCTCGCGCTTCGTCATGCACGACGGCACCACGCGCGTGAAGCTCAATGGCCAGCCGCTGAACATCATGGCGCGCATCGGCACCTTCACCGAGCACTCGGTCTGCCCAGCCGAACAACTCGTGCCCGTGCGCAAGGATTTGCCGTGGACGCACGCGGCGATCATCGGCTGCTCGGTCGCGACCGGCGTCGGCGCTGCCATCCGCCACGCCAAGGTCGAAGCCGGATCGAGCGTGCTCGTCGTTGGCTGCGGTGGCGTCGGTCTCAACGTCGTCCAGGGCGCGCGGCTTGCCGGTGCCAGGACGATCATCGCCTGCGACCTGCTCGACAACAAGCTGCAGATGGCAACCAACTTCGGCGCCACGCACATCATCAACAGCCGCAAGCAGGACCCGATCAAGACAGTGATGGAGATCACCGGCCTCGGCGTCGACTACGCCTTCGACGCGATCGGCACCGGTCCAACCACCATGCAGGTGCTGGACTCGCTGGCACCGGCCGGCCATGCGGTGATCGTCGGCATTGCGGCCTACTCCGCAACCGCACCGATTGCTCCGGCATCGCTCGTCTACACCGAGAAGACGCTGTCGGGCACCTACTACGGCTCGGTGCGCCCGAACGTTGATTTCGGCATCCTCGCCGACATGGCGATGGAGCGCCGCATCAATCTCGACGACCTCATATCGCGCACCTACACGTTCGACGAGATCAACGAGGGCTTCCAGCTGATGGCCAAGGGCCAGGTCGCCCGCGGCGTCATCACGTTTGATTGACCCGCGGTAGCGCCAATGGGCAAGCGCCGCGCTCTACTCAATCCCCGCTTCGGAGCAAACAATGCCCGCTGATTTCTCCGCCCCGAAAATCCAATCCTGGGTCGCGCGCGACTTTCGCTTCCGCACTGGCGAAGTGCTGCCCGAGATACGTCTCGCCTACACCACAGTCGGCCAACCGACCGGCGAACCTGTGCTGGTTCTGCATGGCACCGCCGGATCGGCGAGCACGATGCTGGCGCCCCAATTCGGCGGCGAGTTGTTCGGTCCGGGCCAACCGCTCGATGCCAACAAATACTTCATCGTCATCCCGGACGCGCTTGGCGCCGGCAAATCATCGAAGCCATCCGACGGCCTGAAAACCAAGTTCCCGCGCTTCACCTACGACGATCAGGTGTCGGCGCACTATCGCTTGCTGACGGAGGGCTTGGGGCTACGCCATTTGCGCCTCCTCATCGGCAACTCGATGGGCGGTATGCACGCTTGGCTCTGGGGCGTCACGCATCCGCGGTTCATGGATGCGCTGGTGCCGATGGGATCGCAGCCGACCGCGATGGCGGCGCGCAATTGGATGCTGCGGCGCATGCTGGTCGAGATCGTGCGCAGGGATCCGGGTTTCAACGGCGGTAACTACACGACGCAGCCGAAATCCATGGCAACGGCACACGCGTTTTTCAGCACCGCCAGCAATGGCGGCACGTTCGCCTATCAGGCTCAGGCACCGACGCGCGAGCAGGCAGACAAGCTGGTCGAGGAGCGGCTGGCAATGCCGTTCAACACCGACGCGAACGACTACATCGCGCTCTGGGAAGCGGCACGCAACTACGATCCGGCACCTGACCTCGAGCGGATCGAGGCCGCCGTACTCGCCATCAACTCCGCTGACGACGAGCGCAATCCGGCTGAGCTTGGGTTGGTCGAGCGCGAGATCAAGCGCATCCGAAATGCGCGCCTGTTGTTGATCCCGGCCAGTGCCGAGACCATGGGCCACAGCACGACCGGCAACGCCCGCTTCTGGAAAGAGGATCTACGCGCGTTCCTCGCCTCCGTGCCGAAACGCGCGACTTGAAGCGCGGACCTAGCGTGTCACGACCGGCTAGGCGATGCTGACAAACGCGCGATAGCGCGCGGCGACTACGCAGAGTTTCCCGCAGAGTTTCCCGACTCGACCAACGGTTGGCGAACTGGCGTAAAATGTCCGGAGCCGAGTAAAGCAGACTCGTCCGGCGCTGTCGTCCGGCGTCGAGATGACCCGAAGCTTCCTTCCAATCCGCTACGTGCTATCGGTGAATGCTCTTGCGAATAGGAGGGCACTCCAATGCAATCCGCCCAAGTCAGAAGGGCCGGCACCACCGATGTCCTCGCGATACGTGAACTCTCACGTGCCGCTTACGCGAAGTGGGTGCCGCTTATCGGTCGGGAACCTTGGCCCATGACTGCGGACTACGGTCGCGCCGTAGCTGAACACGTCATTGATCTTCTGGAGGTTAATGGGGAACTTGTCGCTTTGATCGAGCTTATTCCACAGTCAGATCATCTACTTATCGAGAATGTCGCGGTTCAGCCAGAACAGCAAGGTAAGCGCACGAATGTTGAGCCATGCCGAAGTTGTCGCGAGATCGATGAGTTTCAACGAAGTCCGCCTCTACACGAACGCGGCATTCGCAGCCAATATCGCGTACTACAGCAAACGTGGTTACGAAGTGTATGAGCGCGGTACTATGGTTCCCGGTACCGTGGCCGTATACCTGAAGAAGAGGATCGTGGGCGAGGATTCGCGCTAGCGGCAGTTCGGCTTATGGCCCCAATGCCGACCTGCCCGGCTATGAGAACGAAGACGGTCTGCGTTCGACTCCCGACGATCATCGTCGGCAAAATACCGGCATTGGCCACCATGTGGCGGTCAAGCCGGAGGGGTTTGTTCAAGCCGCCGCTGCGTTGATGCCGAGATACGCGTCATAAGCCGCCCAGAACCGCTGCCGGATTTCGTCGCGCTCTTGCAAAATTTCGTGCCGCGACCCGCCGATGACGACGCGGGCGCCGATCTTCAGGCGTCCGGCCAGTTCCTCGATCGCCGTCGGCGAAACGATACGATCCTGCCCTGCTGCCACCAACAGCAAGGGCACGCGGACACGCAGCGAGAATTCCGGCCGCATGACATATGCGCAGGACTCGTAGGCCGCGCGCACCCAAGCGATCGTCGGTGAGCCAAGCGCGAGCGATGGCGCGGTGTCGACGATCTGCTTGTTGCGCTCGAAGCGCTCCGGGTCGGACGTCAAGGCATTGCCGTCGAACCGCTTGGCCTCCTCGGGCGTGCCGGAGCCTCCGGGAATATAGAGCTTGCCGATGGCGCCATAGCCAAAGGTCCGAACCAAGGCGCGGGCAAGCGGTTGCGGCACCGGCACCTTCTCGTCGGCAAACGCCAGCATCGGCGCCGTCAGTACCATCCGGTCGAACCAGGAGCCCTGGATCGTGGCGTTGCGCAATAGAACGTTGGCGCCCATGGAATGCGCGAGTGCCGTGTAGGGCGGCGGACAATCGGGCAGCACCACGTCCTTCATGAAACGCGTCAAGTCCGCGTCGTACTCGGCGAAGCTCTTCACGTAGCCCTTGCGCGGGTCGGTCAGCGCTCGTGCGGATGCGCCCTGGCCGCGCCAATCGTGCATCGCCACCGCATAGCCGCGCCGGCGCAGATCGGCAATCACCTCGAAGTATTTTTCGATGAACTCGCCACGCCCGGCGAACACACAGGCGGTGCCACGACGGGGCCCACGTGTTGCGCCCCAGCGCGCGAAGCGCAGGATCGTGCCGTCTTGGCCCTTGAACTCGCCGACGACGGCGCCGCTCGGGATCGGGTTGCGGGCGAGAGAAACGAGGTCCATGGCGGCGGCTGGTTCCAAGCTGATGAGATCGTGCGGCGATTGTGTTCGGCTATCGCCAAAGAGAAAGCGCGGGGACGATGACCAATCCCCGCGCTTCCCTTGTATCAGTGCGGCCGTTGTCGGCCTAGCCGGCTGGCCTCAGTTCGCGGCCTCAGTAAGCAGCCTGGCCTCAGTAATAGGGTCGCCGCTGCGGCGTATCCTCATAGGCGTAAGGCCCGATGCGGCCGCCGCGTCCAATGAAATGCGAATTGATGATCTCACCCGAGCAGCGGTCGACCTTCAGGGCGTAGAGATCGCCATTCGGACGCCGTGCGTGGATACGAGCGACACCGCCGCGCAACTCGAGTTCCTGGAAATCGCGCCAGCCTTCGCTGATCAGTCGGTCCTTGAGGATTTCGCGAGGCAGGCATCTGGGACGATCGAGTCCAGGCCGGTCGTATTCGGCGTACCGCTGGTTGTCACGGTAGACATAGGCCGGTGGCACCGGATGCACCGGCGCGTAGCCGTACCTGGGCGGCGGCGGCTCCGCGTACAGGTCGCGGTAGCGCGGATCCTCGTAAGCCGACGAGTAACGGTCGGTTGGGGCCCGTCCGTAGTCCAAATCGGCAGCAAAAGCCGGAATAACACCGGCAACCAAGGCTGCAGCAAAGGCGCCTGCTGCGAGCGACGTGCGTTTCATGTGCAGTTCTCCTGGCGCTCTCGAGCGCGTCGCCACGCGCCTCCCTCTAACGGCAGAATGACGGCGGCAATATGAACGGGAGTGGAAACTCCGGTTCATCTGCCGTTCATCCAGATCGACGCTAACCCCTTGATTTCCCGCAGAGGACACGCGCCGGCCACTACCATCCAAAGCCAACGCTAACACGTTGCCACCGCAACGAAAAGATGGCTCTGAACGGGCATAAGCAAGACTGTGGCAGGCGCGGCACAGGTGGCAAATTGGAAATTGCCGCTGATTTCACCGGACACCCTGCTGAGGTGGGGGTCCGCGCTCGACCAACGACGGCAACTTGATACAACGTCAGATTTTACTGAGCGGTGTCGATGCCGAGCGTTCTCCTTGACACACGCTGGAACTGCCATTCGATTCGGCTCGTATGAAAATCGAAAGTCAGCTTCCCAATTAACCCTTGCCCGACGAGCGTGACGGCCCATGCCCCAAAGCCCAGATCTCCGCGCAGCCCGCGTCGACGCCATTCTGGCGCATCCGCGCTTTCCTGAGGCTCGCCGCGTCCAGATCGACGGCTATCTCGCCCTCTACTCCGGCGATCCCACGCTGAACAAGCTGTTGGTGGAAGGTGCGCGGCACGTCATCTTCACCTTTGTCGTCTGCCTCGCGGCCGGCCAACGCGACGGCGATCCCGCGACCTGGCTGACACTCGGCCGCCTGCAGGACGTGGTCACCGCGCATCAGGTCGG
>JANLQP010000056.1:0-5702 GCA_031367895.1 Hyphomicrobiales bacterium
GATCTCGCCGCTCGCGATCGGCGAGGGCGATGCACACGTCACCTTCGGCGACCGTGATCGCGCGCCCCGGAGATCACCCTCAGATGCCGAGGCCGTGGTTACGGGCGCCCTCGGCTTCGGGCTCGGCCGCGAGCCCCCTGCCCCCAAGCGCAAATTCAACCGCACGCTCGACCTGAGCCAACTGCAGGAAGCGGCCGATGCATGGCCCCGCCCAGGGCACTGATGCCGAGCAGGTCGAACAACTGCTGCTGCTGGGCACATCCATGGGCGGCGCGCGTCCCAAAGCCGTGGTCGAAGATCGGGATGGATTGTGGCTCGCGAAATTCAACAAGCCCGCCGACCGCTGGAACAAAGCTCGCGCCGGCCTATGACCTGATGCCCGCCAATCCGATCAGCGAGGAGCACCGGGATCTTGCCATGGCTTGCGGCGATCAGGGTCGATGGACCAACGCCGGCAATCTGCTCTCGCAAAGCGCACGGTTCCTGCTGGGGCCCGACGAGGCGAATTCAATCGTCGATGCAGTCGAGAACGTCGTCAAAACCGGTTGGTATCGGACGCTTCGCGCCGTGGGGGTCTCCGAGCATGACGTCGGGATTTTGAAGGGTGCGTTCGCATATCCGGGCTTCAGGCTCGCGCCCGGTGTCCCTCCGGCTCAATCAGAGCGCGTGCCGCCGACGGCTCCGTCCGCCGCCTCGAGGCCCGCGCCGCGCAAGGCATCCGGCCGCAAGCGGAAGACGGCTCCATAGTACTATCTGCGCGGACGCATGTGCGGACGCAAGAGGTCGCGCGATCAAGTGATGTGACATACGCGCTCCCTCACTTCACCGAGAGCCCAATGTTCGCCGATGCCGTCCTCATCACCGAGCCCGAAGTTCCGCGATCGTAAACCGAAGGCTGGCGCGGGAAGCCTCGGAGCTGCAAACGGTTCCCACGTTTCCTGCGTACCGGGCGGGCGCCGATTGTAGTCATGTTCGAATTCGACTTCGGCCACTTCGGCAAGGACGAACATCTCACGCACTCAGGTTTTCTGAACATCGCCGACCGCCTTGTGCGCGAGGCCGGCCCTTTCGCCCGCCCGGTGTTGCTGATCTACGGCGACAGTCACAATTTCCGCGTCCACGCCGGTCCGCAAGCGCGCGCCTCGGCTGGTCGCGGTCGAAGTCTTTGGAGCCGACCAGACGCACGCTGTCGAGGTGACCGTCGACACGGACGATCCGGCGGTGTTCGGTTTCCGTCCGATCTGGAACACTGTGCCGTGATCCACATTTCATATTGACTCCGACATCGGGCCACCCGCCGGAACAGTTGCTCCAACGTCCTGCAAGCGGGTCGCTTCAGTATCGATCGTTGAGATCGTAGCGCCATGCCACTGGTAGCCAGAACTCGCCCAGGCGCTGAGCCAAATCGGTGCGATCATCAGATCGCGCAGCAGCCAGGCAACAGGCGACGCCCAGGTCAGATGCCAACCCGCCGCTCTGGCGAGAACAGCTTCTGAACCGAACCACACTGCGACCAATAGCGATAGCATGATCGGTGATGTGGGGGGGACGTCGAGCAGGCCTGCAGCCACGACCGCAGCGAAAATCGGGGGCACGACGCCCGTCAACACCTCCGGCATGAAGAACAGCGGGAACGAGAGCTTGCGAAGCGTGGCCCATCGGGCCTGTCTGTTCCAGACTTGGCTTGGTGTACGGTGGCCGAGAGGTTGCGCGAACCCCGGCCCCGCGAGATGGACGTGGCGGCCAGCCGTGCGGACGATCTTCGTCGCGGCGGCGTCCTCGGCCAACTCTTGTCCAAGCGCCGTGATGCCACCCCACCGATCAAGATCCGCGCGGCGCCACGCCAACGTTTTGCCTTGCGCGAAACCAAATCCTACGCAATCCGCCGTGTATTGCCATCGGGCCTGATAGGTGTTGAGGAAGGCGCACTCGACCACTGCCCAGAAGTTCAAGGGATGCGACCCGATCGGCGGCGCACTGACAAGGCCCGTGCCGCTGCGCCATCCCGCCATCACGCGAGCTACATAATCCGGCGGCAGATCCAGATTACTGTCGCTGAGAATGATCCAATCGTGCTTTGCTTCGCGCCATCCCTTTGTGAGGTTGTCGAGTTTCGGATTGCAACTGTGGCGCTCCAATCCAATGAGCAATCGAGCGTTGAAATGGCCATTCTGTGCAATCAGATGCCGCAGATACGGCACAGCCGGGTCGTGCGTCGTGGCGCAACAGAAGAGCACCTCGACGTTTGCTGCATCCAGCGCAAAGGTTGACGCCAGGGTCGCGCGTTCGACCTCATCGAGACCGCACACTGGCCGTATAATGGTGACGGGCGGCCAGTCATGTTCCGGCACTCGCGCGGCAGACACGCGGCACCGGATGGCCGCTATCGTAATCGTGCTGATGTGCAGCAGAATTGCCAGAACAGTGAAACCGAGTAGCCCGTAGGCAATGATCGTCATCGTTCCCTCGCAGCATGGCGCGCCGGGCCTCTTTGGCTGATTTGTGTGACGAGGAGATTGCAGGTCGCCGCGAAGTGGATCGCGACGCGAATTCCATGGCTGCCGATACGCGAGATGACCCCCGGATAATGTGAAACGAATTTGACGATGGCCTCGCGGACCCGCGAGAAGCTGGTGACCGAGGGCCTCGATGCCGTAATGATGCGCAAAAAGTGCGAGACACCGCCGTTTCCGGAGATTTTCGATGGCGAAGCGCAAGCGAAGCTGACCGCGCTGGCCTGCTCCGCGCCGCCGCCCGGTCACGCGCGCTGGACCATCCGTCTGCTGGCGGAGCACGGCGTCGAGCGCCCGATCGTGCCGGTCGCGCTCTTCAATACGGTCGGCCGCGCGCTGAAAAAAAACGGCCGACTGAGAACTCGCCGCGGTTTCTGGTCGGCGATTGCGCGACGCCACACTGGATGGCCCTGCCTAACACGGCTGCAGTCGGATCTGCCACTGCCACCTGTTACGGTTGGCGGAGCAGGCGTGGCAGCTCTTCCGGTTCGAGGAAGAGGATCCAGCGGTCGGATTCGATGCCGGCAAACACCTTCGAGAACCGTGCGTCGTCGCGTTTCGCAGCCGTGACGTTGCGGATGAAGATTTGCTCGATGCGCTTAGGATAACGCCGGATGAAATCGGCATAGATCTCGGGATCTTTCTCGCCGCTGTCGCCGACCATGACGAACGTGCGCTCCGGATAGGCCTTGAGCAAAGCCTCGATCTCGGGCGGCTTTGTCTTGGTGGCATCGGCAAAGATATTCTGGATCGAGCTGTCCTTCAGGCGGATCTTCTTCAGGGCCAGCGTCGCGGGTGGAAACCCTGCCTCCTGCAGAAATACCGCCAGCGGCTCGTAGAAATGCCAGGGGCTCGACGAAACGAAATGCACGACCGCGCCTTCCGTGGCCCACATCTGGTAGAGGCGCGCCATGCCCGGCACGGCCTCGAACTGGTGCATGAAGGTCGCCTCGAGCAGGCGCTTGGTGCTGAGCACGTGCGTGACCTTCACGGTGTCGTCGATGTCGGAAATAATGGAGCGGCCGACCGGTGGCACCAGCAGCACCGTGCCGCCGAACGTGCGCGCGTCGCGTTCGGTGAGCCGCGCCATGTACGCGACTCTTCCGGTGCGCGCATGCGCCTCGAGATCGGCAGCCGGAATCGACAGGCTGCCGGCGAAGTGGCCATCGGCGCCTGACGGCGGCAGCGGGTAAGCGCTACCTGCCAATACGACCACGAGCTGCCGGCCGCCGCGATTGTCCGAAAGCAGCATGTCGATGCGGGAATCGAAACGCAGCCGGTTATCCTTGTCCGGATCGACGCCGAACGTCTTCATGGCCTGGGCGATCAAGGCCTTGCGCGTGACGCTGCTGATCGGCCGGTAAACCCGGCCCCTGACCGGCACGATCCAGGTCTTGCCATCCGGCGCAAGCCGGGCCGAGGTGGTGAAGAAATCGACGCGCTCGTCAGCCTGGATATTCGACATCAGGCTCGTCCCCTGGACGGCCGCACTGGCGCCAGCTCCGGTGCGCGCTGCTGCCGGGGCCGACACGATCGCGGCATATGACAGCACAAGCAGAGCAGCAACCACAATCAGCTGCCAGCACCGGGTATGCTTCATTGCGTGCTCCACACGAGAACAACGACGGCCAAAGCCGTCACGGCGCGCCGCACAGCATTCTTGGCTTTGGAAACCCGGGTGACGACGCTTACCGCCAAACTGGTGCCGTAACCGCACAAATGCAATGACCGAATGCGCCGGCGAATTTACGGCTGGCCAGTGCGATGCATGGATTGGAGTGCCTGGGCGAAGGCACTCGCCGTGCGGCTGGTCTCGTCCTCGGTCGCGACAGACTCAGCGACAGTCTCGTCGGGCGCGGTGGCGCCGTCGACGCCTGGCGCCGAGGCTCCGGCTGCGGCTGCGTCGGCAGCAGGCACGATCACATCGGCGCTCGACTCGCCGTTGCGCGACGCGTCGTCGGCCACGTCTTCGTCGTCAATGTCCTCGGTGAAGAGATCATAGGCGATGTCGAGTGCTTCCAGCGCGCCCGCCACCATGTCGAGCAACGGTCCGAGCCCGATCACACCGGCGATGCGATAGGTATCGGTGACCGTCAGCGTGTCGAAGCGCGGTAGCGAGGCCGCTTCCTCAGCGACCAGGCCGCGTGCCCGCAGAAACGACAGCGGATCGTCGCCCGTCATGAACCGCTGCTCGGACTGATCGCCGAACTGATTGATCAGCGCGATCAGGCTCGTCGATTGCGCGATAATCAGCTGGATCACGGTCTGCGTCGGCGCGTCGAGACGCGGCAGCTCCGAAGCCCGGCGCCGCGCCTGCAACACGCGCGCAACGATGACCGCCTCGAGCTTTGCCAGTCGCGCAACGTAGGCCGGCAGCACTTCCGGTGTGTCGTCCAACTCGCGATCGATGCCTGCCGATAGCGTTTCCGCGATCAAGTCCTCGCCCGCCGCCAAGGCCGCGTCGAGGTGATCGGCGAGCAGGTAGATGCCCGGATCGGGAAGTGCCTTGGTGTCGAGCATCGGCTTTTTCCTCTTACTTTGCGCTTCGGCTGCCCACTTCTTGGCGAAGTCAAGCTCCGCATGAACCGAATCCGCGCGTCTTCACTTGCGCTTCAGCGGCCCACTTGCGCATCCGCGCGTTAACTCATCGGCTTCGGCGCGAGCAGCAGCACCGTGTTCAGCGCGGTGTTCAGGTCCGTACCGCGCATTGCCAGCCATTTGCCGAGCGGCGACGAGAAGGCGGCGAGCCAACGGGCGCGCGTGTCGCCCTTGGCGGCGATGGCCGCGAGACTGGACGCGATCGTGACGTCGGAGATCTCGTCTTCCTCGATGCCGAGGCGATTGCGCAATAGCTCGAGGACGTCGAGATCCTCGTCGTCCTCGTCGATCTCCAGGAAATCGTCGGTGTCGTCCTCGCCACGGCGGAGCCCCGAGCCCTGCGCCGACATCAGGTCAATCGTGATCATAGGTTTGGTGGTCATACGACACACTCCTTGCGCTGATTTCACAAAGACGCGGACGCGACGAAGGGGACAGACACATTTGCAGGCACGTCGTTATTTCAAATCCATCCAGCAGCTCTCGCTAATCCGAACACAGGACCAAGAACGCCAGCGATTATAGTGGCGAACCGAGCGCTTCGACTTGCAAGTGCGCGGTCCGCCCAATTCAAGATACCGCGCGCTTTCG
>JANLQP010000060.1:0-5965 GCA_031367895.1 Hyphomicrobiales bacterium
GCTGGATTTGCAGTCGATACCGGCGGTCGCACAGATTGGGTCAAGCTCTTGGCGTGGCCCGAAAAAGTTTCAATCGTTAGCGCGAGTAGCCTACTGGTTCATTAGCAGCGCCACCCCGGCCACCACCAGCACGATCCCGGCCATCTCGCGTGAGCGCATGCCCTGCTTGAACAGGCTGCGTGACACCAGCCCGGCAAATAAGATCTCGACCAGCGCCAGCGTGCGCACCTTGGCGGCCGACTCGAGCGAGAACGCCAGGAACCACATTTCCGACGCGCTGGCGCCCATGAGACCAGCGAACATCGACGGCCGCCATGCGCGGCAGATCGCCAGCAACGTCGCCCGGTCGCGGATCAGCAGGTAGAGCGTCAAAACCACCACCTGGATGACGAGTCCGACCACCAGCGTGCTCGTTGCCTTGACGACGAAGTTGCCCTGCTCGAGCGAAAGCATGCCGCCGCGATAGCCGATCGCCGAGGCGCCGAACATTGCCCCGGCGACGAGCCCCTGTACGATAGGCCAGGCCGTGCTGCCTCCTGGCGCAATTGGAGTTTGTGCAACGAGCGCCGGCACGTCTGGCGGCAGTCCAGGCACCCAGAACACCATCGGCTCGCCGTTGACCGTGACCGACCCGCGCCAGAGGCCCGTCGCCGGCTCGAAGACGAGAGCCTGACTGCCCGATGCCAAATCGAACGAGCGGCCCGAGCCCGCATTGGATGCTGCAACAACCGGCGCAGCCTTCGATGCCGCCGCCTGCCGCGGCCACGACATGATGACGACGCCGAGCGTGGCGACGATGATCGCAACAGCCAGCGGCAACGTGATCTGGTCGCCGAGGAACACGAGGCCGAAAATGGCCACGTGCACCGGCTCGATCTTGTTCAGCGCCGTGATCAGCACAAACGACTTGTCGCGCATGGCCATCAGCAGCGTGGCCGTCGCCGCGAATTGGGTAGCAGCACCCGCGAACGTCCAGGCCAGCATGCGTGGGTTCAACGCCGGAAAAGGCTCGCCGGTCACTGCCAGGACCACGGCCAGAAAAAGCAACGCGAACGGCAGGCCGAACAGAAAGCGCACGTGCGTCGCGCCCACCGTGCCGAGCGTCTTGATCAGCTCGCGCTGCATGGCGTTGCGCAGCGTCTGACCGCCGGCCGCCAACACCGTGAAGATCACCCAGAGCCAACCCACGTCGCCGTCCTCGATGCCCCTGAATTTACCAGCACTTGCCGATTGCCGACGCTAACCACATAATTTCGTCCAAGTGAGGCGCAATTCGGCGCACCTCGGGCAGCGTTTCACTGAAGGAGCAATTCCATGGGCAAGCAGTTTCCGGCAATCGACGACAGCCATCGCGCCTTCATCGAGCGCCAGCACATCTTCTTTGTTGCCACCGCCGCCCCGAAGGGACGCGTCAATCTCTCGCCGAAGGGCATGGGGTCGCTGCGGGTGCTCGGTGCCAATGCGGTCGCCTACCTGGACGTCACCGGCAGCGGCAGCGAGACGCGAGCCCACCTGCAGTCGGCGGACGACAGGCGCCTTACCATCATGTTCTGCGCCTTCGAGGCCGAGCCGGTGATTCTGCGCCTCTATGGGCAAGGGCAATCGCTGATGCGCGGCACTCCCGACTATCAAGCCCTGCTGCCGAAGTTCGAGGACTTGCCGGGCGCGCGCCAGATCGTTCGCCTCGACGTTGATCTCGTGCAGACCTCATGTGGCATGGGTGTGCCCTACTTCGACTACAAGGAAGACAGGCAGAACCTCTCACGCTATTGGCTCCGGCAGGGCGCCGAGAACATCCGGAAGTATTGGGCCTTGAAGAACATGAAGAGCATCGATGGCCTGCCGACGGGGTTCGATCCGGACGTCATGCACGGCCATTCGCCTGGCGCTGCTTCCACCAGTTCCAAGGCCGCGGAATAGGCGCGCAACTCCACTCAACCATCGAGCTGCCAGGAGCCGTTGGCGAGGCGGCAGGCCACGCCCTCGAGCTTGCGCGAATGACCTTCCGCGTTGAGCCCGACGACGATGTGCCGGCAGATCTTGCCGCTGACGTCGCGGAACGAGGCCGTCGGCTGCACGATGCCCGACACGCGGCCGCTGCGACCGTGCCAGACGTAGGTGGATCCGTCGCCGACCTCGGTCAGCGCCAGATGCAGCGCTTCGAGCGCTGAAATCTCGTCGGTGCCATCGAGGCGGGTCGGAGCCGGCTCGATGCCGGCAAACTTCGGCATTGGCCAAAGCTTCTGGCCTTCCAGCGCCTTCTCCGAGCATGAGCAGGTTGCCCCACCGGCGCCCGTATTTCCCGTGCCGGGATTGGCTCGGCCCTTGTCTTGCGCGTGAACCAGATCCGGCGCAATGAAGATCGTCGCAAGCAGGATTACGGCAGACGCGACGCCGCACAAGATCGGCGCCAGAGTGTGTGAAGAACGCATTGATATACTCGACTCTGAAGCTACAAACGCAACTGACGTCCGGACCGCGCCGGGCTGCCCGTGTTCGCCCAGAATGTCGCAGCTTGGTTAAGCGAAGGTTGCCAGCCGTGCTTTTTCCGGATGATCCGAATGCCGCTACGCGCCATATGATCGATATGATCGAAGACGCCGCCACGCCGGAGCCACGCTCGATGACCGCCGAACGCCCCTCACCCAAGCCCGCGCCGGATTTCACCGACACCATCGATCCATTCGCGCTCTTCGAAACGTGGCTCTCCGATGCGACGGCGCATGAGCCGAACGACCCGAACGCCATGGCACTCGCAACGGTCGACAGCACCGGTATGCCGAATGTGCGGATGGTGCTCTTGAAAGGGCTCGACGACGGCACGCGGGGCACTGCACGCGGCTTCGTTTTCTACACGAACTGGGAGAGCGCCAAGGGCCAGGAGCTGCAGGCGCAGGGCAAATCCGCGCTTTGCTTCCACTGGAAAAGTTTGCGCCGACAGGTCCGCGTGCGCGGCCTCGTTGCCGGGGTCTCACCAGCCGAGGCGGACGCCTACTACGCGACGCGTGCCCGCGGTTCCCGGCTCGGCGCCTGGGCGTCGGCGCAATCGCGGCCACTCGAGAGCCGGTTCGCCCTGGAGAAGGCCGTGGCGCGGATGACGGCGCGCTATCCTCTCGGCGAGATCCCGCGACCGCCGCATTGGTCCGGTTTCCGCGTCACACCGCTAGAGATCGAGTTCTGGCACGATCGGCCGTTCCGATTGCATGACCGCGTCGTGTTCCGCCGCGCCGAACCGGGCCAGGACTGGACCCGCAGCCGACTTTACCCGTGAGCCGGAACGACTTAGGGCGCAAGCTCGGGCGGCAACTTGCAAGCGCCTGTCGCCGATGTGCCGCACATTGGCCACAATTCCTCGCTGGCTGCTGCCCTAGACCTAGGCAAAACTTAAGGCTTGGCGCATAGAATGCGCGCGTAACCGTCGCAGGATTGTGCCTTGAAAATCATCGCGCTCCTCATGCTGGCAGCCGTTTGCCTCTGGATGCAACCCTGGGCGACGGCGACAGCCACGCCGCATCTGCACCAAGCCGCCGCCTGGCGCTCGGTGGAGACCGCCTCGCGTTGCCCGTCCGGCTACCGCAAATCGACGATCACCGCGCGCTGCGTGCGCAACGGTTTCCGCTTTCCGAGTTTCGGCTGGCTGTGAGGCGGATGCTGCGCGCCTCAAGCCTTCCCTTTCCCCTTCCACGCCTTCACAATCGCCTCCGTGTGCTCGCCGGCTGCCGGCACGCTGCGAGTTGGGCGCGGCCGTTCGCCGTCGATCGAGATCGGCAGATGCACCGTGCGCACGGGACGGTCGGGTAACTGCTCAATGATGCCGAGGGCTGCTACCTGCGGTTCGGCGTCCATGCTCCGCATGTCGTTGATTGGCCCGCACGGGATCTTCGCGGCTTCGAGCTTCTCGATCCAGCTTTCGCAGGATGCCGATTTCAGGATCGCCTCCAGGATGGGGAGCAGCGCCGCCTTGTTGTCGACGCGCAGCCGGTTCGACTTGTAGCGCTCATCCTTCCCAAGTTCGGGACGCCCCAGCACCTCACAGAGCCGCGCGAACAGGCGATCGTTGGCCGCCGCGATCATGATCGGCTTGGTAGCGGTGTCGAACGCCTGAAACACAACCGTATTCGGGTTGCCCGAGAGATGCCGGCGCGGCGGCTTGCCCGTCACGCTGTAACCTGCGAAATGGCAGCTCATCCAGCCGAGCGCGGTTTCCAGCAACGAGGCATCGACCGTGCCGCCCGTGCCCGTCGTGTGCCGCCGGTTGATCGCGGCGACGACCCCCAGCGCCGCCCACAACCCCGTGCCGAGATCGAGTACCTGCATGCCGACGCGCGTCGGCGGGCCGTCGTCCTCGCCGTTCATCATCATCATGCCGGAGAAGCCCTGCAAAATGGGCTCATAGCCGGGGTCCATGGCCTTCGGGCCCTTGTGGCCGAACGCCGAGAGCGAGCAATAGACGAGGCGCGGGTTGAGCGCGGTCAGGTCTTTGGCCCCAAGCCCCAGTTCCTCGACCGCTCCCGGCCGCAGGTTCTGGATGACGACATCGACCTCGCGCACGTAGTCCTTCAGCCACTCGATCGCCGCCTCGTCCTTCAGGTCCAGCGTGATCGAGCGCTTGCCCTTATTGACGGCCATGAACGTGGTGGCGGTGTCGCCGTGCACGGGCGGGCCCCATCCCCGTGCATCGTCGCCGCCGCCGGGCCGCTCGATCTTGATCACGTCAGCGCCGAGCTGGGCCAGAATATCACCGGTGAACGGGCCGGCGAGATTTTGCGCAAGCTCGATAACCTTGATGCCTGCGAGGGGCAGCACCGTCATTGTCCCGTCTCCTATTGCTTGATCGCTCGGCGTCGCGGTGAATTCAATGCCCGCGCTCAACGTTGCGCGAACGCATGGGCACGCCGAACTCGCGGTGACAGACCTCGGCGAGCTTGGCGACGCCGTCACGGATCGCCTGCTCGCTCGGGTTGGCAAAGCAGAGCCGCAGGCGCGTCCTGCCCAGCGCCGCATTGCTCGACCACTCGACGCCGGGATTGATCGCAATGCTTTCCTTGCCGGCGGCCTGGAACAGCTTCGTCGTGTCGACAGCATCGGGCAGCTTGATCCACAGGAAGATGCCGCCCTCCGGCGCCTCGTACTCGGCCGCGGTGCCGAATTCCGCCTGCACCGCCTCGATCAGTACATCGCGCTTGCGCTTCAAGGCTTTGCGCAACGTCTGTACGTGGGTGTCGAAATGCGCGTTGCAGAACTCCGCCATGATCATCTGTTCGATCGCCGGCGTACCGCCGTCCGTCTTGACGGCGAGGATGCGGCTCATCACCGTCCACGGCGCGATCAGAAAGCCCAACCGCATCGCCGGCGCGATCGACTTCGAGAACGAGCCGAGATGCATGACGCGGTCACCGCCCGCAAGTGCGTGAATCGCCTTCGGCCGCGCGCCGTCCCAGGTGAGATCGGCGTAGCAGTCATCCTCGAAAATCGGCACGCCGTAGGTCTCCGAGAGCTTGATCAGATCGAGCCGGCGCGCCTCCGACATCACCGATGCCGTCGGATTTTGCACGGTCGGGATCGTGTAGATGAATTTCGGCGTAACACCCTTCGATTCCATCTCGCCCAGGATGTTGGCCAGCGCGTCCATGCGGATACCGCCCTTGTCGAGCGGCGCGCCGACCCACTTCGCACCCGTCCGGTTCACCCGCGTGATCGCCGCGCCATAGCTCATCTCCTCGCCGATCATCGTATCGCCCGGCTGCAGGAACACGCGGTTGACGAGATCGAGCCCCTGGTTCGACCCGGTGGTGATCAGGACGTCGTCGGCGGTGCAGGTGATGCCGGCGTCCTTCTGCACCTTCTTGGCAACGAAGGTGCGCAGTGGTTTGTGCCCTTGGGCGCCGTCCTCCAGGTTGTAGGTGGCAAGCGTGCGACCTTCCCGCGTCAGCACGGTGGTTGCGGCCGCGATCAGCGCCTCGAC
>JANLQP010000081.1:0-18360 GCA_031367895.1 Hyphomicrobiales bacterium
TGGACAACGTGCTGTTCACCTGCCTGACGCACAATCCGCAGCCGTTGCACCTCGACGCCGAGTTCGCCGCGAAGACCGAGTTCGGCAAGCCGTCCCTCTACGACACGCTGCCGGGCCTGATGGCTCCCTGGATCTTCGCCGACAGCCCGATCGTCGATATCCGCCCTCCGCGCTGGGGCGACGCCTCGGGCGTGCGCGGCGCGGCCTGGCTGTGGCGATGAGCGGGACGGATCGACAGCCGCTGCATGATCAGGCTGCGCCGACGGGTGACGAGTTGCATCGAAGGTCCGTACCAAAAATGGAAATCAACTTCATATTCTGTTCAGTATGTCTTTTAGGGTAAGATTTAATTTCCTCAGTTAGGTTTCTGCCTAACCCGGACAAAACAAACACCGGGGTGCGTCAAACGAATGAAAACAGGCAGGGACATATGAGTGTTGCGTTGGACATGGGCCGCGTGAGCGCGCCTGAAAAGGAAGAAGGCTTCCGCGCCGAGTATCTGCAGGGCTTGCGGCTCATCGAGCGTCTGCATCGCCTCCTTCTCGACGTGATCAAGGACGAGTTCGACCGCATAGGCGGCGCCGAGCTCAACAGCGTGCAGGCGCTGTTGCTCTACAATATCGGCGAAGGCGAGTTGACGGCCGGTGAATTGAAGACGCGCGGCTATTACCTCGGCTCGAACGTCTCCTACAATCTGAAGAAGCTCGTCGACATGGGCTATCTGCATTATAAGCGCTCGGAGACGGATCGCCGCTCGGTTCGCGTCAGCCTGACCGAGAAGGGCAAGGACGCCTGCGAGATCGTGCAAGGGCTCTATCAGCGCCAGATGCGTTCGCTCGAAGCCGTCGGCGAAGTGCGTCGCGACGATATCCAGGCGCTGAACAAGGCACTGGTTCGTCTCGAGCGCTTCTGGTCGGACCAGATCCGCTACCGCCTGTAATTCCGGCAACAGCGCTTTCGGGGGAAAGTCTGTTCGATCGGTTTCTGCACGTAGGATCGGGGTTTCGCTCGGGGGAGCGAGGCCCCTTTCTCTTTTGCGCCTTCAGTTGCCCAGTGCCAACCGGCGCGTGGATACCGCGAGCGTCGGTGTCAGGCTTCGACACCTTTTCCCAACTTTGCTTCCACCGATCGCGGCCTCGCGTTATTTCCGCGGTTTCGCGCGCGCCGTCGGCATGGCGTTTGCCGGATCGTCCGGCCAGGGATGCTTCGGGTAGCGTCCCTTCATGTCGGCTTTGACGTCGGCCCAGGAGCCAGACCAGAAGCGCGGCAGATCGCGTGTGATCTGGATCGGCCGGTGGGCGGGCGAGAGCAGATGCAACGTCAAGGGCAAGCGTCCCGCCGCGATCGCCGGATGCGCTTTCAGCCCGAACAATTCCTGCACGCGGATTGCCAGTATCGGCGCTCCCTCGCCTTCGTAGTCGATCGGGTGACGGTTGCCGGTCGGCGCCTCGAAGTGTGTCGGCGCCTCGGAGCCAAGTCGCTGCTTGTGACTGTAAGACACCAGCGTATCGAGCGCCTGCTCGAGATGATCGGCCGTGATGTCGGCCAACCGCGTGCAAGATGGAATGAAAGGCCCGAGCCAGTCGGCCAGGGTGTTCGAGAGTGCGCCGTCGGAGAGGTCAGGCCAGCCGGCGTTTTGGTTTGGCCTTCGGTTGCCCACGTCGCAACCGGCCACTTGGGTCCCGGAAGCCGCGCGCAAAAAAGCGATGCGGTCGCGAAACTGTTGCTGCGCCTTGGTCCAAGGCAGCCGCGCGATTCCCAATTGCCGAAAACCGTTGCACAGCGCTTGCACTGTCTCCGGTCCCGGCATAACTGACCGCGGCTCGCTGTCGAGGACGATGGCACCGAGGCGGCGGCTGCGGCGGACGCGCAGCGCTGCGGCTGCCACATCGAATGTCGTTTCCTCGCGGACTTCGATGCGCTTGCCCGCCACTTGATCCAAGTCCTGCGGGTCGAGGCGGGCCGCGAGCAGGATGCGGGACTGCGCCGCTGCACCCGACAATTCGGCGACGACCAGGAACGGTTGCCGCGCGAGCGACGTGGTGTTGTCGAGCATGGCGCCGCGCCCGCCGGCCAGGATGAACTCGCCGCCCGTGCCACGCGCCTTGGCGATGCGGTCCGGATAGGCGAGCGCGAGCAGCACTGCTGTGCTCATCGTCTCGCGCGTGCCTCGACCGCGCTTCGCGTTCGCACCGGCTTCCGCCGACCGCGCCCAGTCGCGCGCGAGGCGCTTGAGGCTCGTCGCACGTTGCCCGCTGTCGCGACGAAACCCTTGCAACCGCTCGTCGAGGTCGGGGCTGCTGCCGCCGAGGCCGCGTTCAACCAGTACCGCGGCGATGTCGGCGGCAGCATCGGCAGCACCGATCTCGACCGCCTGCAACAGCATGCGCGCGAGGCGCGGCGGCAGCGGCAGATCGCGCAGACGTTTTCCCGTCGCAGTCAGCGCGCCGCCCGCATCGATGGCGTCCAGCTCGCGCAGATCATCGCGCGCGGCGTCCAGTGCGCCGGCCGCCGGTGGATCGAGCCACGCGAGCTGCAACGGATCGGCGACACCCCACGCTGCACAATCGAGCACGAGGCCGGCGAGATCGGCGGCGTGGATCTCCGGCGCGGTGAATGCCAGCAACCCCGCAGTTTCCGGCTCGTCCCACAGGCGATAGCAGACGCCCGGCTCGGTTCGGCCCGCGCGACCGCGGCGCTGATCGGCGGTTGCGCGCGAGACGCGCACGGTTTCGAGCCGCGTCACGCCGGCGCCTGGCTCGTAACGCGGCACGCGTTCCTGGCCGCAGTCGACGACGACGCGCACGCCGTCGATCGTGATCGAGGTTTGCGCGATCGCTGTCGCCAGCACGATCCTGCGGCGGCCATCGCGCGCCGGCCGGATCGCCTCGCGCTGGACGGCGCCATCGAGGCCGCCATGCAACTCGACCACATCGAATGCGGACGCGGTGAGCCGGTCCGCCAAGCGCTCGCGCGTGCGGCGGATCTCTGCTTGCCCGGGAAGAAAAGCCAGCAGCGAGCCGGTTTCCTCGCGCACCGCGCGGGCTATGGCGTCGGCCATCTGTTCGTCGGTGCGCTTTGCGGCATTGCGCCCGAGATAGCGCGTCTCGACCGGGAATGTGCGGCCCAACGACTGGATCACCGGCGCATTGCCGAGGAGACCTGCCACGCGCGCGGCGTCGAGCGTCGCCGACATGACGATGATGCGCAGATCCTCGCGCAGTCCCGCCTGCGCATCGAGCGCCAAGGCCAGGCCGAGATCGGCGTCGAGCGAGCGCTCGTGGAACTCGTCGAAGAGGACGGCGCCAATGCCGGTCAACGCGGGATCGTCGAGGATGAGGCGCGTGAAAACGCCCTCGGTGATCACTTCGATGCGCGTTTTCGGTCCGATGCGCGTATCGAGGCGGGCGCGGATGCCGATGGTTTCGCCGACCTTCTCGCCGGCCAGTTGCGCCATGCGTTCGGCCGCGGCGCGGGCGGCCAAGCGGCGCGGCTCCAGCAGCAGGATCTTGGCGCCCCCGAGCCACGGCGCATCGAGCAGCGCCGGCGGCACGCGCGTCGTCTTGCCGGCGCCGGGTGGCGCGACCAGAACAGCCGACGTGCGCCGGGCCAACGCTTGGCGCAACTCCTCCAGCACCTCGTCGACGGGTAGGCTCAGCTGTTCCATGATCGCGTTCGATAGCGCACATCGACACCAAGCGTAAGGGCTGCCGGCGTCATCGCGCCGGATGCGAAGTGGGCATCCGAAGGCGCAACTCAATAGCGCCAGCTCCGTCTGATCACGCCTGCCGGAACTGCACCGCCGGCCGCGCCAGGCCGAAATGGTCGCGCAACGTATCGCCCGTGTAGGCGGTCCGGAAGAGGCTGCGCTTCTGCAGGATCGGCACCACTTCGGCGATGAACACGTCGAGCATCTGCGGCAGCACCGGCGGCATCAGGTTGAAACCGTCGGAGACGCCGTTCTCGACCCAATCCTGCATCAGGTCGGCGCATTGCTCCGGCGTGCCTGCAAACGTGAAATGCCCGCGCGCCCCCGCCAACTTCGCCAGCAGTTGCCGCATCGTCGGCCGTTCGCGGCGCACGAGCCCGACGATCACCTCCGTGCGGCTGCGCGACGCTTCGACCGTGTCCGGTGCCGGGAAGTCGTCGGGCGAGAGCACCTGGTCGAGCGGAATCTTCGAGAAGTCGTAGCCGCCGAAGCGGCCCGACATGCGTGAGCGGCCGATCTCGGCATCGGCCAACGCGTTGATCTCGTCGGAATAGCGCTGAGCCTCCGCTTCCGTGCCGGCGATAATGGGACTGAACCCCGGCAGGATCAGCACCTGGTTGCGGTCGCGCCCCTCTGCTTCGACCAGCCCTTTCAGATCGTCATAGAAAGCCTTCGCCGTCGCTTGTTCCATGTGCGCGGTGAAGACGGCTTCCGCGTGCCGCGCCGCGAACCGCCGTCCCGTGTCGGACGACCCTGCCTGCACGAACACCGGCCGCCCCTGCGGCGAGCGTGGCAGGTTCAGCGGGCCCTTCACCTGGTAGTGCGCACCCTTGTGGTCGACGGCGCGCACGCGTTTGGCATCCGCATAGAGGCCGCCCGCGCGATCATCCAGCACCGCGTCGTCCGACCAGCTGTCCCAGAGTCCGCGCACGACCGCCATGTATTCTTCCGCGCGCTCGTAGCGGTCGGCGTGGGCTTCCTGCCGCCCGCCGTAGTTGGCGCCGGCCTGATGCGACCAGGTGGTGACGATGTTCCATCCCACCCGCCCGCGGCTGATGTGGTCGAGCGAGGAGAACTGGCGCGCCAGGTTGTACGGCTCGGTATAGGTGGTGGACGCCGTTGCGATGAGCCCGATTCGCTTCGTCGCCATGGCGACGGCGGCGAGCGTCGTGATCGGCTCCAGCCAGTTGAAGGGCGTGGCGCGCACGTCATTCCACAGGCCGAGCACGTCGGCGAGGAAGATCGAATCGAAGAGCCCAGCCTCGGCCTTCTGCGCTAGTTCCACGGTATACTCGATGTCGGTCAATGGCAGTGGCGAAGCACCGGCATGCCGCCAGGATGCCTCGTGATGCCCGCGACTCTGAATGAAGAGATTGAGATGCATGGGTCTGGTCATGGCCGTTTTTCGATCTGTCGCTGGCACCAGCCGGAGTTTGGCCCTGTTGCCGAACCGATTGCAACCCGGTGCTGACACCCGGTGCGGACACGAGAGACGGGCACGAGCGAAGCCGGACGGCCGGACGCGGGGTATTCGCCGGTCAGGCCGCCGCCTCTTCGACGGAGCGCTGCTGCTCCATCGGTTCGGTCACAGTCCAGGTCTTGAGCGCCGCGCGCCCTGCGTCCGTCAGCCCATAGACGCCGCGCTCGACGCGCACGAACCAGCCATAGACGTTGTTCTGCAGGATTTTCGGCGCGTCAGGGGCGTTGGCCTTGAGGTCCCTCGGCCGCCTCGGTGCGCTGGCGAGCGCTGCCACGCACAGCAACGCCTGCTGCCGGTAGGCAGTCATGATCGGTCGCCGCGTGCTGCCCCCGGACGTTGGGTCGCCTTGGCGGCGGCGATGCTCATCGACGATGCGCGAGCGGCGTTTGCCGTCGCGGCGCGGCTTCCATGGGGCGGGCTCAACCAGCACCTCCACCTTGCCGGCGCCGAATACCGCCAGCAGGCCGAGCCCCAAGAAGCGGCAGAGCTTCTTCACGCGCGGATCGGCCTCACGCCCGCGGCCACGGCGTGAGGCGCGGACTGCAAGCCAGACCTCGTCGCAAACAGCGGTCCGGTCGACGGCCTGCAGCACCAGCTCCAGCGTGAAAGTCAGCTTCAACTCGGCGATCACGACGGCTGCGGGCTCACCGCGGTCGATGGCGACGATATCGCAGCCGCATACCTCGCCCTTGGCCTCGAAGCCGAGCTTCTCGAGAAAGCGCTTCACGGGCAGGTAGAGGCTCGTTTCCATGGACGCGATCCCGGCGGTGATTGCAGACGGGGTAGCTATGGCTGATTCGCGGTCGGCGTGCTCTTCGGGCGCTTGTCGGGGAACGCGGACAGCAGCAGCATCGCCCAGTCCACGCGCCGGTTGCGCAGTGAGCAACCCGACGGTCCCAACCAAAACCTGGGAGCCAGGCCCCTATTTCTTGACCTTCTCGGCAAGTCTTGTTGCCGTCTCGGGCGTGACGAAGCTCGTCACGTTGCCACCCATCTGCGCGATCTGGCGCACGAGTGTTGCGGTGATGTGGCGCACGTCGGGGCTCGCAGGCAGGAACACCGTCTGTAGCGTCGGCGCCATGGCTCCGTTCATGCCCGACATCTGCATCTCGTAGTCGAGGTCGGTGCCATCGCGCAGGCCGCGGAAGATCAACGTTGCTCCTGCGGCCTTGGCGGCGTCCACCGCCAATCCCGCAAACGTCGCCGTCTCGATCCGGCAGCCGGTTGCCTTGGCGATCGCCTTGGTGTCCGCCGCGATCAGCGCCACCTTCTCCTCGACTGAGAACAGCGGGGTCTTGCCCGGATGAATGCCGATGCCGATGACCAGCCGGTCGACGATGCCGGCCGAGCGCCTGATGACATCGACATGGCCGTTGGTGATCGGATCGAAAGAACCGGAATAGAAACCCGTGCGTGGCATGGAAGCGGATCCTGGCAAGTGTGGCGCTTCGGAAGTTCGCGTCTACTTGTGGCTGACTCGACGCGCGAACTTCCGACGCGCGACAGAATTATCACGGGCGCCGCGCGGTCGCCAGCACAAGGCCACCCGCGAGCAGCAGCGCTCCGGACGCGGCGTCAAGCCTGGCAAGTCGTCGCAGATCGATCGAGCGCCGGGCTCTGGCAATGGCGACTGTGTAGCAGAGATCGACGATCATCAGCGTGACCAGGAATGTGACGCCCAAAATGACGAGTTGCGGTCCCGGCGGCGCGTTGCTACTGATGAACTGAGGAAAGAACGCGCCGAGAAACAGCAAGACCTTTGGGTTCGATAGCGCAACCAGCACGCCTTGTGCGTACCGCGACCCTGCCGAAACGGCCGGTGCTGCCAACGGCACGCCTTCGCGATTACGAAGGTAGCGTTGCAACTGCCGCACACCCAGAAAAACCAAATAGAGCGCTCCTGCCCAGCGCACCACATCGAACCATTCCGACATCACAAGCATCACCGACGTCATGCCGGCAGTCGCGACCAGAACCAGCATGGCAAGCCCGGTCAAACACCCGCTCAGCGTCACCAGCCCGGCGCGCAAACCGCCTCCAAGCGTGCTGGAGATGATCAGCGCCATGTTCGGTCCCGGTGTCACCGCAAGCAAAACACACGTCGCCATGAAACCCAGCAGGACCGCTGCGGTCATTTCGAGACGCGCGTCGTCGTTGAACGCGGCCGGGCGCGCTCGACGGTGACAGACTTGACGTCGCCGCTATCGTGACCCGCAATCTCTGGCTCACGGATCGCCGGCACTGGCACCGGCGCGTCGGCCTCCGGCTTCTTCAGGTCGTTGTTGGGGACGTCCGCATCAATCGGGCGCCGCAATGGTGGGCGTCGGCCACCGGCATGCTTGCGGGCAATCGCGTCCTCGAGGTCGGCAAGGTCGATGAACTGGTCGGCCTGGCGACGGAGTTCATCGGCAACCATGGCTGGCTGCGTCTCCAGCGTCGAAACGACGCTGACGCGCTTGCCCTTCTGCTGCAAGGCCTCGACCAGCGAGCGGAAGTCACCGTCGCCGGTGAAGATCACTGCATGATCGATCGAATCCGCGAGTTGCATGGCGTGCACCGCCAATTCGACGTCCATGTCGCCCTTGATGCGGCGGCGCCCAGCGGAATCAGTGAATTCTTTCGCGGGCTTGGTCACAAGGGTAAAGCCATTGTACTCGAGCCAGTCAACGAGCGGGCGCACCGCCGTGAACTCCTGCTGCTCGAGGATCGTTGTATAGTACAGCGCTCTTACAAGACGGGCCTTGCGCATGAAATAGGCACGAAGTTCCTTGTAATCCACCTCGAAGCCGAGTGCCCGTGCGGTCATGTGGAGACTTGGGCCGTCGATAAAAAGAACGACGCGTTCATCTGGATAGAAGTTCATAGCTACACCTGTTTTGTCTCGAGATTTCTAGTCCACCGAAAGGGGTGGGTTCATGGCGGGTCACGGCCGCGATCACTGGTCAGCAGTTCAATCAAGGCCTTTGAGGTGAATGGTTTGCGCAGGACGCCGATGGCATCGGCGTCGGCGTTGGTCGGCAGGGCACGAAAGCCCGTTATGATGACATATGGAACTGCTCGGGCGCTGATCTCCGCAGCCAGGTCGTCGGCGAAGGCATCGGCCAGTTCCATGTCGACAAGGGCTAGATCAACCTTCTCGTAGCGGACCGCCTCCATGGCCTTGGCCGCGGAGCTGTAAGGGCCTAGCACCGTCGCCCCCTCTTCCATGAGGATCACGCACAAGAGGTCCGCATCGACCCAAACGTCCTCGGCAACGAGGACGCGAAGCCCGCTCAATTTCCCGACCCGAGCTGGAAGTGACGCAGAAGCACTCATCTCGAAACCTCAAGTTTGCAATAGTCCATTTCAAGACATGTTTCGTTGACTTTCGTCAAGCATCGAGAAAGATATCATCTTCAACAGGGCATGCGGACTGAACGGCTTCTTCAGAAAAGGTGCTGTTCCAAGCCTCCCCGGCCTCTCCATGGTGCCATTGCCCGAAACGACCACGAACGGTATTTTTTCCGCGGCTAGACGATCTGCAATCGGCTCCGCGCTCTGGCCACCGAGATTGCCATCGAGCACAACCGCATCGAGTGCTTCAGCGCCGATGACTTCGAACGCCTGTTTGACGGTCGCCACCGTGCCGACAACAACGTGCCCTGCACCGAGCAGAACCTGCTCGATTCCATCAGCAATGAGCCATTCGTCTTCGACAATCAGAAAGCGCATGGGCTTTACCATGATAGCAGAAAATCAACTGACAATCGGGCCGCTTGAACCTGGCAGCAAATCCCCGACGCGCTCCAGCGGCGCCTCAACATGCCACAAAACTCCGTGTGCAGGATACTCCAATTTCACCACAGCGTCGAGTTGGTGTTTCGCCATTTCGACGAGAACGCGACTGCCGAAGCCACGATGCACCGGGGGTTGCGGCGCCGGACCACCGGTTTCCTGCCAACTCATCCGGAAAACACGATCAGCTGCCCAACTTACGTTGACAATCCCCTGCTCGCCGGCGAGTGCGCCGTACTTGCTGGCGTTCGTCGCAAGCTCATGCAGCATCATGCCGATTGCCTGCGCGGCTCCGGGTTTCAGCTTGATATAGGGGCCAGCCAGCATGATGCGACGGCCGAAAAAATTATCGAAATGCGAGAGCTGTGAGTGTGCGAGTTCGCCAATGGTGACACCATCCCAGCCGCTGCCGACCAGCAGATCGTGACTTGCGGCCAGTCCACCGATGCGCTTGCAGAAGACATCGACGAACTGCCCGTCGTTTTCCTCGCGCGCCGTATGGAAGGCCACTGCCTGCACCACCGACAGCAGGTTGTTGGCACGGTGATGGACCTCGCCCGTCACGAGTGCGACACGCGTTTCGGCCCGCTTTCGCTGCGTGATGTCCTGCAGGAAGCCATGCCATATCGTGCTGCCATCCGGCTCCCGCACCGGGCTGGAATTGGCTTCGAGCCAGATTTCCCCGCGATCGGCGTGGCGATAACGGAACTCGGCCTGAAATGGCGTGAGGTTTTGCCGCGACGCCTCGATCAAAGCGTTGACGTGAACGGCGTCCTCAGGCGGGAACAATGCAAACACCGGTGTTGCATCGTGGCGCACCTGCTCCGGTTCGAAACCCAGGACCTGCCTGATCGCATAGGATGCGTACGGAATCGAGTAGCCGCCGGCCACGTCGACGCGAAACGAGTAGATCACCCCCGGCGCCGCCGCCGCGAGCTTCTGGAAACGCTCCTCATTTGCCCGTAGTGCCGCCTCGACGCCGCGGCGCTGATTGAACGCGGCAAGCAGAACGAGCCCGCAGAAGCCAGTGGCCACAAGCGCAATCTGCGCCGCGAAGACACGCTGACGCAGATCGAAGCTCGGATCGCCGAAGTGGCCGAGCCCTTGGGTCGTCGCCCAGACGATCTCGAAACCCACGATGGCTATTCCGGCTGCAAGAAACCCGGACCGGCAGCGGGCCGCGATCCAAAGCAGCGGCGGAAACAGGATCGCAAGCGGCTGCGATTGCGGCGCCTCGAAGTAGACGAAGGCGGTGACCAGCACGAGGATGCCGAGCAGAAATAACCCTTCGATCAACGCGGCATGAGCCAGCTTCTCGTGTTGCTGTCCGCCGAACGTCATGATCAGCGGCGCCAGCATGACGATGCCAGCCGCATGCGAGGCGAACCAGGCCCACCAGATCGCAGGCACATTTGCCGATGTGGCTGTGATCTGCGCAATGCCCGACACAGCCAATGCAGCCATTACGGCAGTACTGATACCTGCCGCCATGAAAAACCAGAGTGCGCCGCCGAGATTGACGAAGAGATCGCGGTCGCGCGGCCACGGTTGATGCCGCATCAACCAGGCAAAAAGCAGCGCCTCACCGGCATTGCAGCATCCCAATACTGTTGCCAGCGGCAAGTTCCGGTCACCGAGCAGGTTGGCCGCGACTGTGCCAAGGATGATGCCGAGGCCGACGGGCAGGATGCCGCTGCGGCCGAGGACGACGAGCGCGCCGCCGGCAAGGCCTGACGCTGGCCAGAACACAGCGACACTTTCAGGCTGGACCAGCAGTGTCAGGCCGAGTCGGACGGCCGCGAAATAGCAGATGCCAAAGATCAGCGTCCACGCCGCTACACCGGCGGGACCGGCAAGGGAGGACGGTGCCGACCGCTCGGCGTTGCCCGCATTGTTCCCGGTATGTGCCAAGGTTTCCAAGGCCTGCTTCCTCGCGAAACATTCAAACTCGCTCTTCCGGGAACCATTCATCGCGCCACCGGCGCTAGCGATCAAGGAGTTACGCATCGATGAGCGCCAGCCATGACCGCGAGTCCAATGGGCCTTGCCTCATCCCCGGCGCTATGGCATCGCCTGTCCGGACAAACACATTCATGGAGACGCCCGTGGAAACCTTCGACTACGTCATCGCTGGCGCGGGCTCGGCTGGATGCGTGCTCGCCAACCGGCTCAGCGCCGACGGTAAAACCACGGTTTGCGTGCTGGAAGCGGGTCCCCGCGACTGGCTGCCTTGGATCCATATCCCGGCCGGTTTCATCAAGACGTTCTACCACCCGAAGGTGAACTGGCTCTACAGCATGGAGCCGTCGGAATGGACCGGCGGCCGCCGCATCCATGCGCCCCGCGGCAAGACGCTCGGCGGATCGTCGTCGATCAACGGCCACGTCTATAACCGCGGCCAGAGCATGGATTTCGACACCTGGTCGCAGTTCGGCAACCGCGGCTGGGGCTACCAGGACGTGCTGCCCTACTTCAAGCGCCTGGAAAAACGCATCGACAGCGGCAACACCAAGGCCGATCCCGCTTTCCGCGGTCGCGAGGGTGGCTTGACCGTCACCGACATCGACTGGATCCACCCACTCTGCGAGGCCTTCATCGCCGGTGCTGAAAGCCTCGGCATCCCCCGCAATCCCGACTACAACGGCGCCAAGCAAGAGGGCGTCTCCTACTCCCAGCGCACGATCTACAAGGGCCGCCGCATGAGCGCGGCACGCGCCTTCCTGCACCCGGTGATGAGCCGGCCGAACCTGACGGTGCGCACCAGCGCACACGCGACCAAAGTGCTGCTCGAGGGCAAGCGCGCCGTTGGCATCGCCTATGCCAAGGGTGGCCGTGGTGGACCAATGACGGAGGTGCGGGCACGCAAAGAGGTCATCCTTTCGGGGGGCACCTATAACTCGCCGCAGCTGCTGCAACTCTCCGGCATCGGCCCGGCAGCGCTGTTGCAGCAGCACGGCATCGAGGTTCGCCACGCACTCCCGGGCGTCGGCGAGAACCTGAAGGACCACTACGCGCCGCGCTTCGTCGCCCGCGTGAAGAACATCGAAACCATCAACGAGCGCGTGCGCGGCCTGAAGCTCGTCGCCGAGGTCGCCAAGTGGACGCTGGCGCGCAAGGGCATTCTCGCCCAGTCGCCGACGCTGGTTTACTGCTTCTGGCGTTCGCACCCTGATGTCGCCAACTCGGATCTGCAGCTGACGTTCACGCCGGCGAGCTACCGCGAAGGCGTACAAGGCGAACTCGAGCGCGAGCCCGGCATGACGGTCGCCTCCTGGCAACAACGGCCGGACAGCAAAGGTAACGTGCAGATCGGCTCGGCCGATCCGTTCGCAGCGCCGATCATCAATCCAAACTATCTCGCCGAGGAGAGCGATCGCCGCGTGCTGCTCGCCGGCATGCGATTGGCCCGCCGCCTCCTCGCCTCGAAACCGCTCGAGCCCTATTACGAGCGCGAGGACTTCCCGGGCCCGAAGGTGCAGTCGGACAGCGAACTGCTCGGCGCCGCCAAGGAGCGGGCAACGACGACGTTCCATCCCGCCGGCACATGCCGCATGGGCCCGGCGAGTGATCGCCAAGCTGTCGTCGACGACCAGTTGCGCGTGCATGGCCTCGAAGGGTTGCGCGTCGTCGACGCCTCGATCATGCCGACGATGCTGTCGGCTAACCTCAATGCAGCAACGATGATGATTGCCGACAAGGCCTCCGACATGATCCTCGGCAAAACCGCGCCCGAGCCTGCCGTGCTCGCCGGCTGAGACGCGAGATCGGGATCACGCCGCCATGAACGCACAATATCTGCTGCTGGCGGAGATCGCCCTGAAACTTGGAGTTGGCTTGCCGCTGCTGATCGCCCCGCGTCTGCTGTCACGCGTGATGGGATTTCCGGTGCCGTCGGACGATTTCTGGCCGCGCATGCTCGGGGGGCTCCTCGCGGGGCTTGGGCTCGCAGCCGGTCTCGATTTGCAGTACCTGCCCGGCAAAGTGATCAGCCTTTATGGCCTCAGCGCCGTCAACCTTGCGTCGGCCGCGGTGCTTGCCAGCCTGCTGATCCTTGGCTTTGCCGGCACGACGAAACGTGGCCGCACCACGCTTTGGCTGACGTTCGCCGCCCTGTCGATTGTCGCATTCGTGGAAATCGTTTCGGCCGGTTGATCCATTAAAGACGTTCCCCCAAGTCGAAAGCGTGTTCGGAAAAGCCGGTCGCGCAGGCACCGCGACCGATCCGGCACCGACGGAAATGTTCGAGACCATCATCAACCTCGGACCACCCAGCGTGTGGCGAAAAGGCGTTCCAGTTGACAGCCTGATTCAGGAGAGGGGTAAGGCCCTCCAGTTTCCCGGCGTCTCGAACGCGCGGACCATCCCGATCAAGGCACGCATCGATATGCTGGCGACGGGCATCCGCACGCCCATCGGCGTCAAAGTCATCGGCAACGACCTCGTCGCGGTACGGTTGTCGTCGATCGTCGAAGTCGACGAAGATGCAATTCGCTTGTTTGGCAGAAAAGATGTTTTGGACCAGTACGTTATGGCCGGTGCCGCTGGCTTGGACCAGTACGTTATGGCCGGTACGACTGGCTTGGAACAGTGCATTACGGCCGGCACGACTGCGTCCCCCACTGGCGTATCGAGGGTTCGCACTTTTGTTCCGAAGTGGCGCACCCGGTAGGATTCGAACCTACGACCTTCGCCTTCGGAGGGCGACACTCTATCCAGCTGAGCTACGGGTGCTTGGCCACGTCGAGTGATAACCGATCCCGGCCCGAACTGCAAATGCTGCGCTTTTGCTTGTCGCATTCGAAGTACTTTCGTCGGTTCGCGTCGGCATGATGCCTCCGGCAGAGCCAGTCAGCGTCAATAGAGATCAAGCAATCGCCAGGGAACGAGATCACGGCAACTGCCGCCTTGGCCCTCCCCGGACGGGGAAAAGCCCTGTAACCTCGGGCGCGGAGACCATGAGGAGAGGCAGCGCGCGATGGCAACGAACTTACAGAAGCTCAATTGCGCCGAAAGCGTCATCAAAACGATGATCGCCAACGGCATCGACACGCTCTATTGCCTTCCCGGCGTGCAGAACGACGATTTCTTCGACGCGCTCGCCCGCATCGGCGGCGCCATTAAACCTGTCAACGCGCGCCACGAGCAGGCGACGGCCTACATGGCGCTCGGCGCCGCGCTCGCCACCGGCAAGCCGCAGGCCTACTGCGTGGTGCCGGGGCCGGGCTTCCTGAACACGACGACGGCGCTGGCAACCGCGCAATCGCTGACGGTGCCGCTGCTCGCCATTTCCGGCCAGATCTTCGAAAAGCAGATCGGCAAAGGGCTCGGCTTCCTGCACGAGATCCCCGATCAGCTCGGCATCATGAAGACGCTGACCAAGTGGGCGGCGCACATCGACGGACCGCAGGATGCTCCGGGCAAGGCGCGCGAGGCGTTCCGGCAACTGCTTTCCGGCGCGCCCGGTCCGGTCGGCATCGAGTGCGGCTGGGATATGTGGAAGCAGGCCGCCGAAGTCGCCTTTGAGGCGGACCCGGTGAAGCGGCAAACGCCTGACATCGACGAGGATCAGATCCAGGCGGCGGCGAAGCTGCTCGCCAACTCTAAGCGGCCGATGATCTCGGCGGGTGGAGGAGCGCTGGAAGCGAGCGCCGAGATCAAGCAACTGGCGGAAATGCTGCAAGCGCCCGTCATGACCTTTCGCACGGGCGCCGGCGTGCTCGATCAGCGGCACTATCTTTCGCAGCGCGTCACCGGCGGCTATCGTCTCTGGAAGACGGCCGACGTCGTCCTTGGCGTCGGCACCCGGCTGCACCAGCAGCACGACTGGGGCACCGACGAGGACATGAAAATCATCCACATCGACCTCGATCCGACGCGGCTCGGGCGCATCCGCAAGCCCGATATCGGGATCGTCGCGGACTCCAAAGAGGCGCTGGCCGCACTGATCAAGCGGCTGCCAAAGCATCTGTCGAAGCGCGCCAGCCGCAAGGACGAGATGGCCGCGATAAACGCCGAGGTGGACAAGGAGCTGGTACCGTTGGCGCCGCAGAAGGCCTGGGTCGACGCGATCCGCGCCGAGGTGCCGGAGGACGGCATCGTCGTCGAGGAGTTGACGCAAGTGTCCTACTGCAGCCGCGTCATGTATCCGGTCTATGCGCCGCGCACCTACCTGGCGTCGGGCTTCCAGGGCACGCTCGGCTGGGGCCTCAACGTGGCGCTCGGCGCCCAAGTCGCCAAACCCGACAAGCGCGTGTTCTCGATCTCGGGCGACGGCGGTTTCATGTTCGGCGTGCAGGAGCTGGCGACGGCAGCGAAATACAACATTCCCGTGGTTTCGCTGGTGTTCACGGACAACGCCTACGGCAATGTCCGCCGCCTGCAGAAACTCGGCTACGATGGCCGCGTCATCGCCAGCGATCTGAAGAATCCGGACTTCGTCAAGCTCGGCGAAAGCTTCGGCATTCCCTCCATGCGCGCGACCGACCCGGCGAGCCTGCGTGGACGCATGAAAGAGGCACTGAAGATCGACGGCCCGTCACTGATCGAGATCCCGGTGGCTGAGTTCCCCGACCCCTGGCACATTTTCCAGCGGAAGAAGGTGCGCGGGGTGTAGGTAGGTTGGCGTCAAGCGGCGATCACGGAGCAAAGCTCCGTGGCCGGCGCGCGACCCAACAACTACGTACGGAGCAAGTTATGTTGGGTCGTGCGACTGCGTCCTTGCGGAGCACGGCTTCGCGTCGATGCGCAGCATCCGCTCCGCGATCACGACGCTTGACCCGACACTCATGGCGATTTTTTGCCGAGTGTTGCATCAAATAAAGTGGCTGCCGCCGTTTACCTCGATCGTTTGGCCCGTTGTGTAGCCGCCCTCGGGACGGCAGAGCATCGTGATGACGTGCGCGATCTCCTCGGGCCGCCCCTCGCGTCCGACCGGCGAGGCCGTGGATGTGCTGGGCCGTGCGCCCGCCGCGCCACCCCGCACCGTGTCGATGACGCCGGGGGCCACGACATTGACGGTGATGCCGTGCGGGCCGAGTTCGCTCGCCAGCGCGCGCGACATGCCGACCATGCCGGCCTTCGCAGCGGACACGTGCGCCCGGCCGGCGGTACCGATGAACATCGAGATGCCGCCGAGATTGACGACGCGGCCCCATTTGCCGGCGATCATGTGTGGCACGGCGGCGCGGGTGGCCAGGAATGCGCAATCGAGGCTCGAGGCCAGCACTTCCCGCCATTCCGCGTAGCTGATCTCGGTAATCGGCGTATTGCGGCGAATGGCGGCATTGTTGATCAGGATATCGAGGCTGCCGAAGCGCTTGACCGCAGCATCGATCAGACTGGCGGCGCCGGCCTCGGTCGAGAGATCCGCCAGATGCCCGTCGGCCTGGCCGCCGGCGGCAGTGATCAAGGCCTTCGTCTCCTCGACGCCGGCTGCGTTGCTTTTCGCATGCACCATGACCTTTGCGCCCTCGCGGGCAAGCATGAGCGCGGTGGCTCGGCCGATGTTCATGGCCGAGCCGGTGACGACCGCGACGCGGCCCGTGAGTGACGACATGGGAGATATCCTGAAATCTATCGGCGACGTTCGGGCGCGGATTATGCGCCAGGCACAAGCTGCGTCAACGACGGGGCCACCAGAGTTGATGGTGGCAATGATGACGCATGCAATTCAAAGCGACCTTACTTATCTTATCTCTTGAAAGAGTAGCATTGGTAAGATCGATAAGGTGCCTATAGATGGACGAAGACTTGAACCCCTTCGCGCCTGGTGCAGGGACGACCTGAGCTTGCTGGTCGTGATGAAATCCTCAAACAGGCGAAGACGACGTACCGCCACTCCGAAAAGTTCTGTTGGACCTCGACGGTATGGGAAAGGCGACGGACGTGACGCGTCGTGGGTTGCCTGTCCTGCGTAGCTTCATCGGAGCGGTAAGTTCGAAGATCGAGGGCTTTGAGTTTGGTATCGACATTGGATCAGAAAAAGGGGCGGGAGACAGCGGCGACCGGGAGGCCGATCTAACGCCGCGATCGTTCTACAACGGCGCGTCGTGCACCCCTGTTCGCACATGGCGAACGCATTCTTCATCTACGTATACGATGATGCGCTGGTGTCCACACATTGACAACCCCGGTTTGCTCATGGCGCTGCTTGCAGACTACCAACGACTTCGCGATAGCGGTGTGGCCCCGGAGGCTATTCTGGAGATCGCCCGAAAAGACGCGGCCCGCTTGGCTGGTGGGCCGGGCGATCTGGTCCAGCATGCAATCGCGTACCACTACCTCTACCGGCATTCCGGCGGGAACTTTGTTTTCCCGCTGCTTGCAGCACACGGCGCGCTTTGGGCACGCTGGTATCTGATTGCCGGGCGAACTGTCGCCGAGGTTCTGAGCATCGCCGATTTCGCAAATGGTGGTTCGCGCAGCAGTCGTCTCGCGGCCTATGCCCAATTCGTCGATGCACTCAAGTCGATCAACCGGCAAGTGTTGATCGAGACTTTCGCACTCGTGCACTGCCTTCCCATCCTCGGGCGGCATCCCTTGATCACGGCCGGGATGCCCGAACCGTTGTTGTCGCAGTTGCTGGACGCACTCGAGAAGGGCCGCACCGGGGCGTGGCTTGCCGACGCAGAGCTGAAATCGCTCTACGAGTCATACTTCCGATGGCAGCAGAGCCGCATTGTCGGCCCCGCCATCGCGCAGGCCTTGACGGCGTTCGACTGGCCGTTGATGCGTCGGCTCTGTCTGCGGCCACGGGTTTGGTTCACCTACTTCCGGCCAGGCCGAAGTCTCGATTTTCTGGATTTCGCGGACGCGCAGGAGCGGTCGCAAAAGGCCCTTGCCGCGTTCGAGTTGGCCAGCGAGAAAGGGCTGGACGCGGTCGAGGTCAACCTGCTGCGCAATCCGCTCCTGCCCCGCGCCTTCACGAAAGATCCAGCAGCATATTTCGATCAACTTGTTCGCCACTTGATCAACCATGGTTCGGCGACTTGAAATCGGGGCTCCAGGGCGTCACATAGCGGGCAGCGCCGGGCTGCTTGCTGCCGAGCTAAGGCGACACAACTTGGGTGTACTCCCGAGTCCTATGATGCGACGCCACCCGGCGATTTCGATAGGGGAACAGGACAGCCGGTACAGGCGCACCTTGCGCGAACAGGGTCGGCCGATAACTCGCTTCATCGGCGGACCACGCCACACCGGCAATGTTCGCAACCTTAGCCATCCGCCGCGTGATATCGGGCGATACCATGACAGTCGTCGATTGACCGCCTTGCGTCACCGCGTAAGCGACGTCAGTACCAAACGTCTTCAGAAAAACCGGAATGCCGTATCGCCGCCCGATGCGGCGCGCCACGCGCGATGAACTGTCGAGTACGCCGACTTGGTTCAACGTGGCGTT
>JANLQP010000194.1:0-2617 GCA_031367895.1 Hyphomicrobiales bacterium
GTCGGCACGGTGGCTGCGCGGCTGCAGGTCGGCCAACACGCCGGAGGCCAGCGACAGGTGGCTGCGCACGTCGCCGGCCAGCGTGTCGAGCCGCTCGCGGTACTCCTGCGCGGCGCGCACATTGCCTTGACGCAGCAGCGATGTCAGGTGATGGATGTCGCGGCTGAGAGTCGAGAGTTCGGCGCTGGAGGCGATCAGTGCGGCGATGTGCTCGGTGCGGCTGGCGCCACTGACCAACGCGGGCACGCCTGCCACCAGGTCCGCCACGTAGGCGCCGAGAGCCAGCCCGGCTTGCCGAGCTGCCGCAAGGGTGGCTCTGGCCTCCTCGCGGCTCATACGCAGCGACAGCCTCACCCGGTCCTCCGTCGGCAACCGGGCGCCTGCTGTAACGCGATCAAGGCTCGACGGTTCGGTCTGGCCGAGGGCCTCGATCAATGCGTCACGGACCAGCCCCGAAGGCGAGACGCCTCGGACCCGAGCCCGCTCGAATAGCGGGGCTTTCAAGCCGCGCAAGTCGACGCTGATTCGATCTCTCGACGAGGGTGTCATTCCCGAGCCTCCTGACATGCGAAGCGTGTCCGACAACGGCGCCACCGCGCCTATCCCTGCACTCACCTATGCATTCATATTCGTCTCGAATCGAGGTCAACTGACCGATGATTTGGGGCGAAGAATCATCGCCAAGCCGGGGCTTGGCGGCCGAGTTGTCAAGCAGCTTGACAACAGGTGCGAGGGGATCAGCGGCCGACGAAGCCGCGCAGCTTCAAGGCCGAGGCAGGCGCGAGCCGGCGCGGGCCACCCGCAAGCGGTCGCACGTACAGGTGGCCTTCCTGGGCCGGAGCCACCGACACCACAAGCTGGAAGTCCTGACCGTCGAACTCGACGTGCAGGCGCTGGTTTGTCTGCTGGTGTCGCATCCCGCGTCCAGCCACCGACGAAGCCGCAGCATCGAGCTCGCTCGGCTCTACCTGTTGAACCGGCTCGACCGCACCCATCGGCGAGGATGGCACCGAGTCGATGGATTCGAGCGAAGGCTGTGATAGCTCGCGCTTCAAGGTCGCAATCCGCTCGCGCGTCATCGGCTCTCGACCCGATGCCCAGGTCTCGACCTGCTCCGCGTGCTCGCCATGCAGCCGTCGCAGTTCGTAGAGCTCGGTCATCCCCTTGCAGCGGCCTTGCCGATAGGCGTCCAGCAGCCAGTCGGGTGCCTCGATCAGTGCGGTGGCCAGCGTCACGTACTGGCGGCTCTTGCCGAGTCGGCGCGCGATCTCGGCCTGGTTGTCGCCGCTGGCCAGGCGCTTCTGGACGAACAGCGCGATCTCCAGCGGCTTCAACCCCTCGCGCTGCTCGTTCTCGATCACCTGGTCGTAGTTGTCGGCGGTGGTGTCAATGAAGGCCGGTATCTCGGTCAGGCCGGCCAGCTTGGACGCACGCAAGCGACGGGCGCCGAAGTTGAGCACCCAGCGGCCGACCTCCTGGGGATTTGGGCGCACCGAGATCGGCTGTCGCACGCCACGGTCACGGATCGTCGCGGCCAGTTCCAGCAAGCCGTTCGCATCGAACTCGTGGCGAGGCTGCTCGGGGTCTTCATCGATGCTGTCGAGCGGCAGCAGCATCGGCCGTCCGCCCGAGTCCGGCGCGGGTTCGTCCAGCGCGGCCAGGTCGTCAAGCTGCAGGGGCATGCTCGTTCTCCCGGGTGGTGAGCACTGCGGCGATTCTTGCGATGCCCGGTTCGATTTCCTTCCACGCATCGCGCGCGGCGGTCTTCTTCATTTCCCACAGCACGGCGCCGCTCGCCTGGGCTTCGGCAATGGCCGAACGCCGCGGCACGAACGCGAACTCGCCGGGGCCGGTGCCGACCTGGATCATCAGCGCGCGGTACTGCTGGATCACCTGCACGAAGTTCGCCTTCTGGAACGGGGTCGGCTCCACCATCGTCGGCAGAAGGCCGATCAATTGCAGCTTCGGGTTCAGCACCGCCTTGATCTTGCGCACGCCGACACGGTCGTGATTCAACAGCCCGTTGACCCCGTCCATCGCCTCCTGGTTGAGCTGGATCGGCGACAGCACGAAGTCGGCCGATGCGAGCGCGGCAATCAGCCGGATGTCGGGGTTCGGATTCGTGTCGATCACGCACACGTCGAACTGCGCATCGGCGCTGGCGAGGAACGCGCGAAAGGCCCGCGCGAACGGCGTGTGCATGGCGGGCTGTCGTTCCAGCCCCAGCAGCGCCCGGTCACTCGGCACCAGCACGAAGGGCTTTGGCGGCAAGCTGCCGACGCTGCCGGTCATCAACACGTCGGCCGTGCGCGCAGCCACGGCGGCACGCTCCGACATGCGCAGCGGCTTGCTGAAATTGCCCTGGTGGTCGAGGTCGATGGCCAGAACGCGCTGGCCGTGCTGCGCGAAGTAGTGAACCAGCAGCGTGGCGACGGCGGATTTGCCGACGCCCCCTTTCTGGTTCGCAAGAACGAGCGTCTTCATGGGTCGGTCTCCTCAAACTCAAACGCCCCCAGACACGCAAACGCCGGCCCGAGGATCGGGCCGGCGCGGTGTGGGGAACTCAAGGGGCCGGCATGCGGGCCGGCGGCGTGTCAGCCGTCGTCCGGCCATTGCA
>JANLQP010000196.1:0-3441 GCA_031367895.1 Hyphomicrobiales bacterium
CCGGCATCCCGACGGCAGCTGGGTATTCACGACGGGGCTTCGGCCGACTTCTGAAGTTGCCGAATGCTCAGCGTCGAGGTCCGCAATCTCTGCGTCGCGACGGTTATGCGCTATTCTAACTGCTCTGCGATCGCGTGACCAACGACGATCATCATCGGGATGAAGCCGCTGGTGAAGCGGCGCATGGTGGCCTGCAGCTCCGGCTTATCGGCAAGTTTCGGCGCTGATCGAATTTGACGGGCAAGAGCTGCCGCCTCGGTGGCCATCGCGCGTTCGACGCGCGCCGCGTTGGTCTCCAGTGCGCCGTCGCAGAAGCGTGGCGCGAGTGCAATGTGCAGTACCGCCAAATACGCGGGCCAGTCCGTCAGGTGCCGATAGAGGCTGGGCACCACGGTATCGAGCTGTGATCGGTCGCCGAACCGGAGGTCGTTCAATAGCCAGCGCAGGTCCGCGCTCATTTCAGCTGGTGGGGTCATGCGTGGGATTGAACGCGTGATCGCCGTCGGCGGCGACCAGCGGGCGACAGACGAAGCCACGGGCGGTTCGTCTGTCGCGATACGCGCGAGCAATGTCAGAATTCCAAGGAGGTTTGCTGGATTGGCGCGATTGTAGGCCTCGGCCACAGCTCCTATCGTTACTGCGTCGTCCTCCGTGATGCCGAGCAGCCGCTGCGCTCGCGGCTCGATGCGTGGCAGCAGTGCCTGCGGCACCGTCTCGCGTGCGACGCGCCAAGCCGTCTCAGGCAGTTGCCCGCGGCTCAAGCGACGCCCAGCATTCCTCGATCACGCCAGGATGCGTCGCAATATGGCGCCATATCAGTGCGGCAATGGGCGAAGCGGAGCCGGCGCGTAGCCCAGCATAGACGGCTATGACCGATGCTGGCGCATCAGCTTCAGCGAGTTCTGGCAAGACATCAGCCGGTGTTGTCATGGCAGCGGGCCTCAAGTGAGCTGTTGAACTGCTCCTTGGTGTTGTTGGCCGCCTGCTGCCGCAGCGTCTCTGATTCCAGCAGCTTCCCCTTGATGACGTTGTTTACGTAGACTAGCTTGTCCTGGTCGGTCAGTTCACCCTCGAACAGGCCATTCACCTTCTCGATGATCTCGTTGAGCAGGGCTTTCTCTTTTTCCTGAATGCTGCCACTGCCGGACTCGGTGATCGGCGCCAGCTTGGGCGTGTCGCCCTCATTGAGCGGCATGGTGCGCTTGCCGGAATTCCGCAGATTGTGATGGGTCAGAACGACCTTCGACAGGTCGATGCCGTCGCGTTCGCGGCCGAATTCCAGTAAGGGAACAAGCCGCTTGTAGAAGATGGCGCGCTTCTCGATGGCCGTGTTGCCGTAATCGAAGATCTGCGACAGGAATGTAAACAGCCGAACGAACGCGCCCATGTCGCCCTTGAACAGTATGAGCGCGTTCAACTCGTCTTGGGCTGCGGTCGCTGCGGTTTCGTCCGAATTCTCCCTGGCAGCTCTCAGAGCCTCTTGCGCGCCCTTGTAGCGTTTCAACAATCGGTCGCTGACCGGTTCCAGTGCAGGAATTAAGCGGGCTGTGCAAATCGAGGTAAGCATAGAGCGTCTCGATCTGCGGCAGGATATGGCGGAGCTGATGGCGTTCGAGCCCGCCAAATCAGGCGATGTCGAAGACGGTCAGCCCGTCGTTGCTGACCAAATAGCTGGTCGGGGTACACCTTGGCGGCAAACCGGATGCACTCGCTCATGCTGCTCATGTCGAGGCTCCCGGCATAATCAGGTCGAGCGTCAGACCTTGGGTGGTGTAGCTCCTGAAATCGCCATCCAGCGTGACCATGCGCAAACCGCCGGCGACGGCGAACGCGGCGAGGTAGGCGTCCATCCACACTTTGGGCGATGCAGTGCCAAGATCCGCGAACCGGCACCAAAGCTCGAACACGCCCGGTGGCTCGTCGGCCACGCGCACTTGGCGCAGGGCCTGCAAGGCAGCAAGGGCGGCCAATGCGTCACGATTGGTCATGCCGCCATTCGTCGAATGGGGCGCGCCGTAGACCTTCAACAGTGCGGGCGTCGACACCAGCCGCAAAAAACTCTGTTGGGTCGACCGGCAGAAAACGGCGGGCTCGGACGGGCTGGCTGCTTGCAATGCAGATTGCGCGGCCAAGTGGAACGGATGGCTGGTGAAGATCGCCGCCAGCCATGCATTTGTGTCGCGCCGCAGCGCCCGGCATTGCGGATATCCTCCGCCGCCTGTGCCTGCTGTTCGAGGTCGAGCAGGTCCTTGGCAGTCATCCGGCTCGCGGGTGCGTCGGCGCGACAGATGATGACCGGCAAGCCGTTGGCCCCGACCGATACTTTCGAGCCCGCCGGCGGTCCTTCTTTCGGCGCAGACTTGTCTGGCCCTTGGCCCAGGCCCTGGCGGATGAAGTCGGCGACCACATCCCGCAACGTGCGGCCCTGCATGAGCGCCCGCAGCTTCACTTCGCGCACCAGTTCATCAGGTAAGTCTATGGTGGTTTTCATACAACCATCCTACCAGTTTGCTGGGTTGCCGTAAAGCTGGGTGGCCAGAACCAGGACGAGACAAGTGGGCAGCAGATTGCTGCTCATTTCGACAGCCCCGCGATCATGGTCAGAATGCGGTCGGTGACGCCCTTCAGCTCGGCGTCGATGTCCTTGAGCGGACGTGGCGGTTTGAACACGTAGAAGTGCCGGTTGAACGGGATTTCATAGCCGACCTTGGTCTTGTCGTGGTCGATCCAGGCGTCGGCGGCATGCGGCAGCACCTCACGCTTGAAATACGTCTCGACATCCTCGTTGAGCGGCACGTTCTCTGTGTCACGCAGGGCGGAGTCCGGCACAGGTTTGCTTTTTCCCTTACCCTTGGTCCCGAACACGATCTTGCCTTTGGCGTCGCGCTCCGGCCGCTCGACCGTGATGGTGCGATAGCCGAACTCGGTGTCCTTGAAAGTCCGGCTGATCGGAACGCCGTCGCGCGTCACGTCCTTGAACCTGCCGAACAGCCGCGTGATTTCCTCGATGTGCGCGGGGCTCAGCTCCTTGCGCTTGCTGCCGAGGCTCTTGCGCATCTTCTGCCAGAAGCCACTGGCGTCGATCAGTTAACGGAAGCGACGGTTGCCCCGCCCCCACAACACCCACCGATGACCAGTACAGCTGACGCAGCTATTCGGCGATCCCGGGACTTGAGACGAGATGGGAGAGCTACGCCCTGATCGTCCCACAATTTGTGGCGACCGCGCCCGCCTTGTGGCCTGACTGACGCGCCCCGCGAGTGCAATCAGTCAGCTGGAGCCGCGCAGAAAATCGTCCTCCTGACGCCGCCCGATGCGGCCTCGAACCCTTAGCCCCAAGTCGCACGGCGGCGGTTGGGGTCAAGCGCCACACGGTCCCTCGAACGCTGGCGCTTGACCCCGGCCTCAGTGCCGCTCGTGCAAGGGCGCGGGCGTCGAGGC
>JANLQP010000209.1:0-6657 GCA_031367895.1 Hyphomicrobiales bacterium
CTGCGAGAGCGTCGCAGAGAGGCGCGGAATGTCGATGGCTACTGGTGGCCTGCCGACCGTGGAAACGGCGCCCTTGGCCTTCTGTGAGTCACGGCGATGCGCCTTGAATGCGAGAGCGAACTCGCCCTTCTTGATCTTCGCGAGTTCGTTGGCATCTGCCGGGTCCGACGTGCCCAGCGCGATCCAGAAATCACGCCGACCATTGGCATAGGTCTGAACGATGTCTTTGGGGACGTGGATGCGCAGCGTGTGCGTGTTGCCGCGCCGGAAGACGCCTGGAAAGAGAACCACTGTTTTCATGCTCCGACCGTAGCAGTTGGCCGTAGCAGTCCGGTTAACAAGCCCCTGATTCTAGGGCACTTTTTGGAATATCAATGGCTTAGGCGTCTTTGGTGGAGCCGAGGGGGATCGAACCCCTGACCTCTTGCATGCCATGCAAGCGCTCTCCCAGCTGAGCTACGGCCCCGATCCAAAAGTGGGACATGTCAGCGGGCAGTTTCCTGACCACCGATGCGACGCCTAACTAGGGCCTCCGGGCGTCCGGCGCAAGCAATACTTCAATGAGGGGCCGGATTGATGATTGCACTACAGGCTTCACGCACGGCCAACAGCGATAGAGCAGGTCGGTAGCATGGAAAAAGGCGCAGGGGGTGCCCGCGCCTTTACCAGTTTTCAGAATCTATCGCCTCTCCCGAGACGTCGATGCTGCGCAGGATGCACTTCGACTCAGACCATCCCAAACACGATCGCAGCGAGGAAAGCGAAAGACATGACCGCGGCGAGCACGTTCAGCCTCATCTTGAGTTCCATCGTTGCCTCCTTGCCGGGGGACCGGCAGCTTTAGTGATCGGCGCAAGCGAGCCTGCACCTATCGTCAGAGATTAAGGGTCTGTTAGGAAATACTTCAAGGGGAAAATGATTGTGCAGCGCAATATTCGCTTATACGATGAAGACGAAATTCTTATAGTTCGGAAGGATACAGGCGACGTGTTCAGTGATGCGGCACGGCATCGGTGTGGTCAATACAAGTATTCGGTCAATCTATTGTGTGCCGTCGCGGATCGGCCGCTGGTTGGCCGCAATATATATGGCCTGAAATGGCTTTTGCCATTAATCAGACCTGAGTTGTCGCCTAATTGATCTTTAGCCGGGAGCAGGTCAGGACCAGCACTCGCGATCTGCGACACCCTGGCCGATACAGTCTTCAATCCTGCGAATCTGATGAAGATTGTTGCCCGCAGCAAGATGAGTCATCGTTTTTTAGCCACAGTGCGACCCTCGACAGCCGGGCGCCTGGGGCTTATGTCCCTCGAGATATGAACAGATTTTGCTAAGCGAGGATGTGATGCAGCGGTTCGGTGCGTTCGTTTTGTCGAAGAGCGACCAGGGACAGGCACTCAACTGGACGGAGATCGGCGAAAGCGATCTCATGGACGGGGATGTCACTGTCGCAGTCAGCCATTCGACACTCAACTACAAGGACGGTCTGGCCCTGACCGGTAAAGCACCAGTGGTGCGGCGCTGGCCGATGGTGCCGGGCATCGATTTCGCGGGCAAAGTTACCGCCTCGAGCACTGCCGAGCACAAGGTCGGCGACGAGGTCATTGTCAACGGCTGGGGACTTGGCGAGACGCATCTTGGTGCCTACGCCCAGGTCGCGCGCGTCAAGGGCGACTGGTTGGTGGCGAAACCTGCCGCCTTCACACCGGCGCAGGCGATGGCGATCGGCACGGCCGGCTACACGGCGATGCTGTGTGTGCTGGCACTCGAGAAGAACGGCGTCACGCCCGTGAAGGGACCGGTGCTGGTGACGGGTGCCGCCGGCGGTGTCGGTAGCGTCGCGATCGCGCTGCTGGGCAAGCTCGGCTTCGACGTCATCGCCTCGACCGGGCGACCGGAGGAAGCGGATTACCTGAAACAACTCGGCGCCAAGGAGATCATCAACCGCTCGGAACTCGGAGGCCCGGCGCGGCCGCTGGCGAAGGAGCGCTGGGCGGGCGTCGTCGACTCGGTCGGCAGCACGACGCTGGCCAACGCGATTGCAAGCACACGCTACGGTGGCACGATCGCGGCTTGCGGACTGGCGCAGGGCATGGACCTTCCGGCATCAGTGGCGCCGTTTATCCTGCGCGGCGTCACGCTCGCCGGCATCGACAGCGTGATGGCGTCGAAAGCCAAGCGCATCGAGGCGTGGAACCGCCTCGCGCGCGATCTCGACAAGGGGTTGCTCGACGCGATGACGGTGACGCGGCCACTCGCCGATGCGCCGAAGCTCGCGCCGGAGATTCTGGCAGGCAGGGTACGCGGGCGCGTGGTGCTGGAGGTCTAGGCGCCGCGACGGCGGCGAGCCTGCGACTAAAATAACCGCCCGCCGTCCGGCACCTTGTGACCCGGGCCGATCAGCACGACCTCGCCTGCAGCGTCGGGAAAGCCGAGGGTCAACACCTCGGACATGAACTTGCCGATCTGGCGCGGCGGGAAGTTCACGACGGCGGCAACTTGCCGACCAACGAGCGTCTCGATGGGGTAATGTTTGGTGATCTGGGCAGAACTCTTTTTGATGCCGATCGCCGGGCCGAAATCGATCTTGAGCTTCAGCGACGGTTTGCGCGCCTCCGGAAACGGCTCAACGTCGACAATCGTGCCAACGCGGATATCGACTTTCTGGAAATCGTCGAAGGTGATCGGGCCGGGACGCTCGCCCGTGGCGTTGATGGGCATGGCTTGGCTCCGAAATTGACGCGTGCAGCGGGGGGAAGAGATCAGACGCCCGGACCAGGCGACGGCGCGGGGCTCGCAGCGGTTGGCGGCGCCGAGGGCTTTGCCGCGCCAAAACCGCCACGGACGATGCCGATGATCCCGGACGCGAAACGTTCGACGCCCTTGCAGACGTCGTCGACGCGTTCGAGCGTGCGCTGGCCACGCCGCAAGCGCCGGTCCAGTGCGGCCATGGTCTTGGCCAGGCCCGCATCCTCGTCGTCGAGCCAGACGCGGAACACAGAAGCGTAGATGGTGGCGAGGCCGGCGGTGCGCATGCCGCCATCGATACCGCCCGAGTTGATGCCGGCGGCTTCCAGCATCCAGCCTTGCGTCGAGAGCAGACGCCCGATCTGCTGCGGTTCCGGCAGACCGCTTCCCGCGATCGACTTCAGCGCGCCCTTGAAAGGCTCCAGCACATCAAAGCGGCTCATGATCACTTCGAATAGCGCATCCCGCGCCGACTGGCTCTCTGCCCGGCGCGGCGCCCGCCGCAGCATTTCGTCGTCGACGAGCGTGGTGAATGCCGCGATGACGTCACCCTTCGACGCGAACTGCGCCTTCAGCGCCACCAGCGTCGCGCCGCCACGCTCGGCAATGTCGGCGAGCGTGACCTGCGCCCAAGGCTTCTCGGCGGCGAGGCCGAGGGCGGCCGAGATCAGTCGGCCCTTGTCGGTGGTGAGATCCAGCATCGTCGTCTCCCTCTCGGTCTCACTTCATCGAATGCAGACCGATCATGTTGCCTTCCGAGTCGAACGCCAATGCGATATGGCCATATTCGCCGATCGACATTTTCTCGTTCATGATGCGCCCGCCAGCGTCTTTCGCGCGCTTTGCTTCTACCGCACAATCCTCGCACGTGAAGTAGACCAGCACACTGTTCCGGCCGGGTGGAAAGCCTCCCATCTTGACCAGCGCGCCGGGCGCGCCGTAGCGGTCCATGGCCATCGGAAACGCCCACATCTCGGTTTCGGGCGCATCCTTGACGGTCGGTCCCGCGAGTTTGTTGAGCGTCACCTGGAACACGGACTCGTAGAACTTCCGGGCGCGCGCCATATTCTCGACGTAGATCTCGAACCAGCCGACAGGGTTCGCCAGCGCCTTGGAGGGTGATGGAACCTTCTCGGCGGCCTTCGTGGCGGATTTGGCTTTGGCTGGCGGCTTCGAAGCCTTGGATGTCTTGGCCATGTCGGTCTCTCGCGCGATGAGCTTCGGACTGCAATTCAGATAAGAAGCCCCGCCTATTTCGCAAGCTCGCGTGAGCGCCTGGTCGCCGCCAGCACCGCCTCGGTCATGATCGGTTGTATCCCCTTCTCAGCCATCAAGACTTGCAGCGCCGCGTAGGTGGTGCCGTTCGGCGACGTCACGTTCTTGCGCAGTACGTCGGCTGGCTGGTCGGATCGGAACAGCAATTCTCCCGAACCCGCGACCGTCCAGCGCGCGAGCTTGTGCGCCAGTTCCGGCGCGAGGCCGGCCTTGATTCCGGCCTCGGCCAGGCATTCCGTCAAATAGAACACGTAGGCCGGGCCGGAGCCCGAGACGGCGGTCACCGGATCGATCAGTGCTTCGTCGTCGACCCAGGCGACCTCGCCGATAGCGGCCAGCAGCGCGTTGCAGAGCGCCTTCTGCTTCGCCGTCACGTGGCGGTTGGCCGTCGCCACAGTGATGCCGCGCCCAACGGCTGCGGGCGTATTCGGGATCGAGCGCACGACGCCGATGCCTTTTGCCAGGTGTTTCTCGAAGCTGGCGATGGTTTTGCCGGCGGCGATTGAGAGCACCACAGTCTCGGGGCCGGCGAGCTTTGCCAGGCTTGGGAATACGTCTTCCATGATCTGCGGCTTGACGGCCATCAAGAGCACGGCGGGCGGCGCTTGGCGGGGAGCAAGTTTCACTTCGGCGGCGATGCCATTCTCCTTTAGCAGCGCCGCAATGGCCGGCGGTGGCGCCGGGTCCTGGATGGCGATTCGCTTGGGATCGAGGCCCTGCTGCAGCCAGCCGGTGAGCATGGCGCCGCCCATATTGCCAGCGCCTGCCAAAATCAGATCGCCATCGAGCTGCAACGTCATCGCATGCCTCCTTGAACCAAACCACTGGTTTGGACGCGACAGTAAGGCTGCGGCTCGCGGCTGGCGAGATCGAAAATGCGGTTCGCGAACGAGGAATGTGTTAGGTCATGGGCTAACTGCAACTTGGCCCAGAGACGATGAGCAATCAAGACAGACTCGAGCTGATCCGTTCCGATTTCGCCGTCCTCGACGAGTGGGAGGACCGATACCGTTACGTGATCGAGCTCGGCCGTATGCTGGCACCGCTGGACGAAGCCAAGCGCAACGAAACGAACAAAGTGCGCGGTTGTGCAAGCCAAGTCTGGCTCGCGACCGAGGCGGTTGGTTCGGGACCGGACGCGCAGCTGAACTTCACCGGCGACAGCGATGCGCACATCGTCCGAGGGCTGATCGCGATCCTGTTCGCGGTGCACTCGGGGCAAACGGCGGCCGAGATCCTGGCGACCGACGCGCGCGTCTTTTTCGGCGAACTCGGGCTCAACGAGCACCTCACTCCGCAGCGCTCGAACGGCCTCGCCTCGATGATGACTCGCATCCGGACCGATGCGGAACGCTTCGCCCGGTAGGCTCGGCGAGCCACCAGGCTCCCTTACCAGGCGTCGATCATCGGACGTTTTTTGCCGTCACGCGAAGCCGGTGGCCGGATCGATGCGGCATACACTGGCCACAGGCGCAGATGCAGTCGGGGACCACGGGTATCAACACCAATTGTATCTACTCGGTCGTGAAGCAGGGCCACAACCAGGACCCCACAGGAGCATTTGTTCGACGCTGGATTCCGGAGCTGAGCGATATCCCCGACCAGCATCTGCAGGAGCCATGGCGGTTCGATGCGGCTCACCGAATCATCGGGCGCGTTTACCCGGAACGACTCGTCGACCTCAAAATCTCGACCTCCGCCGCGAGAGACACGATTTATGGCGCTCGGCGGAGCGCTGGCTTTTACGCAGCAACAGATGCCATCCAGGACAAGCACGGAAGCCGCAAGAGCGGCATGGCGATCACCGGCCAGCGTCCTAAGCGAGCCGGAGAGAAGCGGAAGTCTTTGCCGAGAAAGAACCCCGCGCAAACGGAGTTCGATCTGTGAGCGTGAAGGTGCCCAAGCGCTTCAGCAAAGCGACGCTCCCCAGCAAGACGTGTGTCGCATGCGGTCGGCCATTCGCTTGGCGCAAGAAGTGGTCGCGGACTTGGGAAGATGTCAAGTATTGCTCGGATCGCTGCCGAGCTGCCAGAAACTCAAAGCCGCTCACGGCCACGTCGTCGAAGGTTTGAGGCCATCAAGGAAAGTTGCCGCGCTAGCTTTGATGCGCGCCCTCTCCTCGTCTGCGAATTTTTCGTAGGTGCGAACCATCTGCGCCATGCGCGGGTTCGTTTTGATCATCGCCGAATTCCGCCAGATGAAATCCCAGTAAAGGGCGTTGAACGGACAGGCATTCGGACCGGTACGCTGCTTCACGTCGTAGGCGCACGACCCGCAGTAGTCGGACATCCGATTGATGTAAGCTCCGCTCGCGGCATAGGGCTTCGAAGCGAGTAGCCCCCCGTCGGCGAACTGGCTCATTCCAATGGTGTTGGGCAGCTCAACCCACTCGTAGGCGTCGGCATAAACGGCAAGGTACCATTCGTGCAGGGCCTGTGGCGAGACGCCGGCCAGCAGCGCGAAGTTGCCGGTCACCATCAGCCGCTGGATGTGATGTGCGTAGGCCTCTTCCTTGGTCTGAGTGATGGCCTCGCGCATGCACCTCATGTTGGTTTCACCGGTCCAATAGAAATCCGGGAGCGGAATCCTATGGTCGAGCCCGTTCGAGGCCGCATACTCCGGCATCTTGAGCCA
>JANLQP010000240.1:0-3603 GCA_031367895.1 Hyphomicrobiales bacterium
GCTTGGTCGTCAATGTCGGCTTTGCCGCCAGCATTCCGTGGAGCCCACCGACAGCAGTGGGTGGTAAGCGGCGCTGAGCGACCGCTTCGAGGTTCCCGCCACGGCATGACTGCAAGCGGCCCACTCGACGATTCCGACCGAAGTCACTTGCAGCCTTGCAGCCGACCGCTCCCGGCTAGTTGCTGTCGCTGACGACCGGCAGCTTTGGGGCCGATCTGTCCGTCTGTCGAGTGGCACGGAACCGATGCCGGCCGATAGGATGGAACTGCTGCGACGTTCTTCGCCGCACGCGGAAGCCGCGCTGAACTACAGACTCGGCAAGGCCTGCAGATAGCCGGCAACGTCCTGCATGTTCTGCTTCGTGAGGTCGTGCGCGACCGTCTTCATGATGCTGCCTTCCGACCGCTCGTCGGTGCGCTGAAACACCAAGAGTTGCTTGATCAGGTAGTCCGCGTGCTGACCGGCCAGGCGCGGGAACGTCGCGTTGCCTTTGCCCTCGGGGCCGTGACACGTCGAGCATGCCGGCACGCCCTTGTCCGCGACACCGCTGGCGAAGATGGTCTTGCCGGCCTCGAGTCTGCTGCGGTCGCCTTCGATCGCTTGCGCGACCGGTGACTGGCTCGCGTAGTAGGCCGCCAGTCCCTCGATCTGCTCGTCGGTGAGACTGCGGCTCAGGCCCCACATGTACTCGAAGCCAGCCGGGTCGCGCCGGTCGTGGCTCTTGAAGCCATGGAGCTGGGCGACGATGTACGGCTCCGTCTGGCCAGCCAGATTCGGAAAGTTGGGTGACGCCGCGCTGCCCGTCATGCCATGGCAATTCGAGCATACCTGTTGCGCCATCGTGGCGGCCGACACCGCCGGGTTCGCCACGTTACGCGAGCGTTCCGTGTTGGCGCATCCGACCGATAACGCGGCTGCCGCGGCGACGATGGCAAGGGTTGCAGACTTCATGAGGCATCTCCTGGTGGGCGGCGGTGACGCACGGACGTTCAGTACGCCAGCCACGTGTAGAGGAACAGCGTGTTGTTGTCGCGCGCGTTGCGGCCGAAGCCGTCGTAGTTCGTCGAGGCGCCGTTGAAGCGGCTGTAGGCCGTGTACTGCGCACCGACGCGCAGGTACTGGATCGGCATCCAGAACGCTTCCAGCGTCCAGCCGCGCGTGGCCGGGTTGCCGGACAGGTTGCTGGCGGCACCGTTGGTCTTCACGAGTGTGCCGGTCGCATCGAAGCCCGCGGTCTGGTTGGCCGTGTTGGTGGTCCCGGTGAGATTGAAGAACCCGACGCCACCGCCGTACCTGGCCTGGTACACGTAGCTCACCTTGGCGCGTAGCACATGGTTGGTGTCCGCTGCGTTCGAGTTCGCGAGCGTGACCGCTCCGGTGGCGTCGAAGAACGCCGCTGGCTGGTCGACTAGCGAGGCCGGATAGCGATGGTGATTGCGCGTATAGACGAGTTGCGCAGTCACCGCGTGTGGGTCGAGCAGGTACTGGTACTGGGCATCGACAGCGAGGTCGGTGAATCGGTGCGTGCTGGCCGGGTCCGATGTGTCCAGTGGGTCGTCGTAGACGCGCGCGACCATGCCCGAGGTGCCGACCATCAAGCTGTGCGGCCCCCATTCTCGATTGACCGCGAGCCGCCAGTAAGGATTGATGCCGCGCAATTTGGTCGTGCTCGCGTCGTCGAGCCCGGCGCTCATGAATGAACTCAGGCCGCGCGACGTGCCGTAGCCGCCGAATTCGACGTACAGCGTCTGGTTCCAGTAAGCATAGGCCGTGAGCCCGGCGATGTTGCCACCGGACCCGAAGCCTGGGTATGGCGCATTGCCGTCGATGAATCGGCTGCTCGTGGGACTGGGCACGGGCACATACTGCATCCACGCGGCGGCGGTGTTCCAAGGGTCCGACACCGAGGGGTTGTTGTTCGCGCTGAGGCCGACGATCAGATCGCGCTTGCCGCTGATGAAGCGATCGGCGTAGCGGATGTCGATGTTGTCGGCGTTGCTGTGGCCGTGGAAATTGCCGTTGGCATCCTGCGTGGCGTAAGGGTCGTACGTGATCTGCGCGAACGCGCCGATGTTGTCCGTCACCTTGCCGCCGAGCAGCAGGCTGACGGTGGCCAGAATGGCCCGGTTGTTCTTCTGGAAGTCGCCGCTCGGGTCGTCGGACTTCGCCGTGTTCGCCACCTTCGACAGGCTGGCCACCGCCATTGCGGAGATCGGCAGCGCGCGCTCGCCGATGGTGTAGCCGGTCATCTTGAACAGGCGACCGTAGGGCGTGAGCTCGGGGAATTGTCCGCCGGCGTGGCAGGCGACGCAGTTCTGCCCGGTCTGGCGGTTGAATGCGGGGATGGCTTGCGCGCCCATCGGCAGAAGGGCAAGTATCAGTGTCGTCAGGGCCAGCAGCGCCTGCAGCGGTCTTGTTGCGACCGGGACGGCGTCATCGGTAGAGAGCTTCATCTGTTGTTCCCCATTGGCGGCTGCCGCTATCTGACTCTCGCGGCAGGCGAACTGAGATGACTTAGATCAAGAGAATGGATGACGATCGCCTCGACTGTTCATGCTGATTCCCGCACGTCTGTGCGGGATGACCCTCGCGCCTCGGCAGATTGCGCGCCATTTGAATTCCCTGTCTGTGCGGTGTCGCACGAACGCCGCGTCCGAACGCGCGCGTGAACGTCAGGGCGAGGCGGCGACGCGGCTTCGCGCGATGGTGTTCGCCATGCTCGCGAGCCTGCGCCGAGATTCGGCCCGACGAGCGGTGTCACGGGTTGAGCCAGATCAAATGACCCACCTTGATCAAACGGAAGAGGGCGTCGCAGGCCTTGTTGTTGTTCCTGGTCAAGGGCGTGGTCCGCGCGAAGCCTACGCTGCTACGAGGCGATGGGTATCGGGGTTCATCAACGCCGACCTGTCGCGGGAGTCTGCTATGAGTTCGACACATGATGAACTTGTCCCACCCGATCCAGCGGCGCCCGGTGACGGCTTCAACGTGCTCGACGTTTGTCATCGGCAGACGATCTTCACCCTCGGCAAACTGGCCGCCCTGGTTTCTGCCTTGCAGAGCCGGGGCCCGGACCCCGAGGCGCGCGCGTTGGCCGCCGAAATCGTCGACTTCTTTTCGACCACCGCACATGACCATCACGAAGACGAGGAACGGCATGTCTTTCCGAGGCTGCTTGCCAGCGGCAAGCTTGAACACGTGCAGGCCGTGCAGAGGCTGCAGCAGGATCATGGTTGGTTGGAAGAAGATTGGCTCGAGCTCTCACCCCATCTTGACGCCGTGGCGGCCGGCCAGTCCTGGTACGACCTGGACTTCTTGCGCGAGGGCGTGGATGTGTTCATCGCCCTTTCGCACGAGCACATTGCGCTGGAGGAGTCGCTGATCTATCCAGAGGCCCGCACGCAGTTGCGCGTCAGCGAGCGAGTAGAAATGGGGCGCGAGATGTCTGCGCGCCGCCGGGCAAGAAAGTGAGTAGCCTCGACACATGCCCCACCACCTGCGAAGGATCACGCGGATTGTCGAGTGTCCGTTTCCGGGCTGCACAATTTATTGGTCGGCTGCCCGCATTGGGTCGTAAGCGGCGCTGAGCGACCGCTTCGAGGTTCC